>CAVPLE010000018.1:0-8107 GCA_963705865.1 uncultured Holophagaceae bacterium | reverse complement strand
CCGCACCCGGTCCGTGGGACGAGCACGGAGGGTGAAGGCCCCGTACCGGCTCTGCACCTGGACCGCGTCCCCCGCGGCGAGGCCCAGGTCCGCCGCGTCGTCGGGATGGAGTTCCAGTTCGTCGTCCGCCCGCAGTTCGCGGTTGCGGGTCCGTCCGGTCATGGTGGCGGCATTGAAGTGGAAAAGGCTGCGGCCAGTGTTCAACAGGAAGGGGAACGCCTCATCGGGCCGCTCAGCGCTGGGCGTCCAGGCCAGGGGCCGGAAGGTGGCCCGCCCTGCCGGGAAACCGTCCGCGTGGAGCACCGGGGTGCCCGGGTGGTCCTCCGCCGGACAGGGCCACTGGATCCCCCCCACTCGATCCAGCCGCGCATGGCTGATGCCGGCGATGGCCGGCCAGACCAGGCGTGCCTCGTCCCAGACAGCGGCGGCGTCCGGGTGCCGGAAGTGCTGCCCGGCGCCCAGGCGCTCCGCCAGGGCACCGAGGATCGCCAGGTCGGTGCGACTTTCCCCCTTCGGCGCCACCACTCGGCGGATCCGTTGGACACGCCGCTCGCCGTTCATGAAGGTGCCTTCCTTCTCGAAGGGGCTGGCGGCGGGCAGGAAGACCGTGCCGAAGGCCTTGGCCGTCTCGGTGAGGAACAGATCCACCACGATGAGGGCGTCCAACCCGTTCAGATTCTCCGCCGTCTCCCGCGCCCCGGGATGGCTGAGCAGGGGGTCGTAGCCGATCACCAGGAGGGCCTTCAGCCGGCCATCTCCGGCGGCGTCGATCATCTCCAGGGCGTTGAGGCCAGGCTCGTGGGGCAGGTCGGCCTCCCAGACCTGCGCATGGATGCCTTGGGCCTGGTCCACCTTCTGGTAACCGGTGAGCCGGGACGGCTCGCAACCCATCTGGGCGCTGCCCTGGACATTGTTCTGGCCCCGCAGGGGGTTCACGCCGGCGCCGGGAATGCCCACGTTCCCCGTGAGCAGGGCGAGATGAGCCAGGGCCGATACGCCATCCGTCCCCTGTCGGTGCTCGGTGACGCCCAGGCCATGGAAGATCATGGCGGGCCGCACGGTGGCGTAGAGCCGGGCCGCGCGCTGGATGACCCCCGGCTCGATCCCGCAGAGGGCGCCCGCCCGCTCGGGGGTCCACTCCCGGAGCGATGCCGTGAAGGCCTCCAGGTTCCCGGTGCGGGCCGCGAGGAAGTCCGCATCCACCAACCCCTCACTGAGGATCAGGTTGGCCATGGCCTGGAACAGGGGCAGGTTCGTGCCGGGTCGCGGGGTGAGGTGGACCGTGGCCAGGTCCGCCAGTTCCGTGCGTCGGGGATCGATCACGATGAGGGGCACACCGGCCCGGGCGCGCTGGCGGATGCGGGCCCCGACGATGGGATGGTTCTCCGTGGGATTGGCGCCCACCACCATCAACAGCCCGCTGAGCTCGATATCCGCGTAGCTGTTGGTGGCCGCCCCGGTGCCGAAGGTCTGGCCCAGGCCCGCGGCACTGGGCGCGTGGCAGACCCGGGCGCAGCAGTCCACGTTGTGCGTGCCCAGCGCGAGGCGCGCGAACTTCTGCGTCAGGTAGTTCTCCTCATTGGTGGAACGGCTGGAGGCGAGCACGCCCACGGCACCGGGGCCTCCATCCCGGCGGGCCTGGTCGAGGGCAGACGCCGCGGCCGCCAGCGCCTCGTCCCAGGTGGCCGATTCCCAGGCACCGTTCCGCCGGATCATCGGCTCCGTGATCCGGTCGGGCGCATCGTTGAAGCCCCATCCGTACCGGCCCTTCACGCAGAGGTGGCCACGACTCACGGGCGAGGCGAACACCGGACGCGCTTCGGAGATGTACCCATCCTTCACACCCATGTCGATTTCGCAGCCGGTGCCGCAGTAGGGGCAGGTGGTGCGCACCCAGCGCTCTGGAAGGCCCGCCGCCAGCCGTGAGACATCCTCGATGGCGCCCGTTGGGCAGGCGTCGGCGCAGGCACCGCAGCTCACGCAGGCGCTCTCGCGCAACCCGGTCGAGAGTCCCGGCGCCAAGGCCAGGCCTCCGCCGCGTCCCGTGAACGTCCAGATGTTCTGCCCCTGCACCTCGTCGCAGATGCGGACGCAGCGGCCGCAGGCCACGCACCAGGACAGGTCCACGTCCAGGTAGGGATGCTCCGGATGCCTCGCTTCCGGTCGGCGCGCACCCGATGGCGCCACGCCGTAGGCGTCCAGCAGCTTCCGGAAAGGCTTGCCCGCCATTCTGGCCGGATCTTCCGCCGGAATGCGCTCCGCCAGACGCGCCAGCATGGCCCGGCGGAAGTCCTCCAGTTCGGCGGTGTGGGTCGCCACCTCCATGCCCTCTTCCACGGGCGTGGCGCAGGCGCAGGGGGGACGTTCGCGGCCTTTCACCTCGACCTCGCACAGTCGGCAGCTGGAGGCCGGCTTCAGCCGTGGGTCCGAGCAGAGGGTGGGGATCTCGATGCCGTTCTGCCGGCAGACTTCCAACAGCATGGTTCCCGTCGAGGCCACGACGTCGCGGCCATTCACCCGGAGGCGGATGTGGGAACCAGACACCAGCTTGTCTCCAGAAGGAAGGGGGCGCTCAGCAGTATGCGCCGCCTGCCCGAGACTTCAAGCCTCGCCCTGCTGCTCCCACCGCACGCTGAAGTGATCGAGGATGTGCTGGCGCTCCACGCGTTCCTGCTCGCCGATGCTCGTGTAAGGGTGACGGAACACCACGCGCCGCACGCCCCGGCGCACCAGGGCCCGGCAGCAGGTGAGACAGGGCTCGTGGGTGACGAAGGCCGTGGCCACGGGACCATCGCAGAAGCCCAGGGCGTTCTCCTCCGCGTGGCTCGTGTGCAGACAGCGCTGCCCGGGCTTGCAGGTCTCCGGCGTGCAGTGGGGCATGCCCGGCAGCGCGCCGTTGAAGCCAGCCGCCGCGATGCCACCGTCACCCCGCAACAGCACGGCGCCTACCTGGAGGCGGCAGCAGGTCCCCAGGCGGCTGAGCTCCAGCGCCATGTTCATGAAGACTTCGTCCTTCAACTGGGAACGCGTCACCGGTGGCCCCTCGGGAAACCTCCATCATCGCAAGAAGTTCGGGGTCATGGACGGGTCAGGAAGGAATCAATGGACCTGGGCATCCTTGGAATAAATCGTGCGCTTCATCACAGCCTAAGGGATTCAACCGAAGTCTTGCATGGGCATAATAAAATATAGGCAGGTAATATATGAAACGACGCCTTCTCACCCTCCTTTTTGCCACCTGGACCCTCTGCGGTCCGACGCCTCTGCGCGCCCAGGCCCCGTCCCAGGGATGGGACCCCGCCCGCGCGACAGGAGGATGGGCCTATCAGGAAGTGGACGGGTCCCTGGTGTTCTTCGATCCGGCCACCCGGTCCCTCCGGGCCTGGATGAAGGGCAGCGGCCTCCTGTCCACCCTGCCGATCGCCCTTCCCGAGGTCCGGAAGCCCGCGCCGATCTCGAAGGCCGCCCCGGCCGCCAAAGCGGGGCCCGTCACGACCGACTACGACGCCGCGGGCGCGCTCCTGTACGGCATTCCGCGTGGCCAGCGGCCCCAGCCCGCAGCGCCCAGACCCGCACCCCCGCAAGTTCCCGAGGCCGCTGCCTGCGACGCGGTCCCCGAACGCTGGGTGATGGATTCCTACAGCCGGACCTGGATGGTCTGCGACGGGCGCCTGGTCATCCTCAACAAGGATGGGCAGATCGAGACCGCCTCGGCGCTCCCCGCCCCGGTCGAGGACATCGCCGTGGGCCGCGAAGGCATCCTCATCCTCTACCGCACCCTGAAGCCCTGCCTGGAAAAGCGCGACCTCAGGACCGGCGCGGTGCTCTGGACCTACGGCGATCGCTCGCAACTGAAGGACGCCTCGGCCCAGCCGCTGCTGGTGCCCCTCAACCGCATGGCCCTGAGCGTGGACGGCACCGTCTACCTGGCCGAAGGCGCCAGCCTGGCCTTCACGGTCCTCGATCCCGTCAAGGGCCCCAAGGAGCCCGGCCAGACCTTCTTCACCTGCCACGAGGCGCTGCCCGGCCGGGCCGTGCTGGGATCGGTGGGCCGCGGTCCCCTGCTCTCCTGGGCGGGCAAGGACGTGATCTTCGGCGTCTTCGCGCCCAGCCAAGTCAAATCCTGCGGCGCGCCCGAGTCCAAGGGCCTGATGCTCGCCCGTTTCGACCTGCTCAACGGCGCCCTGGAGTGGATCCCCACCAACCTCGCCGAAGGCCATCGGCTGGTGGGCCTCCTCGATCACGAAGCCGTCTTCCTCGCTCCCGGTGCCGGGCTGGCCTACGCGCCCATCCATTGATCGCTTCAGGTCCCTCCCATCTTGTCCGCATGCGAACAGAAGCTCCGAAGGAGCTTCTGTTCGGACGTGAAGAGAAGTGGGAGGAACCAACCCAATTGGTGGCCCCGATGCGATTTGAACGCACGACCTGCTCCTTAGGAGGGAGCTGCTCTATCCAGCTGAGCTACGGGACCCACGGCACTTACGTGGCTTCCAGATTACCAGTTGTGCCCATGTTGTGCCCCTCTCTCCAGTCCTGATGACCAAGGACCTCCCGCATCCAAGGAGGTCTCATGCCCGATGCCTCGTCTTCCGCAGAAATAACTGCCATCAGTTCCTGCGCTTCCGCCGCTCAATATTCTTGGCAGCGGCATGAGGCTTCCCAATGATTCCGAATAGTTCATGGAAGCTTTCCCGTAGGGTTGCCCGTTGTCCCGTGAAGACCTGCCGATCTGCCTCTAGGGGGCTCTGGTAGTGGAAGACCAGGATGTCATCACCATTGGTCACCATGTAGTAGGGCGTCCCCATGAACATGGCGTAGCTGCGTGCTTGGCTGATGAAGTCTTTCACCCGCCTGGTCGTTCGTTTGGCTTCGATAACTAGGAGGGCGTTGTCCATGCTCCGATTCCGCCCGTCAAACAGGACGAAATCAGCCTCAGTCATCGTTCGCTTGGTACCCACTACAATTTCAATGGGGAAACCGTCAGCGCGATCATCCTCCCTGTATCCAAGGCGTTCAAGCAAGGGGACGATGAAGCGAATCTCGACCTCCTTTTCAGTCGCAAACTCCTTCTTGGCAATCTCGTCAAACCAAGGATCTAAAGCATCGACCTTCGAGGTGAGCGGGTTGCTCTTCTGTTCGATAGAGAGGTGAACCCATCCATCGCGGTCACACTCAGAAAGTGGTGGTAGAGCCAGAATCCCTACTTCTGCAAAAGCAGTGCTGAGGCGCCGGATTCTCTCTTGTGTTCGGACCTTGAACCCGAACTTGGTCAGTAGCGAACGCAGACGCATCCTGCGCGTCTGTGTTGAGGTTGTGGCGATTGAATCTTTGAGGGCTAGGATCGCCGCTTCGAATAGCTCTTCCTCCAGCCCGGTGGTCATCTACTGCTTCCCATTGCAGTGGAAGGTGGCAACCGCCTTAAGGCTATCCGTCAGCTTGTAGAGTTCGGTAAGATCGCTGATCCCGGTCCGAGTTTCACCCTTTTGAGTGTCGAAGACCCCCACGGCTTTGTTTTTCGAATTGAAGTAGAAGCGGCAGATTGGCTTCCGGTTGTTGTCGTCATAGAGGACTGCGCAATAACTCTGAGCATCACGAATCGTCACCTTCTTTGGGTCCGCGACTTCCCTCAGGATCGCCCTGACAATGTAGAAGGCTTCCCATTCATCCGGGGTGGTGACGACCTTCTCCTCATCCTCTACTGGAGGCATGACAGGTTCTACGGATTCAGTGGGAGCCGCACCGGTATCAGCCAGCGCCACTTTTAGCCGGTCGTTGATCTTGTCGTTGACCAGCTGCTGGAACGCCCGCTTTGTGAGTTGGGTGAACTGATCTTTAACCACCTGGGTCATTCGACCGCTGTAGATTTTCCCAGCGAGAAGCCGCACGAACTCCTCTGAAGGGCTATGCAGCTGCTCGTTCAGCACACGCTGGATCTCCTTTGTGTATTTGAGATCCGTAGCGGTGGAGAGGATGTTGTTGATATCAAAGGATGCCTTGGTGAACTTCTTCAGTTCCTCGGCATCCTGGTCCTTGAAATCCAACAGGTTAAACTCCAGGAAGGGCTTTGCATCCATCATGTTTGGCTGATCGAGGTCGGTGTAAAAGAAATACTGGGTGCCGTTGGTCAGGACGCCGAATCGTGTTTCCGTGACGGTAAAATAACGGAACAGCTGGGTAGCCTGGATCTTCCGCAGGTCAGTCCCATACTTCTTGCATTCCATGATGATGATGGGCTTGCCATCCCGAAGGATTGCGTAATCGACCTTCTCGCCCTTCTTCACGCCCACATCAGCTGTGAGTTCCGGTCGGACCTCCATCGGGTCGAACACATCGAAGCCCAGTGCCTTGATGAAGGGGAGGACCAGGGCGTTCTTGGTCGCCTCCTCCGTCTGGAGGTGCCCAGCCTGATTTGGCACACGGGAAGCGATCAGCTTGAGTTGATCAAGGAAGTCCATGGCGGCTCCTAGGTATTAATAGATGTGATCGTTCTATAGATAAGCATGGATGCCTTTAGGTCTCAATTCATGTGTGATCCTGGTCCGAGGACTGTCTCACGCAGGACCATCAGACACCCCGGCATAGCCCCCAGCACCTCGGGTGCGACTTCGATGCCCCGTTCCACAGGAGGCGACCCACTCCAGCCTCTCGCCCCACGGCTTGGGTTTGGTTGGGCATCCAGTAAGATCGCGTTTCGTATTATCTGTTTTTGACAATCGTTAACCAAGCCAGCAGCATGTATACAGGCGTATCATTCCGTTTGATCTTGGATCCCTCCGCCTATCATGGAAGGAAGGATCCCTGATCGCCCCACCCCGTCCGTCGAGCGAACCCCATGTCCCCCCTTTTCGATGCCCACAGCCACCTGCCCAGAGTCGGTGCCTTGGAGGATCCTGTCCTGCGCAAGGATCACCGGCGCGTGGTCTGTGGCACCTGTGAAGCGGACTGGCCGGCGGTCCTGGCCCATGCGGCTTCCCATGGCCAGGTCCTCCCCATGCTTGGCCTGCACCCCTGGTTCGTGGAAGAGGCCGCACCAGGCTGGGCGGCGCGGCTCGAAGCCCTGCTGCGCTCCAATCCAACGGGCCTGGGGGAGTGCGGGCTCGACTTCGCCCGGAAGGAAGCGGACCGGGACGCCCAGGAATCGGCCCTGCGCGTCCAATTGCGACTGGCCCATGCCCTGCGACGGCCGATCGCTCTGCACGTCGTCAAGGCCTGGGGGGCCCTGCTGGACGTTCTCCGTGAAGAGGGCGTGCCTGCCAGCGGCGCCATGGTCCACGCCTATTCCGGAAGCCTGGAAACCGCCCGGGAACTCCAGACCATGGGCGTCTTTCTGTCCTTCTCCGGCGATCTCCAGAAACCGGACCGCCAGGGCTTGCGGGAAACCTTGCGGGCCGTGCCCTCCGACCACCTCCTTCTGGAGACGGATGGCGCCACGGAGCTGGAGCACGTCATCGCGGCGGCCGCGGGAATCCGTGGCATCCCGGTGGCGGAGTTGGAACTCCTGACCTGGGACAATGGCAGTCGTTGTTTCAGGGAGTTATGGCATGAGGTGGTTTTCCCGCAGTGAGCTGCTGCTCGGCGAAGCGGCCCTGGAGCGGTTGCGCGTCTCCCGCGTCACCATTTTCGGCTTGGGCGGCGTAGGCTCGTTCGCGGTGGAGGCCCTGGCCCGCGCCGGCGTGGGCCACCTGCGCCTGGTGGACCACGATGTCATCGGCCCCAGCAACCTCAACCGCCAGCTCTTCGCCCTGCGCTCCACCCTCGGCCTGCCCAAGGCCGAGGTGGCCGCCGCCCGCGTGCGGGACATCAACCCCGACTGCGACGTGGAGCCCCGGGTGACCTTCATCCACACGGACACGCTGCCGGACCTGCTGACGCCACGGCCCGACGTGATGATCGACGCCATCGACTCGATGACCTGCAAGGTGGCCCTCATGCGCACCGCCCTCGAGCAGGGCCTGCCGATCATCTCCGCCATGGGAGCGGGAGGGCGCACGGACAGCAGCCAGCTCTGCGTCGGCGACCTGAGCCACACGCGCCTATGCCCCCTGGCCGCCCGCGTCCGCAAGGAACTGCGCAAGGTCGGCATCACGCAGGGCATCCGCTGCGTCTA
>CAVPLE010000017.1:0-3838 GCA_963705865.1 uncultured Holophagaceae bacterium | reverse complement strand
ACACCTTCTGCGCCCTGGGCGGGGAGAACGGCTGGCCCGCCGGCAACTGGCTGTGGCAGATCCGGGGCATCCTTGACCGCCTTCTCGGGGGCATGGGCATGCGCCGCGGGCGGCGCCATCCCCGGCAGCTCCGCGTGGGGGATCCCGTGGACTTCTGGCGCGTCGAGGCCGTCGAGGCGGACCGCCTCCTCCGGCTCCGCTCGGAGATGAAGCTGGACGGTCACGCTTGGCTCCAGTTCACCGTTCGGCCCGAAGGAGAGGGCTCGCGCCTGGAACAGATGGCCTTCTTCGAGCCCCACGGTGTGCTGGGCCTGATCTACTGGTACGCGATGCTGCCGTTCCACCTGTTTGTCTTTCCCGGCATGATCCGGGCGCTGAAGAAGCGGGCGGAGGCGGGCAGGTGATTTTTATCAGCATTCAAAGAGCAAAGCACTGGTCACAGAAGTCACGGAAGAGAGCAGGAATGCACGGAAAAGGGCATGGGTGGCCGCTCCGAAAGTGCGGGCTGCACCTCATACCAGGTAGCGTTCAAAGATAGAGATCCACCACGGAGACACCGAGGCCACAGAGGAGGCACGGAGGCCTCGGTGATCCTCCGTCATGGGCAGGCCGAAGGCCGCTTCCGGCCAAGCCGGAAGCCGCGGTAGGCGGCGGGCCCGGATCCTTTTGGGACATCCTGGCCCGCCGCCTACCGTGTGCCCATGCTCTGTGCCTCCGTGGTGGATCCTTTTACGATTGAACGCGAATGGGTATCAGAGGGCGCTGGCGCAGCGTGGAGCACGAACCCTTCCGTGTCCTCCCTTCCATTCCGTGTCTTCCGTGACCAGCAAGGCTTTTGGATGGTTGCAGGAATCCATAAGACAATCGAACCAGGGTGGTGACCATGTACGATGCGCAACGGGAGGCCTGCCTGGCCGCGGCCCAGGCCGGGGGGAAGGTGCTGCTCGGCTACTTCCGGAAGCTGGATCCGGCCACCATCACTGAGAAGACCAAGAACGACTTCGTGAGCGACGCCGATCGCGCCGCAGAGGCGGCCATCCGCGCCGAGCTGGATTTCCGCTTTCCTCAGTACGGCTTCGTGGGTGAAGAGGGCGGGGCCTCGGGGAACGCCGAGTGCCGATGGATCGTCGATCCGCTCGATGGCACCCTGAACTTCGTCCAGGGCTTCCCCCACTGGTGCGTGTCCGTGGCCCTGTGGGACGCGGAAGGCCCCGTGGTGGGCTGCGTGTTGGATCCCCTGCGGGAGGACTGCTTCCTGGCCGTGCGGGGCCTGGGCGCTACCTGGAACGGCCAGCCCATGCACGTATCCCAGCAGGCGGGCCTCGATGGCGCCTTCCTGGCCACGGGCTTCGCGTTCCAGCTGGGCGAGCGCTGGCCGGCCTTCAACGCCGCACTTAGCCGCGTCTTCCCCCGCGCCAAAGGCATCCGCCGCGCCGGCAGCGCCGCCCTGGACCTGGCCCACGTGGCCTGCGGCATCTTCGACGGCTACTTCGAGCTGGGCCTCAAGCCCTGGGACCTCGCCGCCGGCGCGCTGCTGGTGCAGGAGGCCGGCGGCGTGATCATGGACTGGGACGGTGGGCAGGGGTGGTTCCAGAGCGGGAACCTGGTCGTGGGTACCCGTGGCGTAGCGAGCGATCTGCTGGATAGCCTGGAGCCCTGAAGGCATTCAGGAAAGGCAATACAGGGGAGGAGAGCTGAGGAACAGAGGAAAGCGGAGGGAAAGACATCCAGAAATCTTTTCTCCCCTTTCCTCAGTTACTCCGCGCGCCTCCGCTTATGGACGTTGTTGTTTTCATGGATGATCGCTAATTCACGCGCCTGGCACTGAGCACGACGATGAGGCCGTGGTCCTTCACCACAGTCGTGCCCACCACCACTTTTTCGCCTTCTTTCAAGTTGATGTCGGATCCCATGCGGGCCAATTCCAGGTTTTCAGCGCCGCGCCGTTCCCGGAGTAAGAAATAGAATTTCCGGAGGGAATAGCGCCCGGGTCCGGCGGATTCAGGCTCCAGGCTCATGACCTTGTCGGATTCCCAGTCCACGAACAGCAAGGGGGAATCCTTGGCTTTCTCAGACGCGAGGGCGTCGACTTCCAACTGCCCCCGACCGTAGACGGCCCGGTCACCGTTCACGCCCACCCGCTGGACGATGCTGGCGGCGAGGGTGTAGCCGCGATAGGCGAGGGTGTTCTTCAGTTGCTTCACGACCTCCTGGAGGTCCGCCGGCAGGCCCGCCTCGGGAACCGGCCCCTTGGATGCGAAGAGCACCTGGAGGGTGAGTTCCACATCCGCGGCTTTCCTGGATTGGGAAGGTACATCCAGCCGCTTGATGGCCTCTTCGATGACGGCTAGGTTCTCCGGGAAATCTCGCGCGCTTAGCGTGTTGAAACCGTCCCGGTTGGTCCAACTGATCGCAGAGCCAGCCGTGCCGCTGCGAAGGGGCATCAGGCCTTGGGCCAGTTGGGCGGGGTCCAGATGGTGGATGACGAAGAGCTTGCTTTTCATGGCCCGTAAGGTGGCGGGATCCGGCTCCGGATCCTTGGCTGGTGCAACCTTGGGGGCGGGCGCCGAAGGTTGGGCGAATGCGGGGAAGGCGCCAGCCAGCAGGGTGGCGATGGCGAGGGTGTGCAGGGCGTTCATGGTTCCTCCTGGAGGGACGGGTTCGTGTCGGGAAGGGGCGTGGCGCGGGCCAGCCAGATGATGCGGATGTTCGGGTCGGCGGTCTGGAACTCGATGCGGGCGGGCTCAGCCGGAGGGGGCGACCCGGTGTTTTGAGCGAGTGCCTTCCGCGGAGAGGGCTGGGTCAGCCGAGGCGCTTCGCGGGGGGCATGGATGGGCTGCGCATCCGGCGGCGGGGCCACGGTCTTGGGCGCAGGGGGAACTTCGAACCCAGAGAACTGGACTGGGCCTTTGGGCTCGCGGCGCCAGATGAAGGTGGCGATGAGCAGCGAGGCGGCACAGGCGGCGAGCAGGCCGCGGCGGAGAGCCAGTCGCAGGGTGGGTTTGGCGGTGGCTTCGACGCGGATCTGGGCCATCACCGCGTGATGCCAAGCGCGCTCATCGGTCGCGCTGAATGGCGCTGCCAGCGCTTCGCGCAGCCAAGCCTGGCTGATCTGCAAGCGCGCAGCAGCTTCTCGGCAAGTTGGGCATTCCACGAGGTGGCTCTCGACCACAGCGAGGTCCGCGGCGCTCAGGTCGCCTTCTACCCAGAGGGGAAGCTGGTCGAGGACATGGATCGTCATGGGCGTCCTCCATCGGTGGGTTTCAACAAACGGGCGCAGAAAGCCTGCACCTTGGCGCGGGCCGAGGCGGCCTGGGAGCGGATGGTGACGGGGCGAACCCCCAGGATGCGGGCCGCTTCTTCCGTGGAGAGACCTTCCAGGTCGCGCAGCACGAGAGCCGCGCGTTCGGCTGGCGGAAGCGCGGCCACGGCCTGCCGCACCAGGGTGCGACGCTGGTGGAGCAGGACGGCTTCCTCGGCGCCCATGAGCGCGGCATCCCCTGCGAGGACTTCCAACACTTCAACGGGCGCAGGCAGCGGGCCCCGCTTCCGGGCGAGGTCGTGACAGACGTTCACGGCGATGCGGATCAGCCAGGCTTCGAAGGGTTCACCCAGCCGGAAGGCACCCAGCGACCGGAACACCCGGAGGTAGGTCTCCTGGGCCGCATCCTCGGCCAGGTGCCGGTCCCCGAGCATCCGCCAGGCCAGGGCCAGGATCCGGCCTTCGGTGCGGGCCATCAGATCCTCGAAAGCCTCGATTTCGCCTGAACGGATGCGCCGGACCAACGGCTCCAGCGGGTCTGCCGCCGGAGCTTCTGGAAGAGACGAAAGCCCCTCC
>CAVPLE010000016.1:0-23523 GCA_963705865.1 uncultured Holophagaceae bacterium | reverse complement strand
CGAGTTTCCAGAGCTGCGCAAATTTCTCGATTTCTGGATGCGCAGCCTCGATGGCCCGCTGCATTCCGTCACCGTCGCGCATTCGAACCTCATCAAACCGGCTGAGTTGAAGCTCCTCGACAAGGAATTCAAGGTGCACTGAAAAACTAATATTGCCGCCGTCTTGCGCAACGAGCTGGGTCGAGACAAAATCGACGCGGGTTGGAGCGAGGACGCCGCATGGACGAGAGCGATACGAAATCATGGATGGGAGTCTGGGAAGCGGCCGCGCTGATCGTTATCGTGGCGACGGCTTTCCTTCTCGCGAGGCAATACCGGGAAAGCCTTTATGTCGATGAGCCGCTGGAGCCTCTTTCGCTGGCTTTGAGCACAGAGGGGGGGCTCTGGGACTGCCAGCGGGCTTTGGTCTCCGGGTTCTCCCAGGGCCAGCCCTTGAATTCCCAGCGGGGGAACCACAGCTCCTCGCTACCCACCTGCATGCTCTCCGTGTTGTAGATGCCCGCGTGGGTCACGAAGGCGGCGAAGCGATCCGCCTCGTGCCCGGCCAGCCAGTTGGTGGCGTAGCCGCCGTAGCTGCCGCCGCAGGCCACCACGCGCTTGGGATCGGCATTGGGGAACTGCTTGAGGACGGCATCCAAGGTATTCATGAGGTCGGTCATGACGGCGCCGTTCCAGTCGCCGCTGATGGCGTCGCAGTAGGCCTGGCCGAAGCCCGTCGACCCACGGGGATTGGGCAGCACGGTGATGAAACCGCGGCCGGCCCAGGCTTGGGCATTCCAGCGGGGGTGCCAGCTGTCGGCCCAGGAACCCTGGGGGCCACCGTGGATCACGAAGGCCACGGGGTAGGACTTCTTGGGATCGAAGCCCACGGGTTTCACCACGAAGGCGTGGGCCTTGGTGGCCTTGCCGTTCACGGGCAGGGTGTCCACCCAGAGATCCTCGCCAGGATTCAGGCTCAGTTCCTTGGCCAGGGCTTCGTTGTGGTGGGTGGCGCGGGCCACTTGGCCGGTCTTCAGATCCAGGGTGTAGAGATCCTGGGGCGTGGTGAGGCTGGTGGAGACCAGCACGGCGCGGTCTTTGGCCAGGGCGAAGCCCTCGATGTGCAGGCCCGTGCTGAGGCGCTGGAGTCCCTTGCCTTCCCAGCGGAAGAGATCCGCGTGGCCCTGCTGATCGCAGACGCCCACGAGATTCTGCCCCTGCCATTGGAATTCGCCGAAGCTCTGGTCGAAGGCTTGCGTGGTGCGCACGATCTGGCCGGTGGCGCGGTCCATGACCCACAGCTCGAACTTGTCGGATTCGAAGCCGGGGCGGCGCTGGGCGCGCCAGGCCACGAACTTGCCGTCCGGCGAGTAGCGGGGCGTGGTGTCCATGGCCGGATTGTCCGAGAGTTTCTTCGCGGGTCCTCCGGTGATCGCCACCTCGTAGACCTCGCCATTGGTGCTCACGGCCTTCGTCTGCTCTGGATGGGAGTCGAAGGCCAGGGCCTTGCCGTCGGGCGCCCAGTCGAAGCCGTCTCCGGCGGAGACATCGGCGAAGTTGGGCACGTCCGTCGTGAAACCAGCCGTGAGGTCCCGAGGAGCAGCGCTGCCGTCCGCGGGTACCACGAAGAGGTGGCTCACCTGGCGGTCGTCCTTCCACTCATTCCAGTGGCGGTACATGAGGTGGGTGATGACCCGGGCCTTGACCTTGCTCTCCTCCTGGCGCATGAGGTAGGCCGCGTTCTCCGCGTCGTTGCCAGAAGGTACCGTGGTGGAGAGGAAGGCCAGCCACTTGCCGTCCGGGCTCCACACCTGGCCCTCGGCGCCGCCGCTCAGCTTGGTGAGCTGGTGCTTGTCCTTGGTGCCCAGGTCCACGATCCACAGCTGGCCGCCGGCCTGGTAGGCCAGCTTCTTCCCATCCGGGCTGAAGCGAGGCCGACTCTGGCTGCCACTGCCCAGGTCCAGGGCCTTCGGCTCGCCGCCGGTGGCCTCGAACCAGAGGTGGGTGGTGGACTTGTTGGCCTGGTAGTCGACGGTACTCACCTGGTAGGCCAGGGCGCCGGTGGCGGATAGCTGGGGATCCGTGACGCGCTTGACCTTGAAGAGGTCATCCACCTGCATGGGGCGCGAAGCGAGCAGGGCCACGGAAATCGTGAAGAGGAGTGCGGTGCGCATGGATACTCCAGGAATCAATATTCAGACAGCAGGTACCGGGCGATCACGGTGCGCTGGATCTCGCTGGTGCCTTCACCGATGGTGCAGAGCTTCACGTCCCGGTAGTACTTCTCCACCGGGTAGTCCTTGATGTAGCCATAGCCGCCGAGGATCTGCACGGCCTGGTCCGCCACGCGGCAGGCCACCTCGGAGCTGTAAAGCTTGGCCATGCTGGCGGCCTTGGCGTAGGGCAGGCCCTGGTCCTTCAGGCCCGCCGCGCGGTAGATGAGCAGGCGGGCGGCTTCGATTTCCGTGCCCATGTCCGCCAGCTTGAACTGGATGCCCTGGTGGTCGGCCAGGGGATGACCGAAGGTGTGGCGGATCTTGCTGTAGCGCAGGGCCTCTTCGAAGGCGCCCTGGGCCATGCCGAGACCCAGGGCCCCGATGCTGATGCGGCCGCCGTCGAGGGTCTTCATGGCCTGCTTGAAGCCCACGCCGTCCTCGCCGAGGAGGTTGGCCTCGGGCACCTTCACGTCCTCCAGGATCAGCTCGGAGGTGTCGCTGGCCCGGAGGCCCAGCTTGTTTTCCTGCTTGCCGGCCCGGAAGCCGTTCATGCCCTTTTCCAGCACGAAGGCGCTGATGCCGTCGGCGCTGCTGCGGCCAGGCTCGGCCGGCCGGGTGCGGGCCATCACCACGAAGATGTCGCCCACGGTGCCATGGGTGATGAAGGTCTTGGTGCCGTTCAGGAGGTAGTGGGAGCCCTCCTTCTTCGCGGAGGTGCGCAGGGAGCCCGCGTCGCTGCCCGAGCCCGGCTCCGTGAGGCCCCAGGCGCCGATGGCCTTGCCGCTGGCGAGGGGCTTCAGATAGGCCTGCTTCTGGCGCTCGTCGCCCATGGTGTAGATGTGGTTGCTGCAAAGGCTGTTGTGGGCGGCCACGGTGATGCCCACGGAGCCGTCCACCCGGGACAGCTCCTCCACCACCACCGCGTATTCCAGGTAGCCCATGCCGGCGCCGCCGTACTCCTCGGGGAAGATGACGCCCATCATGCCCATCTCGCCGAGCTGCTTGACCACGGCCATGGGGAAGGTCTTGGCCTCATCCCAGGCCATGACGTGGGGCCGGATCTCCTTTTCCGCGAATTTGCGGACTTCCTGGCGCAGGGCCTCGACGTGCTCGGGGAGCGTGACATCCATGGGGACCTCGGATCAGCGGAGGGAAGCGGCGGTGGTTGTGGCGGCGCGGCCCAGAAGCTGCTTCTTGCGGAGCAGGGCCTCGGCCTCGGGCATCACCTCCAGGGCCTTGAGAATCACCGGGTCCTTCACGCACTGGAGCTTGAAGCCGGCTTCCACACCGAAGGCGACGTTCTGCATTTCGATGGAGAGCTGCTCCCGCATGGCCTCCAGGTCGTCCGCCCATTCCTTGTCGCTGATGGTGAGTTTCTGTTCCAGGGCCCAGGCCCGGAACCGGGCCATCACGGTCTCGTCGGCGTACTCGCCGGGGCGGATGCCGAAGCGCTCCTTCTCCTGCACGGCGTAACGGAAGAAGGCGGACTGGCGGAACCGGAGGTTGATCATGAACTCGTTGAGGCGGATCAGGGGGAGCGCATAGTCCGGGTTGATGCCGCCTCCGCCGTAGACCGTGCGGCCCAGATCGGTCTTGAAGGCCGGGCCCTCGGTCTTCGGATCCTTCTCGTCCTCGGGATTGTAGTAGTCGTCCAGGCCGTGGGTGTAGTCCCGCTGGATGCTGCGGCCCGAAGGGGTGTAGTAGCGGGCCGTGGTCAGCGCCAGGCCCCGGGAGCGGTTGATGGGCAGCACGCTCTGGACGAGGCCCTTGCCCCAGCTGGTCTGACCGACGACGAGGCCGCGATCGTGGTCCTGGACGGCGCCGGTGACGATCTCGCTGGCGCTGGCGGAACCGCGATTGATGAGGATCACCAGGGGGAAGGGATCGAGCTGGACGCCCTTGCTGGTGCGCGTCTGGTTCTCGTCCCGGCCGTCCCGGCCCTTCTGGCTGACGATGAGCTGATCCGGGCCCAGGAGCTGGCGGCAGATGCCGATGGCCGCGTCCAGGACACCTCCGCCATTGCCGCGGAGGTCGAGGATGAGCTGCTTCATGCCCTGCTTCTTGAGGGCGGCCACGGCCCTCTCGAACTCGTCGGAGGTGGTTTCGCCGAAGTCCTTGATGAGGATGAGGCCCGTGGTGGGGGCCAGCATGAAGCTGTAGTAGACGCTGTTGGTGGGGACTTCGGCCCGGGGGATGGAGAAGTGGAGCAGCCCCGCGATGCCGGACCGCTGGATGGCGAGCTCCACCAGGGCGCCCTTCTCGCCCCGGAGCTTCTGGAGGGCGGCGTTGGAGGTCATCCCCTCGGTGTTCGTGCCGTCGATCTCCTTGATGATGTCGCCCGAGCGGATCCCCATGCGCTCGGCGGGTCCGCCCTTCATGGGGCTGATGATGGCGATGCCCTGGTCGTGCTGCTGGATGATGGCCCCGATGCCGAAGAAGGAGCCCTTCTGTTCCTCGCGCAGCAGGCGGAACTCGCTCTCGTCCATGTAGTTCGAGTGGGGGTCCAGGGTGTGGAGCATGCCCTGGATGGTGGCGTGGGTGATCTGGCGGGGATTGGGGGGCTCCGGGCTCTGCTTCTGCACCAGGTCCATGACCTCGGTCAGGGTTTCCAGGCTCCGCTGGCGCGCGCCTTCCGCGCCGGAACGGGCCAGCAGGGGCCCTGCCACGGCCACCGTGGCGGCCATCACCATCCACATCCAATTGCGCTTGAGGAAACGGGCCATGAGGCTCCCGGGGAGAATGGTTCCAGGATACGCCCGCGTCGTTCCGGGGGCGAATGGTGGTTCTCCTAGAACCCCTCGAGGAGCCTCCGGGCCACGGGAGCCATGCGTTCCCGGCTGGCCCGGGTGGCGTAGATCACGCTTTCGAACTGCCGGTAGGCGAGGTCGAGGTCGTCATTCAGCACCAGGTAGTCATAGGCGTGGTACAGCTCCAGCTCATGACGGGCGTGCTGCACGCGGATGCGGATCTGCTCGTCCGAGTCCTTGCCCCGGCTGCGCAGACGCTGCTCCAGGGAGGCGACCGAGGGCGGCAGGATGAAGATCATGCGGGCATCGGGGATGGCCCGGCGCATGTTGAGGGCGCCGGTGGTCTCGATGTCGAGCAGCACGTCCAGGCCCGTGGCCAGCACACCGCTCAGCCAGTCCCGGCCGGTGCCGTAGCGATGACCGTAGACCTGCACCCACTCCACGAAGCCGCCTTCGCGCACCATGGTGTCGAACCGGGCGTCGTCGATGAAGAAGTAGTCGCGGCCGTCCACCTCACCGGGCCGGGGTTTCCGGGTGGTGAAGGAGATGGAGAAGATCAGGTCCGGCACAGTCTGCACCAGCCGCTGGGTCAGGGTGGACTTGCCCGCCCCCGACGGCGCGGAGACCACGAACACATTGCCGGGATGCTGGATCAAGGGCTCCTCCTTTCCCCACTTTAGCGGAAGCAGGACTGGCACTGGGCCTGGGCCCTCCTACTGGAACTCCTCGGGCTCTTCGAGTACGGGCTCTGGCGCGCGCTTGATGATGGCCGACGCGCTGCGCCGCCCGTCCATGACGATGTGGACGGGTTCGTCCAGACGCGTGTGCACCAGGCAGCCCGAGCGCCACGCCTCCGGCTGCTGGCGCAGCCAGTCCCAGTCGAGGAGGCTGGAGCCGCGCGGGTAGGGCACGGTGAAGTAGCCGATGTTCAGGGACGTCACGTTGTGGAAGAAGTGGGAGCCGAGCGAGGCGTCCGCCTGGAAGTTCTCCATGGCGTACTCCACGATCACCTGCGCGCAGGAGATCATGGACCACACGATGGGGATGCCCAGGTGGCGGTCGTTGCTACCCCAGCGGCCGGGCCCGAGCAGGACATACTTCCCTCCTTCGGCGCGGAAGCGGTCGTTGAGCTTCTCCAGTTCCCCCGCCAGGGCGGGGGTCTCGAATTTGTCGAAGCCCTCCGGATCCACCCAGACGATGTCCCGCAGCCCTTCGACAATCCCGTTGCCCACGCACCGCTCGGAAAAGAGGAAGACCTCGGCGGGGTTCAGGTCCTCGATCGAGAGGTTGACGTCGCCGCTTTCCATGAGCTGATGCTTGATCTGGAGGAGGGTGAAGGTGGGCTTGCCATTCTGGGGGTCGGGATCGAGATTCACGGCGAACTCCAGCTCCACTGGCGTCTCCATGGCCTCGCGGATCAGTTCCAGCAGGCGCTGGAGGATTTTCGGCAGCGGGAACTGGTCGTACTTGAGGATGTCGCGGAAGTTCACGATGCGCGGACCCACATGGTCGAGGCCGTCCTGGATGCGATCGTCGTTCCAGTCCCAGACGGACGCGCAATGGTGCAGCGCGCCGTCCTTTTCCGCCTCCTGGATGTCCAGGTTGAGCAGCGTGGCGTCCTCGCCGCTGTAGAGATCCACGGAGGTCCGACCCATGTCCAGGGCATAGAACCGCTTTTGCGTGGTGCGCAGCTGCTCCTTGGGGGGCAGCATGTCCATCTCGGGGTAGGGTGGCGCGAACCGGTAGGCCTTTTCCCCTTCCACCACGTACTTGCCCAATCCCACGGCGATGTTGGCGATGCCGTCCTGCGGCAGCGTATAGGCCACGGGGTAGTAGTTGAAGGACTGGGCCACGCCGGAGATGTGCGGGTAGAAGCGGCTCCCGAAACGACGCCCGGAGACCTCCTGGATGAGGATGGCCATCTGCTCCTCCTCGATCTTGTAGTCGATGGCCTGGAAGTAGGCGCGGGAGGCTTTGGAATACACGGAGGCGTAGACCAGCTTGATGGCCTCCATGAGCTGGACCTCGCGGACGGCCGGATCAGGGTCGTTGTTGGGCAGGAAGAAGGTGCTGTACAGGCCCGCGAAGGGATGCGAAAGGCTGTCCTCCAGCAGGCCCGAAGAACGCACCGCCAGGGGCACCTTCGCGTGCTTCGTCAGGAAGAGCCGCAGCTTGACCATCAGCTCCGGGGACAGCGAACCCATGAGGAACCGTCGCTTGATGGCTTCATCGTCGGCGTCGCTCTGGACCATCTGCCGCAGGCCGTTCCGGTGGATGAAGCCCGTGAACTCCTCGGTGCCGATGATGGCGGAGCGTGGGATCTGGATGTTCGCGCCGGGGAGCAGGCTTTCGAGATCGAGCCGGGAGAGCAGGGAATGGGTGAACGCCACGCCGCGACCCTTGCCGCCCATGGAGCCAGGCGCCAGCCGGAGGATGTTGGGCTCGTCCCTCGGCGTGGAGTCCGTGAGCGGGACCACTTTGCCCAGGGTCTTCATGCGCTGCACGTAGTCGCCCACATTGATGAGGAAGGTGCGCATCTCCTCCGGATCGCGGTAGTCCGAGATGCGGAAGCGCGCCAGGACTTTGGCGACCTGGACTTCGCCGCGCGCCATGATCCAGGAGGAGAAGTGGTTCCGCATGGCGTGGTAGACCAGGGACTCGGCGGGCACGGTCCGCAGCTTCTCCCGCAGGTCCTCCATGTCGGTGGCCCGGGCGATCTCCTCGCCCTGGGGGTCGCGGAAGATGAAGTCGCCGAAGCCCAGACGCTCGTAGAAGAAGGCCGACAGCTCGGCGCCCAGCGTATACGAGTTCTTGTTGAGGAACCCGCTCCCCAGGGCCGTCGCCCAGGATTCCTTGAGGGGGTCCGAGGACTGGAGCAGGGTGGGCAGGTCGGGGATGCGCTCCTTGAGGGCGCGGATCAGCTTGATGCCAGCTTCCCGGTCCAGCGCGCCATCCTTGGGGAACTTGCGATCCGAGATGACGCAGAGCAGGCAGTCCTGGAACTGGTCGCAGAAGGCCATGGCCTCCTCGTACGAGGTGGCCAGGATCACCTTGGGGCGGACGCGCATGGACAGGGTGCGCGTCATGCGGTCCATGTTCTGTTCTTTGGCCAGGCGCGTGGTCTGCTTGAGGATCTCGCTGTAGAGGATGGGCAGGTACCGCGAGTAGTAGCGGATGCTGTCCTCCACCAGGAGGATCACGCGGGTGAGGCCCACCTTGGTGTCATTGAGGACGTTGGCGCGGTCCTCCATGAACTTCACCATGGCCATGAAGATCTCGGGGTTGCCGTTCCACACGAAAATCTGGTCGAAGTGGCGCAGCAGCTCCTGCCGCCGCCGGTCCATGACGCCCACTTCCACGTTGTCATTGAGCAGCAGGTAGATGGGGATCCGCGGCGCGGCCTGCCGCAGGGCCCGCGACAGTTCCACGTGGCCGCCCTGACCCAGGCGGCTCATGACGATGATGATGTCGAAGTGCCGGCTGGTGCAGCGCTCCAGGGCCTCCTCCGTGGTGGACACGTTGGTCACCCGGGGCGGGTTGCTCATGTTGAGTTGGTAGTAGCCGTCGAACAGGATCTCCGTCAGCAGCCCGTCCTGCTCCAGGGTGAAGGCGTCGAAGGCCGGGGCCACCAGGAGGATCTCCCGGGTGCGCAGGGGCATGAGCTCGTGGAAGATCTCCTTGTCCGTCGCGTACTTGTGGAAGATCTCATTGAAGTCGCGACTGATCATTGGGGAGGCCTCGGTTCCACCGCAGTTTACTGGTCTGGGCACAAAAAGGGGGGCCGCTGGCGGCCCCCCTTTTTGTGCCTTGGTGGAAAGCAGAATGCGGCTACACCAGGCCCTGGTCGATCATCGAATCAGCCACCTTGAGGAAGCCGGCGATGTTGGCGCCGTTCACGTAGTTGCCGGGGGTGCCGAAGCGGGCCGCGGCATCGGCGCAGGACTTGTGGATGTTGATCATGATCTGGTGCAGGCGGGCGTCCACTTCCTCGGCGGTCCAGCCCAGGCGCATGGAGTTCTGGCTCATCTCCAGGCCCGAGGTGGCCACGCCGCCGGCGTTGGAGGCCTTGCCGGGGGAGAAGAGGATCTTGCCGGTGTTGGCCTGGAAGAACTCCACGGCGTCCAGGGTGCTGGGCATGTTGGCGCCCTCGATGACGGCCATGCAGCCGTTGGCCATCAGGTTCTTGGCCTCGTCGAGGTTCAGCTCGTTCTGGATGGCGCAGGGCAGGGCCACATCCACCTTCTGTTCCCAGGGGCGCTTGCCCGCGTGGAACTGGGCGGTCTTGAACTTCTGGGCGTAGGGGGCCACGGACATGCGGTCGATGCGGAGCATCTCGGTCATGTACTCGATCTTCTCGCCGCTGATGCCGTCCGCGTCGTAGATGTAGCCATCGGGGCCGGAGATGGTGACGACCTTGGCGCCCAGCTGGGTGGCCTTGGCGACGGCGCCCCAGGCCACGTTGCCGAAGCCGGAAACCGCCACTTTCTTGCCTTGCATGGACTCGCCCTTGGTCTTCAGCGCTTCTTCGGCGAAGTAGACCACGCCGTAGCCCGTGGCTTCGGGGCGCACGAGGCTGCCGCCCCAGTACTGGCCCTTGCCCGTGAGCACGCCCGTGAACTCATTGGCCAGCTTCTTGTACATGCCGAACATGTAGCCGACTTCGCGGCCGCCCACGCCGATGTCGCCAGCCGGCACGTCCGTGTCGGGGCCGATGTGGCGGAAGAGCTCCATCATGAAGGACTGGCAGAAGCGCATCACCTCGGCGTCGGACTTGCCATTGGGATCGAAGTTGGAGCCGCCCTTGCCGCCGCCCATGGGCAGGCCGGTGAGGCTGTTCTTGAAGATCTGCTCGAAGCCCAGGAACTTCAGGGTGTCGAGGGTGACGTTGGGGTGGAAGCGGATGCCGCCCTTGTAGGGGCCGATGGCGCTGCTGAACTGCACGCGCCAGCCTGGATTGACGCGGATCTGGCCCTTGTCGTCCACCCAGGGCACGCGGAAGCCGATGGCGCGCTCGGGCTCCACGATGCGCTCGAGGATGGCGTTCTTCTTGTACTTGGGCTCCTTCTCGAGGACAGGCGCCAGGGAGTGGAGGATCTCGGTCGCGGCCTGGATGAACAGGCTTTCCCAGGGGGCCTTTTTCTTGAGGCCCTCAAGGACTTCATTGACGTACTGGCTCATGGTTCCTCCGGGAGGAAGGGGGTGTGAAGGCGAAGCCGGAGCTCCGGTCGAATGGGTCTTGGATCGGGATGCCGTGACGCCCGTCCCGAGGCTGCCGCGGCGTGGTTCAAGGGCCGAAAACAGGACGACATGACTCTAGCCTCAGGAGGCGGGCCGGGCGAGGGGCAGGTATCAAGAGGTGATGGGAAGCACTAAAAGGAGGCCTTTTGGTGGATGCGAAAGTCATTGTCTTGACGAAATGTCAAAACGCCGGCTGGACACCGGGGCGGTCCCTTGGGAGCCGAGACAGGTCACGGTGGAGTGCTGGCAATGGGCCAGCCGGCGCGCACCTCCACCCGGTTGTCGTAGAACGTGCTGCCCCCACCCCGGTCCGTGAGGCGCTGGGAGGTCAGGGCATTCACGGTGCGGTCGCCGGGCGCGTCGCGGCGCCACCACACCCCCTCCGCCACGGCGACCCCGGCGGGCACCTTGTCTGTCACCTCCAGGTTGAAGGCCACCTCGCCCAGGCCGTTGAACGCGGTCACCGGATCGCCGTCCGCCAGGCCCCGGGTCGTGGCCTCGGCGGGGTTCACCCGGAGGGCCATCCGGCCCATGCGCCGCCGCAGGTCCTCCCGTTCGTGGAAGGTGGAGTTGAGTCCCTGGACGGCGGGCGCCGTGACGAGTTGGAGCGGGTGCGGATCCTCCGCGCTGTGGGGCGGCAGGAAGCGGGGCAGGGGCTCCGGGTCGCGGGGGTTGAGGATCTCCACCTTGCCGCTGGGCGTGTGGAAGCGGAGGGCTTCGCCGCGGCCCGGATCCAGCTCCACGGCGAAGCCCTGGTCCAGGCGTGCTGTGTCCATGCCCTCGCGCCAGGGATGGGGCGCCGCCAGGAGGGCGTCGATGAGGTTGTCCGCCGACTGCGAGAAGACCTCCTCCGTGAAGCCCATGGCCCGGGCCAGGGCCTGGAACACCTCCAGGTTCGAGCGGCTCTCCCCCACGGGCGCCACCACGGGCCGCGCCCGCTGGATGCAATAGGAGCCGAAGGCGCGGTAGAGGTCGCTGTGTTCCAGCGAGCTGGTGGCGGGCAGGACGAGGTCGGCGAAGCGGGCCGTGTCCGTCATGAACCGCTCGTGTACCACGGTGAAGAGGTCCTCCCGCGCCAGGCCCCGCAGCACGGCATTCTGATCCGGCGCCACGACCGCGGGGTTCGAGTGGTAGACGTAGAGCGAGGCCACGGGCGGGCCCTGCAGCTCGTTCAGGGCGCGGCCCAGCTGGTTCATGTTGACCGTGCGGACCGGGCCGGGCAGCAGGTCCTCGCGCTCGATGAGGCGCATGGGGAAGGCGCCCCCGGTGTTGGTGGACGCGAAACCGCCGCCGCCGGGCTTGGCGTAGGCCCCCACGAAGGCGGGCAGGCAGGCCAGGGTGCGCAGGGTCATGGCGCCGTTGCCGTAGCGTGAGATCCCGTTCCCCGGGCGCAGGTGCGGGTCGCGGGCGCGGCCGTAGGCCTCCGCCAGCTCGCGCACCGTGGCCGCGGGCACGCCGGTGATCGCCTCCACCCGCTCCGGCGGATAGTCCGGCAGGACGCGCGCCCGCAGCTCCGCCGCGCCCTGGACGTGGGCCGCGAGGAAGGCCTCGTCACAAAGACCCAGCCGGTCCAGCAGGTGCAGGATCCCCAGGGCCAGGGCGCCGTCCGTGCCCGGGCGCACCAGCACCACCCGGTCGCAGAGGGGCGCGGTGGCGTGGGCGTAGGTGTCGATGAGCCAGACCTGCGCACCCTTCCGCTTGGCCTCGCGCACGGCGTGGAGGCTATGCACGGTGGTGGCGGCGGCGTTGATGCCCCAGAGCAGGATGAGGTCACTGGCGGCGCAGGCGTCCGGGTGCGGCGCGGGCGTACCGCCCATCACCAGGGCCCAGCCTTCGCTCTTGGCCGGCGAGCAGATGGTGCGGTCCAGCTTCGAGGCCCCCAGCCGATGGAAGAAGGCATGCCCGGCATTGCGCTGGACGAGGCCCATGGTGCCCGCGTAGGAGTAGGGCAGGATGGCCTCGGCGCCGTGCGTGGCGATGATGCCCCGCCAGCGCTCGGCGATCTCCCCGATGGCCTCGTCCCAGGAGACCGGCGTGAACGCGCCCTCGCCCTTGGCGCCGGTCCGGCGCAGGGGCGTGGTGAGGCGCTCCGGATGGTGCACGGTGTCCTGATAGCGGTTCATCTTCGGGCAGAGGTTCCCCCGAGTGAGCGGGTGCTCCGGGTCGCCCGCCACCGCCACGGCGCGGCCGTCCTCCACCGTCACCAGGAGGCCGCAGGCGTCGGGGCAGTCGTAGGGGCAGACGGAACGATGGAGGCTGGTCGGCATGGGCCCTCCGGCGGAAGGCTCCATTGTCGCCATTTTTGGAAAGAATCCCAGCCCCCGGGGCCTGGGGTGCGCAGGGGGCCGCCCTGGACGCCCTGGCGGAGCGGGCCATGCTGTTGGACTTCACACGCGATGGCGAGACGCGCCACGTGTTGCCGCCTCCCATGGCCGGCTTCTTCGAATTCTCCATGATGCGGGTCCGCGGAGACGTGGATCAGAAAGCCCTGGCCGAGCTGTTCCATCAGTATCTGAACGTGGAGGAGGACTTCGTCCGGGCCCTGTTCGCCAACGGCCAAACGCAGCTGGGCCGGGTCTTCGTGGAGGAGGCGGCGCTGCCCCGGGAGGACAGCCTGGTGGTCCTGGACCACGAACGGGCCAGCGAGGTGGTGCGCTCGGCCAAGGCCATCGGCGTCGGCACCTGCTACTGCCGCCACAAGATGGCCCATCTCGGGAAGGCCTGTGCCGCGCCCATGGACATCTGCATGACCTTCGGTACCTGCGCGGATTCCCTCACTCGCCACCACGTGGCGCGGCGGGTGGAGGCTTCGGAATGCCTCGACTTGCTCCAGCAGGCCCGGGAGCGCGGCCTCGTCCAGTTCGGGGAGAACGTCCGGGAAGAGGTGAGCTTCATCTGCAACTGCTGCGGGTGCTGCTGCGAGGCCATGGTCGCCGCGCGGCGGTTCGCCTTCATGAAGCCCGTCCACACCACGAACTACCTGCCGGATCTGGCCGTCGACCGCTGCAACGGGTGTGGGCAATGCGTCAACGCCTGCCCCGTGGAGGCCCTCGGGCTCGTCTCGGCGCACGATACCCGCCACCCTGCGGGGAAGCGCGCCTGGTTGGACGAAGACCGCTGCCTGGGCTGCGGCGTGTGTGTCCGGGCCTGCGCGAAGGACGCGCTCCGGTTGAAGGCCCGCCGGGCACGGGTACTCACTCCTGCCAACACCGCCCACCGGACTGTCCTGATGGCGATCGAGCGGGGCCAGCTTGCGGAGCTGCTGGTGGACGGCCAGTCGGGCTACGGGCATCGGGCTACCGCCGCCATCCTGGGCGCGGTGCTCAAGCTCCCGCCCCTCAAACAGGCTCTGGCCTCCAGGCAGATGAAGTCTCGCTACCTGGACCGCCTGATGGCTGGGGTTTGAGCGAGCCCGGTCGGGGACACCCGGGCTTTAAACGTTCCGGCGGTGGCCCAGGGGCTTCCACCCTACGATGGTCCTTACCATGCCCCGGATGCGTCCCCTTCTCCGTCTAAGGGCCAGGATCACCCTCCTGGTCAGCCTGATCCTGGGCCTGGCCCTGCTGGTGACGGGCGTCCTGGTGGACTGGAAGATGGAACAGCAGGCCCGGCAAGTCCTGGGCGACAAAGTGATCCTGCTGTCCCGCGTCATGGCCGAGGCTGAGACGGTGCGCGAAGGGCTGACGGGCCAGCGCCCCACTGGCCAGATCCAGGAACTCGCCGAGCGGGTCCGGACTGAGGCGGGGGTGGATTATGTCGTGGTGATGGACATGAACGGGCTCCGGCTGTCCCATCCCAATCCAGTCCTGATCGGGGCCCGGTTCGTTGGCGGGGATGATGCGAACGTCTACCGCGGCCAGTCCTACCTCTCCGTGGCCCAGGGGACGCTCGGCGTGTCCCTTCGCGCCTTCACCCCCGTCCGGAAGGGGGACCGGCAGGTGGGGGCCGTGGCCGTGGGTCTCCTCCAATCGGGCGTGGACCGGGCCATCGTGAGTGTGCAGAAACGCATCCTGTTCGGCGGCGTCATCGGCTTCGCGGCCGGGCTCCTGGGCGCCGCCTACCTGGCCGGTCGCATCAAGCGGATCCTGATGGGCATGGAGCCCCAGGAGATCTCCACCGTGCTCCAGCAGCGCAATGCCATGCTGCATTCGGTGCGGGAGGGCATCATCGGCGTGAACCGGGAGCTGGTGGTCACCATCGTCAACGAGGAGGCCTTGCGCCTGTTCGCACTGGCGGGAAGCCACGGCGAGCTGGTGGGCCACCCGGTGGAGGAGGTGCTGCCCAGCTCCAGGCTCGGCGCGGTGATGGAGACCGGTCAGGCGGAGTACGACCAGGAGGGCGACATCCTGGGGCTGAAGATCCTCACGAACCGGGTGCCCGTGCTGGTCGATGGCCGCATCACCGGGGCGCTGGCCACCTTCCGCGACATCACCGAGATGAACCGGCTGGCGGAACAGCTGACGGGTGTCCGCCTGTATGCCAATGCCCTCCGGGCCCAGGCCCACGAGTTCATGAACAAGCTCCATGTGATCCTCGGGCTGGTGCGGCTGGAGGAATACGAGCGTCTCAAGACCTACATCACCGGAGTGGTCGGAAGGCTGGACGACGAAGTGGGCTTCGTGGTCCAGCGGATCAAGGATCCCGTCATCGCCGGCTTCCTGCTCGCCCGGTTCGCCTCGGCACGGGAGCAGAACATCTTCATGGAACTGGATCAGGACGCCTCGCTGCCCCCCTGTCCCGATGACGCGGCCTCCCATGACCTCGTCACCGTGCTCGGCAACCTGCTGGAAAACGCGGTCGAGGCCATCGGCGAAGGCGCCCGCCGCGAGATCCAGGTGTCCCTCCGGCCCGAGGGCCCCCGGCTGCACTTGTCCGTCGCTGACAGCGGCCCAGGGCTGCCCGAGGAAGTCCTCGCCCAGACCTTCACGCTGGGCTTCTCCACGAAGGGCGCGAATCGCGGTTTCGGTTTATGGCAGGCCGCCCGGGCCATCGAGGCCCGGGGGGGGCAGCTGGTCGCGGAGAACCAGAAGGGTGGTGGCGCCGTGTTCACGACTTCGTTCACGCTGTTTCCCGGGGAGGAGCCATGATCCGGGTGCTGCTGGTCGAAGACGATCCCATGGTGGCCGAACTCAACCGGATGTATCTGAGTCGCGTGCCGGGCTTCGAGACGGTGGCCTCCGCGCGGAGCGCTGCCGAGGCCATGGAGCTGCTGCGAAGCCACACCGTGGACCTGCTGCTGCTGGACATCTTCATGCCCGGACCAAGCGGCATCGAGCTCATGGGGGAGATTCGCAGGCAGGCCCTGGATGTGGACGTGATCTTCGTGACCGCCGCGCGGGACGCGGCGACCATCGATCGGGCCCTGAAGCTGGGCGCGGTGGACTACCTCATCAAGCCCTTCGAGTTCGAGCGGCTCAAGCAGGCCTTGGACCGCTACGGCGAGACCCGCCGCCTGATCCGGGGTGGCCAGGCCCTCGATCAGACCGAGTTGGACAAGCGTCTGGCCCGCCGGACCACGGAAGGCCGGAAGGGGGAGGATCTCCCCAAGGGCCTGGATCGGAACACCCTGGACAAGGTGCTGCAGGCCATCTCCGCGTGGCCGGAGACGACGCCCTGGTTCACCAGCGAGGAGATCGGCCAGCAGGTGGGCATCTCGCGGGTCTCGGTCCGGAAATACTTCGAATTCCTCAGTACCCTCAAGGTCCTGCGCATGGAGCCCGGCTACGGCACGGGCGGCCGGCCGGTCCACCGCTTCCAGCTCCAGAAGGCCTACCTGCGCGAGGCGAAGCGGTTCCTGTAATTCTCCGGGGGTGCAGCGCTGCGCGCATACCCCCGGACCCCCGCGCTCGGGCCGGCGGAGCCGGACCTCGCTTTGATCCTCCGGGGGTGCCGCGCCGTTCTCGAGACCGGTTCTGCTTACAAAAGTTCCAAATCCCGGAATCAACTTCCAGAACGACCAGCCTTCGGGCGGGTGTCGCAGGATTGGGAAAACCACCGGTAGGTCGCGTGAGTCGTTCGCCTGCTTGGCAGCGGGGACCAAACCCCGCCACGCACCTCCCACCCCGGCATCTTTCCCACTGCATTCACATTCGGCCCTTCCAGGGCCGCCGGCCTCTCGTGGCTGGAGTTTCTGAAAGGACCAACCGCATGTTCAAGCGAGCTGCATCAAAGCTGTACAACTGGGTCGCGCTGATGATCGTCCTCGGCGCGCTGCTGGGGCATTTCTATCCCGGCGTGGCCGTGAAGATGCAGCCCGTGGCCGATGGGTTCATCAATCTGATCAAGATGCTCATCCCGCCGGTGATCCTGTGCAGCGTGGTGCTGGGCATCGCGGGCGCTGGCAGCATCAAGAAGGCCGGCCGCGTGGGCGGGAAGGCCATCCTCTACTTCGAGATCGTCAGCACCCTGGCGCTGGTGGTCGGCCTCGTCATGGCCAATGTGTTCGGGCCCGGGCGCAGCTTCCACGCCGACCCCGCGAAGCTCGATCCCAAGCTCGTGGCGAACTACGTCACCCAGGCTCAGCACCTGTCCATCGCGGACCACCTGCTGAAGATGATCCCCAAGACCCTGTTCAGCGCCTTCACGGACGGTGACATCCTCCAGGTGCTGCTGATCTCGGTGCTGATGGGCTTCGCCCTGGCTTCCATGCCGGAGAAGTACAAGGCCCCTGTCCTCGCCATGCTTGAGAACCTCAGCAAGATGTTCTTCGGCGTCATGCGCCAGATCCTCTACCTCGCCCCCCTGGGCGCCGGCGCCGCCATCGCCTACACCATCGGCAAGTTCGGCCTGAGGTCGCTGCTGCCCATGGCGCAGCTCATCTTCCTCTTCTACGCGACCTGCGCCGTGTTCGTCTTCGTGGTGCTCGGGATCATCGCGCGGGTGGCGGGCTTCAACATCTTCAAGGTGGTGGGCTACATCAAGAGCGAGCTCCTGCTGGTCATGGCCACCAGCTCCTCCGAATCCGCGCTGATTCCCCTCATGGAGAAGATGGAGAAGCTGGGCCTCTCCAAGTCCATCGTGGGCCTGGTGATCCCCACGGGCTACTCCTTCAACCTGGACGGCACGAACATCTACATGACGCTGGCTTCGCTCTTCATCGCCCAGGCCCTGGGCATCGAGCTCACCCTGGGCCAGCAGCTGGGCATCCTGGTGGTGGCGATGATCACCAGCAAGGGCGCAGCGGGCGTCACCGGATCGGGCTTCATCACCCTGGCCGCCACCCTGGCGGTGGTGCCCACCATCCCCGTGGCCGGCATGGCCCTCATCCTCGGCATCGACAAGTTCATGTCCGAGGCCCGTGCCATCACCAACCACATCGGCAACTGCATCGCCGCCGTCGTGATGGCCAGCTGGGAGAAGGAACTGGACTGGGACAGGTTCCACGCCGTCCTGGGCAAGTCGAAGGACCTTGCCCCCGTGGTCGAGGTGCCGGTGCTGGCGAACGAGATGGAGTAACGGTTTGAAGCCCGAAGGGAGAGCGGGGGCGAGAGCCCCCGCTTTTTCGTGGCTAGTGTAGTGCGCTCAAGATAGGTGGACCTTTGTTTGACTCACGGCACTTGATACTGAGAGGTATCGAGTGCGGGATTTTGTGCGGATCGAACTGACCAGCATCGAGCGTGAGCGCCTGGAAAGCACGGCGAGGAGTCGGACCCTGGCGGCTCGAATGGTGCAGAGAGCGAAGATCATCCTGTTGACGGCGGAAGGTCATTCTCAGATGGATATCGCCGAGGCGCTTGATTGCAATGTCAAGACGGTGCACGAGTGGCAGGCGCGTTGGATGGCGGAAGGATTCAAGGGCATCGAGAAGGAGCGCCCAGGGCGTGGGCGGAAGGCCTGGGTTCTGCCGAATGTGAGTCGGGAATTGATCCGGAAGACGGTGGAGGATACGCCTGAGGAAGCGACTCATTGGAGCACCCGGCGGATGGCCAAGGCGATGGGTATCGGCGCGACGCTCGTGCGCAAGATCTGGAAGCAGCATGGGCTGGGTGTGATCCATGGTCTTCACGATGCTGAGGACATCCCTTCCTGCGCATGGGCGGCGCATTTCCTGGTGAGCGGCGCTTGCGGCAGAGGGCAGGAATCTTCGCAGCCCTAGTCCGCCTGCCGATCCGCCTCTTCCTCCTGCAGGTCAGCGAAGAGATCCTCCATGTCCTCGCGGGGTTCTGGAGTCACTTCGCCGGTCAGCGCTTCGGTCACATCATCTTCGGTCAGAGACCCGACGACCTGCTCATGAAGGGGCTGCTCCTGCATGTCCGCCGAAACCGGGGCCAGTGCTTCCGGAAACGCCACCCCCATGGATTCCGACTCCTCGCGGGTCAGGTGCAAGGGATCCTGGCTCTTGGTTCTCTTCGATGACATGGCTGCCTGCCTGTCCTTGAACGAATGGATGTTTCCTGCAACCTGGTCCTTCGTGCTGATGCCGGGGCGGCGATCTCCTGGGGGCGCCGCTGGAAAAGGACCTCCTTCACCCTGGGAGCAGGCAACCATCGGGCCATTGTCAAAAGGCCATATATTCAATAGTTTGGAAGCACAATCTGGCTCGCCCCCCCGAGCTTCCGATCAATTTGAAAGTCGATGGCCTCAAAGCGAAGCCATCGACACCCGTTGGCCAAACGGTCAAATCATGGTCCCTCAGCACGGCAGCGGCGGTTCAGCGTGGATCTTCGGTCCCAAGAATATAATGGGGGATTCCCGCGCCATGCCCGCCCCGGAGGTTCCCGATGAACGCCACCGTCTCGTTCATGCTCAACGGCAAGCCGGTCACCGTCGCGAGCCCCCGTGACCGGATGCTGGTCTGGGTCCTGCGCGACGAACTGGGGCTCACCGGTACCAAGGTGGGCTGTGAGGCCGGACTATGCGGGGCCTGCACCGTACTCGTCGACATGGAGGCTGTGCCCTCCTGCTCCACGACGCTGGGCGATGTGGCCGGGAAGACCGTGCTCACCATCGAGGGCCTGGCTCTGGACGGGCAACTGAACCCCGTTCAGAAAGCCTTCCAGGAGCACCACGCCTTCCAGTGCGGCTACTGCACCTCCGGGATGATCATGGCCGCCTGGGCCTTCCTGAAGAAAAAGCCCAAGGCCACCAGGACCGAGATCGTCGAGGCCATGGAGGGGAACCTCTGCCGCTGCGGGGCCCATGTGAGGATCCTGGACGCGGTCGAATCGGCCGGCAAGGCCATGGGAGGTGTGCGATGAGGCGCCGGGACTTCCTCCAGGGCGTCGCCGCGGGCGCGCTCACCTTCTTCTTCACCACCCCCTTGGGCTCGGCCCCCATCGTGCCCACCCGCCCTGGTGCCTACCCCGAGGACTTCAACGCCTACCTGAAGATTTCGGCCGACGGCCGCGTGGGCTGCTTCGTGGGGAAGGTGGAACTGGGGCAGGGCGCCATGACCGTGCTGGCGATGCTCGTGGCCGAGGAGCTGGAGCTGGATCCCGCCCAGGTGGACATGTGCCTGGGCGACACGGACCTCTGCCCCTGGGACATGCCCACCGGCGGCTCCCTCACCATGTGGCATACGGCCCCTGTCTTGCGAGGCGCTGCCGCGGAAGCACGCGCCGTGCTCCTGCGGATGGCATCCAAGACCCTGGGCGCCCCGGTGGCAGACCTGACCCTCAAGGACGGCGCCATCTGGGTGAAGACGTCCCCTGCGCGCCGCACCACCTTTGGCGAGCTGGTGAAGGGCCGGAAGATGGAGCGGCACCTGGGCAAGGTCAAGCCCAAACCCCTTGCCGACTGCACCGTGATCGGGCGCCGCGTCCCCCGCAAGGACGCCCTCGCCAAGGTCACCGGCGCCGCCAAGTACGCAGGCGACCTGCGCCTGCCTGGAACACTCCACGCCTGCATCCTGCGCCCTCCGGCTCAGGGCCAGACCCTGGCCACCGCGGACACGACGGCTGCCGAACGGGTGCCTGGCGTCCGTATCGTGCGGGATGGCGCACTCCTGGCGGTGCTCCACGCTCAGCCCGACACCGCCCGCAAGGCCCTCGCCCTGGTGAAGGGCACCTTCGAGGGGACCGAACCCGACGTGGACGATGTCCGCATCTACCAGTACCTCGTGGACAAGGCTGCGCCTGGGCAGCGTGTGGTGATCTCCCGCGGCGACATCACTGCGGGTGAGAAACGGGCTGCCACCGTGGTGGAGGGGGAATACCGCAACGCCTACGAAAGCCACGCCACGCTGGAGCCCCACACCTCCGTCGCCAAATGGGAGGAGGGCCGCATGACGGTCTGGGCCTCCACCCAGTCTCCCTTCGTCTTCCGAGACGCCGTGGCCGAGGCCCTCAAGCTGGGCCAGGACAAGGTCCGTATCATCGCCCAGTTCGTGGGGGGCGGCTTCGGCGGCAAGCTCGTCGGCCCCGGGGCGATCGAGGCCGCCCGCATCGCCCGCCAGGTCCCTGGCGTGCCCATCCAGGTGGCCTGGAACCGAGAGGAAGATCTCTTCCTGGACGGCTACCGGCCGGCCGCCGTGGTGAAGCTCCGCTCCGGCCTGGATGCCGGGCGCGGGGCCATCACCTTCTGGGACAGCACTGTGGCCGGCGTCTCCCAGGGTGAGGCCGAGCTCTCCTACGACATGCAGTCGAACCGGTATCAGGCCCCGGCCGTCCCCAACCTCCATCCCCTCAAGGTCGGCGCCTGGCGTGCCCCCAACGCCCACACCAACGCCTTCGCCCGGGAAAGCCAGCTGGATGCGCTGGCGGCCAAGGCTGGCCTGGATCCCGTGACCCTTCGCCGTCGCCTCATCACCGATGCCCGGCTCCTGCGCCTCCTGGAGCTGGCCGTGGACACCTTCGGCTGGGAGCCCGCGCCCGGGCCCACCGGCCGAGGCATAGGTCTGGCCTGCGGGGCCTGGCGCCAGGGGCTCGTGGTGGCGGTGGCCCAGGTGACCGTGGACAAGACGACCGGGAAGATCAGGACGGAGCGCTTCCTCGAGGCCGTGGATGTGGGCCTCGTGGTGAACCCCGACGGGGCTCGCCAGCAGGTGGAGGGGGCCATCACCATGTGCATCGGGCAGGCCCTCAGCGAGGAGATCCGCTTCAAGGGCGGCCGCATCCTCGACAAGAACTTCGACACCTACCTGCTGCCCCGCTTCTCCGCCATCCCTCGCATCCAGGTCGTCTTCGCGGACAACGCCACCATGGTCACCCAGGGCATCGGCGAGCCTCCCGTGGTGCCGGTGGCCGCCGCCTTGGCCAACGCCGTGTTCGACGCCACCGGCGCGCGGATGACCCATGTGCCGTTCACGCCCGAACGCGTCCTCGAGGCCCTGAAGCGCGTGCCTACGAAGTAGCTGGGCTCGGCAGTTCCCTCGGTGGTGGGAGTCCCTCCGCATCACCCTGCGGGTGACGCTCCGGCCGCGCGAAATGCTGGCACGGGCCTGATCCAGAGGACGCCACATCAAGTGGCGCCCTCTACCGATTGCAACTTGATCTAGGTATTTCGAGTAGTAGAGGAAACTATTTCAAGCGGCAATGGCTCTCGAGATAAAAGCCAAAGACCTCGCAACGAGGAACATCATGTGTGCGCTTTGCCATACCAAAGGTTGGTCGGGATCGACACCCATGTCCAAAAGACGTTGTTCTAAACCCTGCTTGGGCAGATGTGCATCTCCAAGTCGTAAGTCGTATACGCAAAAAAGAGGCCCCATCAAGGACTTTGCTTCTTCCTCTTTGATCAACGTCGAGAGGTATTTCTCAAGAAGCTTGAGAGAGCCCAATTCCCCTGAATCAGGGACGAGAGTGCGAAGGGCCTTGGTGTCGATCCGGTCAGCGGTGAGACGGGCAATGTCCTTCGCCAACGAGAGGAGACCAGCCCATTCGATGCCATTGAACCTGCTCAATTTGGATGTCAGCTCGGTTTCAAGATGGTGTTTGATGAAAAGTGATTTTCCTGTCCTATCAGCAAAAACTTGATTCGTGCCTTCCAATGCTTCCTCGAGCAATACCTCCGGTGCTCGTGTGTGCACGAATTCCCCGACGACTTGGGTTTGATGCGTCTCATTTGAGAGGCCCCCTTCTGGGCTGACGTTATAGGCGGACCAAATCTTCTGTTGCCAATTTGGGAGGTATGCAATGTCCTTCGCGTACACGGTGATAAGACCAACGCGATTCAGCCCAAAGACCACCTCGTTCTCAGGGGAGCAACTCACATTCCCGGTCTCTCTGCTGTTCCAAGATAGAGATCCGCCTCTTTTCTTGGCCAGGGCAGGTATGACTTCGGGTCGAAACCAGATCCATCTACCGCCGGCTTGAAGGTCGGAGCTGGAGGTCTCATCTCCAGCAGTGCCGAGGATGAAATGCACAGGTGATTCCTTGTCGCCCCTAACTCTGGTGCTTGTGTTGCCTGGGGCCAGCCATTCTGTTTTCCAAAGTCGGCCATCAACCCGGTAGGCGGAGGTGGCCCTCCTAAATGCTTGTTGTTTGGTTTCGAACTGGTCCCGGTGGCTCACGGCCGGGTCATCTTCTGTTGGATCAGCCTGCGGTCTGCTGATGTGCATCACAGACCAATCACCAACGATCATTCCACGCTCATCGACCGGAGCTGTGAAGCCATTCCAGCGCCCATGCTGCAGGTTCTCTTCGAGTCTCCCACCAGGCCAGGTGATCTCTTCGAGGGTTGCCTTGATCTCATATCGCTCTTGGAATGACCAGACACACAACCCCAAATTGCGAGCGCAAAGATAATCCCTCAACATGTCCTGTCGGATCTCGATTAGCTCTGGCCGCCCTTGAGGATCTCTCTTGAACCTCACCGCTTCACGGTACTCTTCCGAGGGGCGTACCCACTTGTCTCCTTCCCTCAGAAGGCCGAGAGCGAATACTAAGTCTTGGTGGAGAGACCAGAGATGGAATTGTTCTCCAGGGATGTCTTGTTCAAGAACCAGCTCAATACCTGGAGCTCCGATCGAAAAGGGACGGTGGATCCCAGTCGGGGTGTATCGGATGCCATCTATCACTGGTCCCGAACTCGTTGTGCTAATGGCATTCCAATCAAGGTTAAGCGCGCGCTCTTTATGCTTCGTGTGGAAGGCAAGGGAATGAACTCCTAGAAAGTCTCCATAACTTCCAGGCCCAGCATTGTGGGCTGAACCCTTGATGTTCAGTGAAGCGCGTAATGGGACCCAAACGCCTTCACACCGAGGTTTGGCCTTAATGTCAACAAACTCGAACCAGGTCTGCTTCATGGATTCGTTCCTGCGGCGACTATAACTCTTCATGATCCAACCTAGAAGTTCAGGGGGGACGATTGTGCTGCGAGGTTTCCAACCTAATCCGCCGGCGTTAGGCTGCGGGAGGGCCCGCTCCGCAGGCCACACGCCCTTCGCAGGCGAGACCGCAGACGAG
>CAVPLE010000015.1:0-34812 GCA_963705865.1 uncultured Holophagaceae bacterium | reverse complement strand
CGGGTGGCGATGGCCTTACCACTTCGCCAGTCGGGCCTGCTTTGACTCAGGAGTTGCTGACCATCCTTCTGGCAGCATTGCAAATACGATAAAGCTGGATATAAACCCAGTATCATCGAGCAACCAGCCTCTGCTGGCACTGCCCCATGCCCACCGCCGCACGTCCAGCGCATCTGCACTTGCATCCGAACGCGGGTGGGCCAGCGGGTGACAAACCCAAGCTCTACAACCCGCGCCACCCTGAGCGCACCCTGCTGTACCAAACAATAGCCGAGCACTTCCAGACCTGGCAGGAGCTCGCCAGCGCCGGTCAGTTCGACGGACAGGGAGACCATCACACGCCAAAGGCCTTTGTGCGACAGGCGTTTCGTAAATATCTGGAATGCGGCATCTTCGCCCATGGCTTTGCCCGCGCCCGCTGTGGTGACTGCGGGCATGACTACTTCGTCGCCTTTTCCTGCAAGGGCCGAGGTGTCTGCCCCTCGTGCAACACACGGCGCATGGCTGAGACGGCGGCACACCTGACAGACCACGTATTCCCGCGCCTTCCAGTGCGCCAGTGGGTGCTGTCCGTCCCGAAGCGGCTGCGCTACTTCATGCAGCGTGATGGGGCGGTACTGAACATGGTGCTGCACATCTTCTTGCGGGTCATCGCGCAAAGCCTGCAGGCTCACTGCCCTGGTGCTTTGAGTGTGGACAAGGCGGCCCTGCACATCGGTGCGGTGGCCTTCATTCACCGCTTCGGCTCCAGTCTGAATGAGCATGTGCATTTCCATGTGTGCGTGGTGGATGGGGTGTTTGAGGAAGTGGCGGGCGATGCCGACACAGATTCCCAATCCTCACCGACATGCGTCATCTTTCACCCGGCCAGCGGGGTTGATGAGACTGCTGTGGCCCAGGTGCAAGCTACTCTGCGCCGACGCATCCTGCGCGCCTTTGTGGGGCGTGGGCTGCTGGAGAGGCTTGAGGCCAAAGAGATGCTGGTCTACCAGCACAGCGGGTTCTCGGTCGATGCGGGTGTGTGCATCCAGGCGCACGACCGCGCTGCACTGGAGCGGCTGCTGCGGTATTGCGCCCGCCCACCCTTTGCCATGGAGCGCCTTCGCAAAGAGGGTGCCGCCCTGGTGTACCGCTGCGCCAAGCAGCACAGCGAGCCCGCCAGTGACAAACGAGGTGCCAAGGTCGATGAGTTGACGCTTACGCCACTGGAGCTGATCGACCGCATTGCTGCTCTGGTGCCGCCGCCACGCACGCACCGGCACCGCTACTTTGGCGTGCTGGCCCCGAACTCGCCGCTCAGGGCTGTGGTGACGGCCATGGCGGCATCTGCTCAAGCGATGCCTGCTCAGCCTGCGCAAACCGGCGCAAACCAGGGTGTACCTGGGGTGTTGCCACAACCGCCCCAGCCCGAGCCGGTACTACCCAAACGCTCACCATCGCACTACTTTTGGGCGGTGCTGATCGCCCGCATCTACGAGGTTTTCCCGCTGCTGTGCCCGAAGTGCGGTGGGCAGATGCGGCTGATTGCCTTCATTACGCACAGCGCCAATATCCGGCAAATTCTGGAGCACATCGGGGTGGACTCGGAACTGGACAATGACGGCCTGTTTGCCTGTCAATACATTGGGCAGACCCTGCGGTGCACCTTGGCTGTATTTGTGAATTTGCCCAGCATGGCGCATGGTGACTCTGCGCAATGTGCTCTCGGCGATGACGATGCCGTAATGCTCCACCACCTTGTCCATGGCTCGGGCGTAGGGCAGATCGGCACTGAAGTCTGTCAGTACACGCTCGAGCAGGCGTGAGCAGCCCCGGCAGGTGACCTGAGCACTTTGGGAAAACGGGCGTATCTTCTTCTTTCCGGTGCGGTACTGGGGCTCGTGCACGCTTATGTCACCAAATGTGGTGTGCCAGCAGAGTTTTTTTTACCTTCGCGGTGCGCTCTGCCGGTGTGACGCACGTCTTGCTCGGTGGCGTTGACTTGTACGTTTGCCCAGGCTTGCATGGCTTCTTGCCCCATGCGTTGAAGTTCCTGCGTCAGGCGCAGTTCAGCATCATCAGCGAGTTTGAGGTCTCCTGCAGAGTCGTCCACTGCAGATAGCAGGCTGGCGATACGGTTGCGAATCTGGGGGTGGGCGCTCAAACGATGCAACATTTCTTCGTCGCTCATCTGGTTTCTGTCTTTCATCTCGGGCCTTTCGCTTCGGTGGATGCCCCGTACTCTACGACACATCACTTTGAATCGCACCCGTCCCGATTTTGCGTGGTTCGGCGATGCCGGCCTGCTGATTTTGTGCTGCGCCTGCGTTACCGCGCTGCACGTCTTGGTAATCTTGGTAATACACTGGCGGGCCATGGCTGGTCGCCTTGACCGGCTGAACGCATCTGATCCGCTAACGGCAATGAGAAATCATGATCCCTTTTTCCGTACTCGACCTCTCGCCCATTCTCCAGGGCAGCAATGCCACACAATCGTTTCGCAATACGCTGGATCTCGCCCGGCATGCCGAACGCTTTGGTTTTAACCGCTACTGGGTAGCCGAACATCACGGCATTCCCGGCATCGCCAGCGCGGCCACCTCGGTGCTTATCGGGCATGTTGCGGCCGGCACCAGCACCATCCGCGTCGGCGCGGGCGGCATCATGTTGCCGAACCATTCGCCGCTGGTCATCGCCGAACAATTCGGCACGCTGGAAGCGCTGTTCCCCGGGCGCATCGATCTCGGCCTCGGCCGCGCGCCGGGCTCGGATCAGGTCACGGCACGCGCGTTGCGGCGCAACCTGTCCGCCGATGAAAACCAGTTCCCCCGCGATGTCCTCGAACTGATGGCTTATTTCGCGCCCGCACAAGAAGGGCAAACCGTGCGCGCCGTTCCCGGCGAGGGATTGAACATCCCGCTATGGATTCTCGGCTCCAGCCTGTTTGGTGCGACACTCGCCGCCGCGCTCGGCCTGCGCTTTGCGTTCGCCTCGCATTTCGCACCGGCGCAAATGGAACAGGCGATAGAGATTTACCGCACCCAGTTCCGCCCTTCGGAACAATTGCAAAAACCCTATGTCATGCTGGGTTTCAACATTTTCGCGGCAGACACCGATGCAGAAGCGCAACTGCTCGCCACCTCGATGCAGCAGTCTTTCACCAATCTGCGTCGTGGCCGGCCAACACAACTGCCACCGCCGGTGGCAGATTACGTCAGCACGCTGGCGCCGCAGGAAAAGGCGCAGCTTGAGCAGATACTCTCCTGCTCGGCCATCGGCTCACCGGACACCGTGCGCAAGGGGCTGATGGACTTTATCGCGCGCACGGGTGCTGATGAGTTGATGATCACCTGCCAGATTTTCGACCACAAGGCGCGCGTGCATTCCTACGAAATCGTTGCCGCCGTGCGCGAAACGATGGGCTAAACACGTAGGGCTGAACACGCGGGACTGAACACGCCGAAAAGTCGGCGCTGGCAGGACGGCGTGCAGGGTAAAACGACTATTTCCGGATGCTTTGAAGCGCCATTTTTGTATCCGTTCATTGAAGTGGCCATCCTAAAAACATTCCGCCAACCCCGCCAAACTCAGGCCAACTTAGGCCGCACTCGCCTTGTCGAGCTTGTCGATTTCCTCCTGCGTCAAACTGACTTCAGTCGCATAAATCAAATCCTGCAACTGCGTCAGCGAAGTGGCGCTGGCGATGGGCGCGGTGATCGTCGGGCGGGCCATCAGCCAGGCCAGCGCAATGACGGCCGGGCTGGTTTGTTTGGCCTCTGCCACCGCATCAAGCGCGGCAAGAATGCGCAAGCCGCGTTCGTTCAGGTAGTTCTTGGCGAATGCACCGCGCGAGCCGTTGGCGAAATCCGCTTCCGTGCGGTATTTGCCGGTGAGAAAACCGCTGGCCAGCGAGAAATAGGGAATCACGCCGAGGCCATGCTTTTGGCAAACCGCCTGCAAGCCGTCTTCATACGCCGCGCGGTCACTCAGGTTGTACAGGGGTTGCAGGCTTTGATACGCGGGCAGGCCATTTTTCTGGCTGACTTGCAGGGCTTCTGCGAGCCGTTGCGGCGTGTAGTTGGATGCGCCAATCGCGCGCACTTTGCCTTGCTTGATGAGTTGCGCGAAGGCATCCAGGGTTTCTTCCAGCGGCACCTTTTCATCATCGGTGTGCGCCTGGTACAGGTCGATGTAGTCTGTTTGCAGGCGGCGCAGCGAATCTTCCACGGCCTTGAAAATGTAGGCCTTGGACAAGCCCTGGCGGCCTTCGCCCATGTCCATGCCGACCTTGGTGGCGATGATCATGTGCATGCGGTTGCCGCGCAGCTTCATCCATTTGCCGAGGATGGTTTCTGATTCGCCGCCCTGATTGCCGGGGATGAAGCGCGAATACACATCGGCGGTATCGATGAAATCGAATCCCGCCCCAGTAAAGGCGTCGAGCATCTCGAAGGATTTGGCCTCGTTCAGCGTCCAGCCGAAGACGTTGCCGCCAAACATCAGCGGGGCGACTTTGATATGGCTTTGCCCCAGGTTACGTTTTTGCATGGCTTTTCCCTTTATTGTTTCTTGGGGTGGATAGGGAATTCAAAGGCCCCATTTTGGCGAGGTGGGGTGGCATTTCAAGTTGCGGAGATGGATTTGATTCCTGCCGGGGTCTGGATTGGGTTGTAACAGGGTTCCAAAGGCCCGTCATGGCATTGATCCAGGTTGTCAACGAGGGTTCCCAGCCAGGATGTGACAGGGCTATGCCGGGGTCAAGTGTGGCCCTGGCAGAATCATCCGCGATGTCGGAAGATCGAGGTTCCTTCAGGGCGGCTGTTCCTTGCGGCTGAGACAGTTGAGGATCGCGGTGATGACGCTGGGTTGCTGGATCACGGCGATGCGCTGCATGCGGCTGTCGCACCTTGGACAGGACATGACATCCACCGAGAACACCTTGAGCAGGAGCTGCGCCCAGGGCACCCAGCGCCTCCGGATGGTCCGGCCATGGCGGGTTTCGGCATAGGCGACGCTGTGGCCGCAGGGATCGTCGGCTCCTTCCTCGGGGGGCTTCGGCACGACCAACCGACGCAGCCGGGCGTTCGGCGCCAGCACTCCAAAGTAATGGACGAGGTGTATCCTGGGCGGCGGCACCAGGGCCGAGAGTCGCGCCACCCGTTCTTCACCGGAAAAGAAGATCACGCGGGTGCCATCGGGCCAGGGGGTTTTCAGCTCGAAGGCATACCTGCCGTCCATGGTTTCGTGCAGGCGCCCCTTGGCCAAGGGCGGGCGCAGCAATTACCGACACAGGCGCTCCCGGTGGAAACGATTATCCGCCGACACGCGCACCTCGGCATCGAGCACGAATCCAAGCGCCCTCCCGGCCCGCTCGATCTGCTCGGGCACCCGGATCCGCGCATCCTTCAGGCGCATTGGCTTGCCCCGGCGGCTCCGAAAACGAGGGGACCCGAGATGGAGGCTTTGGCCATCCCGGCGAGAGCAGCGCTGCGCTGCGCCACGGCCCGGCAGAGTTTCCCGTCGTAAGCCAGGAGGTGGCGCAGCACCTTGGGCAGGGACAGCACCCACTGGCGCAGAGGCACGGCGGGTAGCACGCGCCGTACGTTTCGCAGGCCTGGCGCACCCGAGGCCAGTGCCCCGCGATACACCGATGGAGCAGGGCCTGATCGAACAGGCGCGGCTGGCAGATTCGGGCGCACAACATTCGAGGGTTTTCGTTATATTTTCGTATTTTTCAACCCTCACTGAGCCTGCCCCCCCCCTTCAGCAGACGGCTGGGCCATGGGCATCGGCGTGATTGCGGCGCTTCCGGTCCTGCATTTCCCCCCGCAGGCAAGCGGCACGGCGGGCGGTACAATGGCGGGTTGCGCCAGCAGGGAGTTCCATGTTCGACAGCCTTTCCCAGAAGCTCAGCCAGGCCATGAAGGCCCTGCGGGGCCAGTCCCGCCTCACGGAAGCCAATCTGGAAGCCGTGCTGCGCGAAGTCCGCATGGCCCTCCTGGAGGCCGATGTCCACGTGAGCGTGGCCCGCACCTTCCTCCAGCGGGTGAAGGAGAAGGCCCTCGGCGCCGAGGTCATGCAGGGTCTCAACCCGGCCCAGGCCTTCATCGACATCGTCCACCGCGAGCTGGTGGAGATCATGGGCGGCCAGGCGCCGGAGCACCCCATCACCTTCGCCTCGAAGCCGCCGACGGTGGTGATGATGGTGGGCCTCCAGGGTGCCGGCAAGACCACCACCTGCGGCAAGCTGGCGGTGTTCCTCAAGAAGCTGGGCCGCTCGCCCCTGCTGGTGCCCGCGGACGTCTACCGTCCCGCCGCCATCGAGCAGCTGCACGTGGTGGCCAAGGACGCCGGGGTGCCGTCCTTCCGCACGGAGGAAAAGGATCCGGTCGCCATCTGCGCCGCGGCCGTGGCCGAGGCCCGCCTCAAAGGCTGGGACGTGGTGGTGCTGGACACCGCCGGCCGCCTGCATCTCGATGAAACCCTCATGGAGGAGCTGGCCCGCATCAAGGCCGCCACCTCACCCGACGAGATTCTCTTCGTGGCAGATGCCATGACGGGCCAGGATGCGGTCCGCAGCGCCACGGCCTTCCACGAGAAGCTGGGCATCACGGGCGTGGTGCTCACCAAGACGGATGGCGACACCCGCGGCGGCGCGGCCTTCAGCATCAAGCAGGCCACGGGCCAGCCCCTGAAGTTCGTGGGCGAGGGCGAGAAGCTGGAGGACTTCCAGCGCTTCCACCCGGACCGCATGGCCCAGCGCATCCTGGGCATGGGCGACGTCCTCAGCCTCATCGAGCACGCCAAGGACAAGCTCGACGAGAAGGAAGCCGAGGTCATGGCCAAGCGCCTGGCCAAGAACCAGTTCACCCTGGAAGACATGCGCAAGCAGTTCCAGCAGGTGCAGAAACTGGGGTCCATGAACAAGATCCTGGGCATGCTGCCGGGCCTGGGGCAGATGAAGGACCAGCTCGCCCAGGTGGCCACCGACAAGCGCATCAAGCACCTGGAGGCCATCATCAACTCCATGACCCCCGCAGAGCGCGCCAACCACAACCTGCTGGACGGCAAGCGCAAGCGCCGCATCGCCGCGGGCTGCGGGCGTCCCGTGAGCGAGATCAACCAGCTCATCAAGCAATATGTGGAAACGAAGAAGATGATGGGACAGATGAACGATCCCAAATTCATGGCTCGCATGCAGCGCATGGCCAAAATGGGCGGCGGCCCCAACCTTCCCTTCTAGGGGCTAAACCTGGTGCCACGCCATCCCCTGACCTCCGCCAGAACCTGGATGCTTCTGGGGGCGGTCCTGGGCCTCAGCTTGGCCGGGGCGTGGTTGTGGCGATCCAGCACCCACCGCTCAAGCGCAAGGCGGGTGCTCATGATCAGTCCCGAACCTTCGCGGCAGACCGACGTGAACCTCGGCTTGGAGACCCTGATCAAGGACCACTTCGAGGTGCTGGCCGGCATGACGGTCACCCTCGCCCCCGCCGTCCCCGCTCCGGCAGAGTTGCGAAAACTCCCCGCTGACATGGCGCTGTTCCGTTTCCAGGGATGGCGGGATGGCGACCGGCTGGCCTTGGCCACCCAGTGGACCACGCCCGCCGAATTGCTGGCGGGCCAGCCCTGGAGCCGCGGCAGCCAACCACCCATGGAGCCTGCGCTGGCCATGGACACCTGGTTGGCGCACTGGCCCATGGAACGGCGCCATCGCTTCGCGGCGGACCTCTACCCCCGGCAGGCGGACCATTTCTGGGGCCTCCTGCAGGCCATGGCCGTCCGGGATGACCGGGAGGCCACGGCGCGGCTGGCCACGACCCAGGCCCTGGCCGAAGCCGAGCCCCGGTGTGCCACCGCCTGGGCCACCCTTGGTGACCATCTGTACCGCAGCCTCTGGGTGGATCCCACCAAGGCGGGCATTGGCCTCAACTCCCGCACTCACAAGGCGTTCCAGCGGGCCGTGAGCCTTGTTCCAGGTTATCCCCGGGCCACCTTCATGTGGTCCCTGATGCTCACTGACACGGGCAATCAGGACATGGCGCTGCGGGTCCTCGGCGAGGCGGTGCGTCTCCGCCCGAGGGTGCCAGATCTCTACCTCGGCTTGACCTATGCCGGCCGGACCGCGGGCTTGCTGACCGGCGCCCACTCGGCCATGGTCCAGCGGAAGGCCCTCCTCGCCCCCCTGGCCCCGACCTCATTCTGGACCGTCGAAACCACCAACCTCTACCTCGGCGACTGGGCGGCCTTCGAGGAGGACCTGCGGCAGGCCCGAGGGGTGCGTGAGGATGCGAGCTTCCTGTTCTACCAGGGCTACCTCGCCTTGTTGAAGGGCGATCGCCAGGCCGCCCTCGTGCACATGAAGGCTGCCGAGATGGCGGCCGGCTCCAGTCCTTTCCAGGGCCTCAGCTGGGTCTATCGCGCCTTCCTGGAAGGGCGGACCGCGGAGGGACTGGCCGAGCTCCGGCACATCGACGAGGTGCGCGGGAAACTGCGCATCCCCGATGGCGAATTGACCTTCAAGCAGGCCGAAGCCTACTCGCTGCTGGGTGAGGCGGGCCTGGCGGTGGATTGCGCCACGCGGGCCTTCGTCCAGGGCTTCAGCTGCGCCCGCTGGTACGAGACCTCGCCCTTCCTCCAGAAGATGCGAACCCATCCCCGCTGGCCGACCTTGCGGCGGAACGTCCGGGAGCGCCAGGCCGTCCTCGAAGGCAGCTTCCCACCGTCCAGCTTCGAGCCTTGAGAAACCCCGCCAGGGCGTCCAAATTAGCGCTTGGGAACGGGTGAATTCCGCGATACACTTTCCTGCTCAGGGAGTGCCCATGCTTTCGATCCGACTTGCTCGCAATGGTGCCAAGAAGCGCCCGTTCTACCACATCGTCGTCTCCGAGAATGACCGCATCCCCACCGGCCGCGCCGTGGAGGTGCTGGGCTTCGTGAACCCCATCGCCGGTTCCGGCGAAGAGGTCCGCATCGACGCCGAGAAGGCCAAGTCCTGGCTCCAGAAGGGCGCCCAGCCCTCCAAGACCGTGCTCGATCTGTTCAAGAAGAACCAGATCCTGTAATCCGGTTTCCGACGTCCGAAAGCCGGGCCCTGGTCCGGCTTTCTTTGTTCGTGGAGCGATCATGAATCCCGAGGCCTTCCTGCGAGATGTGCTGACCCCCCTGCTGGACCATCCGGAAGCCCTCCGGGTCGAGATCAGCGGCGAAGGGAAGAAGCGTGACGTGCTGGTCTTCGCTGATCCCCGGGATCGCGGACGCATCATTGGCAAGCACGGACGCATGATCTCGGCGCTTCGCACCCTCTGCAAGGTCGCCGGGGAGAAGGCGGGCCTGGCGGTGAACCTCGAGCTGGACGACGAGGACGAACGGGGCGAGGCCTGATCCCATGTTGCTTGCAGGCCACCTGGCCAAGATCCAGGGACTCAAAGGCGAGTTCCTCTTTCATTCCGTCATGGATGAGCCGGAACGGCTGGAGAGCATGGCGGGCCTGGTGTTGGCCCCACCTCAGCTGGACCTGGAACACGGACAGGACGCTGCCCCCGCCCGGCCCGTGAAGCTGCGGAGCTTCCGCTGGCACCAGGACCGACCCTGCCTCGCCTTCGCCGAGGTGCTCGACCGCACGGCCGCCGAGCCTCTGAAGGGCTGGGCCCTGTGGATGCCGGAAGCAGCCGCCACGCTGTCGGAAGGTGAGACCTTCCGACACCAGTGGATCGGTTGCGAAGTCTTCGTGGGAGGGCGCAAGGTGGGCGAGGTGCTGCGCCTGGATCCCGGCCCCGCGGGCTACGACATGGTGGTCATGCGTGACCTCCGGCCCGGCCGCACCGGCCAGCGCGACATCCCCTACATCAAGGCCTGGTGGACCCTGGACCTGCCGAACCATCGGCTGGACCTGGATCCCCCCGAGGGACTGCTGGACGTGAACCTGGTGGGCGACTGACAATCGGAGCCATGTCCCCCCGATTCGAACGCTTCAAACAGACCTTCGGCATGCGCCTGTTCGGGTGGCTGAAGATCCCTCTCCTGGCCTCCGTGCATCCCAGCGTGGTGGAGCTGACGGACACCCGTTGCGTCGTGCGGATCCCCCTTCGCCGGTGGACGAGGAACCATTTGGGCTCCATGTACTTCGGCGCCTTGGCCATCGGCGCCGACTGCGCTGGCGGCCTGCTGGCCATGGATCAGATCAAGCGCTCCGGGCAGGCGGTGTCCCTGGTCTTCAAGACCTTCCAGGCCACCTTCCTGAAGCGCCCGGAAGCCGATGTCTACTTCATCTGCGATGAAGGCGCCGCCATCCGGGATCAGGTGCGCCGCACCCTGGCCTCCGAAGAACGCCTCACCGAGCCCATGCACGTCCAGGCGGCGGTGAAGCTTGCGGATGGCTCCTTCGAGCCCGTGGCGGAGTTCACGCTGGAACTGAGCCTGAAGCGGAAGGCCTAGGCCGCCCGCAGCTGCAGCACGAACTTCTGGATGCCCGCCAACAGCATCTCGATGGCCATGGCCGTGAGCACCAGGCCCATGAGCCGCTCGAAGGCCAGGGTGACCTTCTCGCCCAGGAAGGCCGCGATCTTCTCGGCGAAGCCAAGCACCACGGCCGAAATGGCCATGGCCACGGTCAGGGCGCCCAGCCACTCCCAGAGCCGGTGGGGCTCCCGGCTCACCAGCAGCAGCACGGTGGCGATGGCCGAAGGCCCGGCGATGAAGGGAATGGCCAGGGGCACGAGGAAGGGCTCCCCGTGAATGGGAAGGTCCGTGGGTCCTTCCGGATGTGGGAAGACCATTTTCAGGGCGATGAGGAAGAGGATCACGCCACCGGCGATGCCCAGCGAGGTGTCGGTGAGGTGCATGAGACGCAGCGCCGTCTGACCGAAGATGGCGAAGAAGAGCAGGATGGCGAAAGCGAACAGCACCTCGCGGACGATGATCCGCTGGCGCCGGGCCGGATCCACCTGGCGCAGCAGCCCGATGAAGACCGGGATGTTGCCCAGGGGATCCGTCACCAGCACCAGCAGGACGATGGCCGAAACGAAGGAGGCCGAATCCACGGGGCTATTTCAGCTCGAGTTCGAAGGGCAGCCGCGCATAGACGCCCTGCGGATCGTTCAGCGAGGTCAGCAGATCCAGCTGGTGGCGGAACGAATCCACCAACCCATCCACCGGGCCGGTCTTGGCGAGCTTCCTGGGCTTGCCGCCCAGGTTCTTCAGGATTTCCCGGAGGGTATCCGGTTCCCGCTCGGGCCCCACGACCTGGTAGTCGTCGCCCGCCTTGATCCGGCCGGCGGCGTAATGCACCGCCGCATCCAGGCCCCCGATCTCATCCACCAGACCCAGCTTCACGGCCTCCTGCCCGGACCACACGCGGCCCTGCGCGATTTCATGGACGGCCTCCTTCTTCATCTTCCGGCTGTCCGCCACCTTGGAAACGAACTGATCGTAGATGCGGTCCACCAATCCCTGAATGCGGGACAGCTCCAGATCGTTCTTGGGTCGGGTCAGCGTCATGGGATTCGCCATCTTGGCGGTCTGCACGCTGTCCCAGGTGATGCCGTGCTCATTGGCCAGCTTCTTCACGTTGGGCAACAGGCCGAAGACACCGATGGAGCCCGTGATGGTGCTGGGCTCCGCGAAGATGCGGTCGCCATAGGTGCTGATCCAGTACCCGCCCGAAGCCGCGAGGTGGCCCATGGACACCACGAGGGGTTTCACTTTCTTGGTGAGGATGACTTCGCGCTGGATGAGCTCCGAGGCTGCCGCGCTGCCGCCGGGGCTGTTCACGCGAAGCACCACCGCCTTGATGCGGTCATCCAGGCGAAGCTGGCGCAGCTCGCGGCTGAGACGCTCGCCGCCCACCTGATTGGCCTTCCCTTCGCCATCCACGATCTCGCCTTCAGCGACGACGACGGCGATGCGCGTCCGCCCGGTCTTCGCCTCGCCAGCGATGCCGGCGTACGTGGCCAGGGCGATCTGGGGGAAATCCTTGTCCTTGGCTTGCTTACCGGCCAGTTTCTTCAGCTCGTCCAGCACTTCGTCATAGGACGCGATGCGGTCCACGAGGCCCAGCTTCTTCGCCTCTTCGGCTTCCACGAGCCCCTTCTCGTCCGCGATGGCCTGGAAGTCAGCGGGGGTCTTCTTGCGATCCTTGGCGACGGTGTCCTTCCACTCGCCCCAGATGTCATCGAGCAGCTTCTGCACCTGTTCGCGGTTGGGATCGCTCATGCGGTCGGTGATGAAGGGTTCCACCGCGCTCTTGTACTTGCCCACCCGGGTGACCTGCACCTCCACGCCGTACTTCTTGAAGGCCTCGCCGAAGAACATCGGCTCGCTCGCCAGGCCGTTCACCTCCATCTCACCGAAGGGATTGATGAACACGGTGGTGGCACCGGCAGCCAGGTAGTAGTCCCGCTTGCTCCAGCCCAGGTTGTAGGCCAGCACGGGTTTCTTCGCCTTGAACCGCTGGATGGCCTCCCGCAGCTCGCGCAGCTGGGCCGGACCCGCGCCCTGGAGGTTGCCCGTGAGGAACAGCGCCGTGATGCGGTTGTCCGAGGCCGCCCGGTCCAGAGCGTCAATGGCCGCCGGCAGGGCCTGACTGTGAGCCCCGCCACCGCCAAGGGCTTCGCTGAGGGCCTCGCTGGGTTCAGGATCGCGCTCCGCATCGGACAGGCTGGTGTCCAGGTCGAAGACCAGCACGGCCTTGCTGGGCACCGTGGGCTTGCCCGCGGAGCCGATGACGGTCAGCAGGCCGAAGAACAGGAAGACAGCCACGCCTCCGGCCACCATCAGGGCCAACAGCGCGGCGAAGAAGCTCTTGAAAAAGTCCTTCATGACGGCTCCGGGAAGACGGTCCAGGATCGCATATCTCTGGGGCTAAGAACGGAGCCGGGCCACCAGGGACTGGAAGCTGTCCAGGATCTTCGGCATGGCGGCCAGGGTGCGGGGGTCCCTCGGCGCTCCATGCTCATCGAGCTGCTGGTCCGCATGGGGCACCGTGAGCGCCTCCGGAAGAGCGAGGGCGCCCATGTTCGCCAGGGTGGTCCGCCAGGTCACGAGGCCGCGGGCGCCGCCGAAGGCGCCTGGACTCGCCGCGCAGAGCAGCACGGGCAGACCATGCCAGGGACTGGGCTTCATGGTGCTGAGCCAGTCCACCGCGTTCTTCAGATGACCCGGAATGCCGGCGTTGTATTCGGGCGAGACGATCACCAGTCCTTGCGCCGCCTGGAGGGCTCCGTGAAGGGCCAGGATCTCGGCCGTGGCCACGGCTCCCTCCTCGTAGAGCGGCAGACGTAGGGCCTCTCCCGCGAAGGTGGCCACTTCATGGCCCCTGGTTTCCAGTTGTTCGGCCAGGTGGCGCAGCAGGCGGGTGTTCAAAGAATCCGGGCGGAGACTCCCACCCATCAAGGCCAGCCGCATGGTCGCTCCTCGTCGCACTGAATTGTGACCTGGATCAATCCCTACTTAATCGGTAAACTTTACTGTCCGAGGAGGAAGTCGTGTCGAACTATCCCGAATACATGGTCGCCCCGATGCGTGAGGAATTGATGCGGGAGGGCTTTCAGCAGCTCCTGACGCCCGCCCAGGTGGACCAGGCCCTCCAGCGACCCGGCACCACCCTGTTGGTGGTGAACAGTGTCTGCGGGTGCGCCGCGGCGGGCGCCCGCCCCGGTGTCACCGAGGCCCTACGGTCGCAGGATCTGCGCTTCGACCACCTGGTGACCGTCTTCGCCGGCATGGAGAAGGACGCCACGGCCCAGGCACGGGAATACTTCGAGGGCGCCATGCCCACCAGTCCCCAGGCTGCCATTTTCAAGGACGGCCAGCTGGTCCACCTTATGCAGCGCCAGGATTTCCTGGCCCACAGCCCCGAAGAAATCGCCGCCAGCCTGACCGCGGCCTACCGCCAGACCGTCGCCGCGAGCTGATCCCGCCGGAAGACATGAAGTAGGCTTGAAACCGGAGAACCCGATGCTCAAGCCCTTGTCCCACTTCAGGATCGTGGATCTGTCCTGCGTGCTCGCAGGCCCCTTCTCGACCCAGCTGCTGGCGGACTTGGGGGCGGAGGTGCAGAAGCTCGAACCTCCCGAGGGGGATCCCACCCGGGGTTGGGGCCCACCCTTCGAGGATGGCGACGCCGGCGAAAGCGCCTATTTCCGCTGCGCCAACCGGGGCAAGCGGAGCCGCACCATCGACCTCCACACCGAAGAAGGCAAGGCCGACCTCTTCGACCTATTGAAGGAGGCCGACGTCCTGGTGGAGAACTTCCGCGCCGATTCCGCGGATCGCCTGGGGCTGGGCTGGAAACGGCTCCACGCGAAATTCCCCAAGCTCATTCTGGCTTCCATCCGTGGCTTCGCGTCGGATGTCACGGCCTCCCGCCGTGCCGGTTACGACTTCATCATCCAGGCGGAGAGCGGTTGGATGGCCATCACCGGCGAACCCGAAGGCCGCCCCATGAAGGTGGGCGTGGCCTTGGTGGATGTGCTGGCGGGCCTCTACTGCGCCAACGGCATCCAGGCCGCTCTGCTCCACCGCGAACGCACGGGCGAAGCCATCCACATCGAGGTGCCGCTCATGGAGGCCGCTCTGGCGGGCCTGGCGAACGTCGCCGCGGGCTCCCTCATGACCGGGACGGCCCCGAAGCGGTGGGGCAACGCTCATGCCCAGATCGTGCCTTACCAGTCCTTCCGTTGCACCGATGGCGACGTGGCCATCGCCGTGGGCAGCGACCGGCAGTTCGAGGTGCTGGCCATGTGGCTCGACCTGGACCTGGCGGCCCGCCCCGAGTGGCGGAAAAACCGGGGCCGCGTGAAGGACCGCGAGGAGTTGATCACCCTCATCGAAGCCCGCACCCAGGCCAGCACGGTGGACGAGGTGCTCGCCTTCTGCGAACCCAATGCCATCCCCGCCAGCCAAGTGCGTAGTGTGGACGAGGTCCTGTTCCGCCACGGCGGAGAACTCCACAACCTGCTCCAGCCCCTGTTCGAACCCGAAACCAACGCCGTGGTGCCCACCCTCGCCTCGCCCCTCCTGCTCAATGGCGAACGGGCCTGCGCGCCCCTTCCCCCGCCCCGCTGGAAATCATGAGCCCCAACTGCCGTCGCACTCCTCGCCTGGTACCCCTTGGGGCCCGCCAGCCGGATCAGAAGGCCCTGGCGCGCCTGCGGCAGGCCTGGGCCTTTGTTGTCGGCCCGGCCCTGGCGGATCGGACCCGCCCCCTGAGGGTGCAGCGGAACGTGCTCGTGATGGGCTGCTGGGAACTCACCCGCATCGGGTCCCTCCGTGAGGCCGCCGAGGCCGTGTGGCCGCAAATCCGCGACCGCATCCACCGGGCTCTGGACCTCAGCCTGATGGGGCTCCAGATCGTGCCTTGCGATCCCCCCGCGGAAACGCCCACCCAGCCCGAAGATCCCGACCCCTTGCGGCGCGCCCTGCACCTCCTCGAAACCCGCCGCAAAGAGCGCATCCGCCTCGGCCTCGAGAAGGAATAGCGCCAGACTGGACGCCCCCGCCCGTTTCCAGTAAAGTCAAACCTTCGTCGGGGCGTGGCTCAGCCTGGTAGAGCGCTCGGTTCGGGACCGAGAGGTCGGAGGTTCGAATCCTCTCGCCCCGACCAGATAGGCAAAGGGTGGGTGCCCTGGGCACCCACCCTTTGCCTATCTGGATGAACCGAAAAGGAGATTCGAACCTCCGAGTGGGATCGTGGAGGCGCGACTAGATGTCGCGCCGGAGCGAGACCGGCACACGGCGAAGCCGGGTGCGTTCGAATCCGGGGCCCTGGTGGGTCGGCGCCAGATACGGAGAACGGCCGACCTCCGAGTGGGACCGTGGATGCGACCTCTCCCACCTGACGCTCCTTCGCCGTCGCGCGCTCCCGCTTGTGCTTCGCGGAGTTGGGACCTTTGTCGCCTCGCCGCCAGATGCGTTCCCATCCGACCTCATGTGAATCAGCGACAACCACCAAAGGCGCCCACCCCCTGTGCCTTTTGCGGTCAGACCACCCAAATGCCCCAGGCAGGCTGCCCGGCCGTTCGTGCTCCGCCATATCCCCGCTCCCAAGCTACAATGGACGGTTCCGCCCGCCGGGCGGGGAGCCCACCCGATGAGCGACGCCTGCACCATCATGACCACCTGCGGCAGCGAGGAGACAGCTCTGACCATCGCCGCGGCCCTGGTGGATCAGGCCTATGCCGCCTGCGTGAACATCGTCCCCAGTATCAAGAGCTACTACTACTTCAAGGGCGAAACCCACCTCGATGAAGAGGTGATGCTCATCATCAAGACCACCCGGGAATTCTTCCCCCAGGTGTCGGAAGTGATCGCGGACCTCCACACGTACGAAGTCCCGGAGATCCTGATGTTTCCCGTGGAAGCCGGGTCCGAGGGCTTCCTCGACTGGATCCATCAGAGCGTGAACCGGCTCGCCTGAGCCCATCCGACCAGCCTCCTCCGGAGCCCCCCATGGAACAGACCCTGTCCCTCGAATTCCTGCGCGTGGTCGAACAGGCGGCCATCGCCTGCTCCTCCTCCATTGGCCACGGCCGTCGCAAGCACAGTGACAAGCTGGCGGTGGAGGCCATGCGCCATGCCATGGAGACCGTCCGCATGGATGGCACCATCGTCATCGGCGAAGGGGAACGGGACGAGGCGCCCATGCTCTTCATCGGGGAAAAGGTAGGCATGGGGGTCGATCTGGATGGCGACCATCCCGCCGTGGACATCGCCGTGGATCCCCTGGAGGGGACGAACCTCTGCGCCACCGGCTCGCCCAATGCCATCGCGGTGCTGGCGGCCACCGAGAAGGGCGGCCTGCTGCACGCGCCGGACCTCTACATGGAAAAGCTGGTTGTTGGCCCCGCCGCCAAGGGCAAGGTGAGCCTCGACGCCCCGGTGCATGAAACCCTGGGAATCATCGCCCTGTCCCTCGACCGGCAGGTGTCCGAGATCACGGTCACCGTCCTGGACCGCCCCCGCCACGAGCAGCTCATCGCGGACATCCGCAAGGCCGGCGCCCGCATCCAGCTCATCGGCGATGGTGATCTCAGCGCCGCCATCAGCGCCGCGGTCAGCGGCACGGGCATCCATGCGGTCATGGGCACCGGCGGGGCCCCCGAGGGCGTGCTCTCCGCCGCGGCCCTGAAGTGCCTCAACGGTGAGATCCAGGGCCGCCTCAAGGTGGACACCAACACCGCCAGCCGGGAGAAGGCCGAGGCCATGGGCGTGGACTTCGACCGCATCTACTTCACGGACGACCTCTGCCCCGGCAGGGAGATCGTCTTCGCCGCCTGCGGCGTCACCCACGGCAACCTGCTCAAAGGCGTCCTCCACTTCGGACACGGCGTCCGGACCTCCAGCCTCATCCTCACCTATGGCAGCCGGCAGGTGCGTTTCATCGACACCGTGCACATGAAGGAAGGCGAAAATGTGACGGTGCGGTTCTAGCCGCATCTCCCATGCCCGAATCCCTCCGCACCCGCCTCTACCGCTGGGCGTTCAACCTCTGGCCCTGCTTCCGGGGCACGGGCGCCCGGGTGGCCTTCATCGCCTCGGACTGGTCCGAGGTGCGGGTGCGCCTGCCCCTCTCCTGGCGCACCCGGAACTATGTCGGCACCATCTTCGGCGGCAGCCTGTATGCGGGGATCGATCCCTTCTACATGCTCATGCTGATCCACCGGCTGGGGCCGGACTATGTGGTGTGGGACAAGGCCGCCTCCATCCGCTTCCGCAAGCCGGGGCGGAGCACCCTTTTCGCCACCTTCAGGGTGGATGAGGCCGAGGTGGTCGAGATCCGCCGTCTGCTCCAGGACCAGCCCAAGGTCGACCGCACCTATCCCGTGGAACTGCGGGACGCCCAGGGCGTGGCCCATGCAGAAATCGAGAAAGTGATCCACATATCCCTTCGTGTGCGTTCCTGATAGGCTTTTACCCTCATCTTACGAGGTTATTTATGGCATCTCCCCTTCGAGCCTCCCTCTGCCTATGCCTGGGCCTGGCGGCCTTCACCCTGGTGGCCCAAACCAAGCCCGGCGTGGATCCCGCCAACCTCGACACCTCCGTGAGGCCCTGCGAGGACTTCTATCAGTACGCCAACGGCGGCTGGCTCAAGTCCCACAGCCTGCCTGCGGACAAGGCCCGCTACGGGGCCATGGAGGAGCTGAGCGAGCGCAACCGCGCCATCCTCCAGAAGATCCTGGACGAGACCAGCGCGAAGACCACCTGGGCCAAGGGCAGCGTCCAGCAGAAGGTCGGGGACTTCTATGCCTCCGGCATGAACGAGGCCGCCATCGAGAAGCGCGGCCTCGCCCCCATGAAGCCCATCTTCGCCACCATCGACGGCCTCAAGGACACGAAACAGCTCCCGGCCCTGCTGGCGAAGCTGCACAACCAGGGCCTACCCGGCGGCTTCAGCTTCTTCGTGCGCCAGGATGCCAAGGCCTCCACCCATTACCTGGGCTATCTGAGCCAGGGCGGCACGGGTCTGCCCGACCGCGACTACTACCTGAAGGACGACGCCCGCAGCCGGGACATCCGCGCCAGGTACGAGGCCCACATCGCCAAGATGCTGGAGTTGGCCGGCGACGCGCCGGACCTCGCCCGGGTCCGCGCCAAGGTGGTGCTGGACCTGGAAACCCGCCTGGCCCAGGCCCAGTGGACCCGCGTGGAGCTGCGGAACCCCCAGAAGACCTACAACAAGCGCACCCTCGACCAGGTGGTGGCCGAAGCCCCGGGCTTCGACTGGAAGGACTATTTCGCGGCCCGCGGCGTGAAGCTCGCGGACCTGAACCTCAGCCAGCCCTCCTTCTTCCAGGCCTTCGGCAGGCTGGCCTCCGACGTGCCCGCCCCCCAGTGGCGCACCTACCTGCGCTGGCATGCCCTCAGCGCCACCGCCAACCTGCTGCCCAAGGCCTTCGGCGAAGAGGCCTTCGCCTTCCACGGCAAGGTGCTGAACGGCACACCTGAACGGGAGCCCCGCGCCAAGCGCGTCGAGGCCATGACGGACGGCACCCTGGGCGAAGCCCTGGGCCAGCTCTACGTGAAGGTCGCCTTCCCGCCCGAATCCAAGAAGAAGGTCCTGGAGCTGGTGGAGAACCTCCGCGTCGCCCTGCGCGAGCGCATCACGAACCTGGATTGGATGAGCCCCGAGACCAAGCAGCAGGCCCTCACGAAGCTCAACGCCTTCGGCGTGAAGATCGGATACCCGGACAAGTGGAAGACCTATGCCTTCGACGTGAAGCGGGATGATTTCTTCGGCAACGTGCGCCGCGCCGCCGCCTTCCGCATCGCCGAGAACCTGGCCAAGCTCGGCAAGCCCATCGACCGCACGGAATGGGGCATGACGCCGCCCACCGTGAACGCCTACTACAACCCCACCATGAACGAGATCGTGTTCCCGGCGGGCATCCTCCAGCCGCCCTTCTTCGATGCCAAGGCCGATGACGCCGTGAACTACGGCGCCCTGGGCTACGTCATCGGCCACGAGATGACCCACGGCTTCGACGACAGCGGCAGCCAGTTCGACGCCGAGGGCAACCTGAAGAACTGGTGGACCGAGGCGGACAAGAAGGCCTACCAGGCCCGCACAGACCTGGTGGTGAAGCAGTACGACGCCTATGAGCCCATCAAGGGCGAGCATGTGAACGGCAAGCTCACCCTGGGCGAGAACATCGCCGACATCGGCGGCATGAAGATCGCCTTCGCCGCCTACCAGAACAGCCGCAAGGGCAAGCCCACTCCGGCCCCCATCGACGGCTTCACCGGCCCCCAGCGCTTCTTCCTGGGCGCCGCGGCGGTGTGGCGCAACCACATCCGCGAGGCGGCCGCCTCCGTGCGCCTCAAGACCGATCCCCACAGCCCCGGCCGGGAGCGCGTCATCGGCCCCCTGTCCAACCTGCCAGAGTTCTACGACGCCTTCAGCTGCACCGACGGCCAGCCTATGAAGCGCGACGTCAAGGTGCGGCCGGCCATCTGGTGATCCCTGCTCCGGAAGGCTGCGCCTTCCGGAGATAGACAAAAGGAAATGGTGTGAACACGCGCTCCGCACTGCTCGTACTGGCGCTGATGGCGCCGCTCGTCGCCCAGGTGTCCTACAAGGGCTTCAATCCGGCGAACCTCGATCCGTCGGTGAGGCCCTGCCAGGATTTCTTCCAGTACGCCGTGGGCGGGTGGGCCAAGCGCACCGCCATTCCCGCGGAGTACGAGCGGTACGGGGTGGACCAGGAGATCGACACCCGGACCCACCAGATCCTGCGGGAGATCATGGAAGCCGCAGCGGCCGCCAAGGCCGCCCCGGGTTCTGAGGCCCGGAAGGTTGGCGACTTCTATGCCAGCGGCATGGACGAGGCCGGCATCGAGGCCGCGGGGCTCAAGCCCCTGGCTCCGCTGTTCGCGCGCATCGACGGCGTGAAGGATGCGCCCTCCCTGGTGGCCGTGCTGGCGGAACTGCACCGGCTGGGCGCCTTCGCGGGCTTCTATGTCGGCGTCGAGCAGGACGACAAGGAGAGCAGCCGCTATTCCATGGTGATGGCCCAGGAGGGCCTCGGCCTGCCAGACCGGGACTACTACCTGAAGGACGATCCCAAGTCGAAGGAGCTGCTCGCGGCCTACCGGGCCCATGTGGCGAAGATGATGGCCATGGCCGGCTTCCAGGCGGGAGATGCCGACCGCATCCTGGCCCTGGAGACGCGCCTTGCCAAGGCCAGCATGACCCGCGTGGAGCAGCGGGACCCCAATGCCGTCTACCACGCCATGACCCCCGCCCAGCTCCAGGCGGCGGCGCCCGGCTTCCCTCTGGACTTCTACCTGAAGGCCCTGGAGGTTCCCGCGCCCGACCGATTCGTCGTCCGCCAGCCCGCCTTCATGGCCGAGCTGGGCCGCATGATCCAGGAGGTCCCCGTCGACCAGTGGCGCGTGTACCTGCGCTGGACGCTCCTCAACGATGCCGCCCCGGGCCTGCCCAAGGCCTTCGAACAGGAGTCCTTCGCCTTCCACGGCACGAAGCTCCAGGGAACCACGGCCCAACACCCCCGCTGGAAGCGCGTGATGTTCGCCGCGGACCGCGGCCTGGGCGAGGCCCTGGGCAAGCTCTATGTCCAGCGCGCCTTCCCGGCCAGCAGCAAGGCCAAGGTGCTGGAAATGGTCGAAAACCTCCGCACGGCCCTGGGGACCCGCATCGACGGCCTGACGTGGATGAGCGCCCCGACCAAGGCCAAGGCCCGCCAGAAGCTGGCCGCCATGCGCGTGAAGATCGGCTATCCGGATGCCTGGCGGGACTACGCCAAGCTCGATGTCAAGCGGCAGCCCTATGTGCTCAACCTCCTGGAGGCCCGCCGCTTCGAGTTCCAGCGGCGCCTGGTAAAGCTCGGCGGCCCCATCGACCGCAACGAATGGAGCATGACGCCGCAGACCAACAACGCCTACTACAGCCCCACCATGAACGAGATCGTCTTCCCCGCGGGCATCCTCCAGCCGCCCTACTTCGACGCGACCGCCGATGACGCCGTGAACTACGGCAACATCGGCGCCACCATCGGCCACGAGATGACCCACGGCTTCGACGACGAGGGCCGCCAGTTCGACGCGGACGGCAACCTCAAGAGCTGGTGGACCCCCGCGGACGAGAAGGCCTACAACGAGCGGGCCGAGCTGGTGGTGAAGCAGTTCGACGCCTTCGAGCCCCTGCCGGGCCTCCACCTGAACGGAAGGCTCACCCTGGGCGAGAACATCGCGGACCTGGGCGGCCTCAAGATCGCGTGGGATGCCTGGAAGCTGAGCCAGAAGGGCAAGCCCCCCGTCGGGAAGATCGGGGGCTTCACGGCCGGGCAGCGGTTCTTCCTGGGCTACGCCGAAACCTGGCGCACCCTCACCCGTGGGGAGGCCACCCGCCTCCGCGCCGTGACCGACCCCCACAGCCCCGCGAAGTTCCGCGTGAACGGCCCGCTCTCCAACTTGCCGGAGTTCTACGAGGCCTTCGGCTGCAAGGATGGCGACCCCATGAAGCGGCCCGCCAGCGTCCGTCCGGCCATCTGGTAGCATCGCCCTTTCGTCCCGATTGCCAAAGGATGCCCATGCGTCTTCGCCCCCTCGTCCTCCTCGCCACCCTCCTGACCGCCGGCGCGGCCCTGGACGCCTGCACCAACCTGCTGGTGACCAAGGGCGCGACCAAGGATGGCTCGACGATGATCACCTATGCCGCCGACAGCCACACGCTCTACGGCGAGCTCTACTTCAAGCCCGGCGGCAAGCACAGCCCCGGCGAAGTGCGCGTGATCCGGGAGTGGGATAGCGGCTTCACCTTCGACACGGGCAAAGTGCTCGGCAGCATCCCCGAAGCCCCCGTGACCTACACCCGCGTCGGCAACATGAACGAGCACCAGGTCACCATCGCCGAGACCACCTTCGGCGGCCGCAAGGAGCTGCAGGTCCCCAGCGGCCTCATCGACTACGGCAGCCTCATCTACATCGGCCTGGAGCGGGCGAAGACCGCCCGCGAGGCCATCCAGGTCATGACCAGCCTGGCCGAGCAGTACGGCTACGCCTCCGAGGGCGAGAGCTTCTCCATCGCCGATCCCAATGAAGTCTGGATCCTCGAGATGATCGGCAAGGGCAAGGGCCAGACGGGCGCCCTGTGGGTGGCCTACCACCTGCCGGACGGCACCATCAGCGCCCACGCCAACCAGTCCCGCATCCGGCAGTTCCCGCTGAACGACCCCAACACCGCCCTCTACAGCAAGGACCTCATCGCCTTCGCCCGGGAGAAGGGCTACTTCAAGGGCGCGGACAAGGATTTCAGCTTCGCCGACACCTACGCGCCCCTCTCCTTCGGCGCCCTGCGCGCCTGCGAGGCCCGCGTGTGGAGCCTGTTCCGCCGCGCGGCGCCCAGCCAGAACCTCTCCATCGACTATGTGAAGGCCGTGAAGGGCGCCAAGCCCCTGCCGCTCTTCATCAAGCCCGACCAGAAGCTGGGCGTGCATGACGCCATGCAGCTCATGCGCGACCACTTCGAGGGCACCGAGTTCGACATGACCAAGGATGTGGGCGCTGGCCCCTACAAGCTGCCCTACCGCTGGCGGCCCATGACCTGGAAGGTGGACGGCCAGGAATACCTGCACGAGCGCGCCATCAGCACCCAGCAGACGGGCTTCTCCTTCGTGAGCCAGGCCCGCGGCTGGCTGCCCGGCCCCGTGGGCGGCGTCCTCTGGTTCGGCGTGGACGACACCTACACGACGGTCTACCAGCCCATCTCCTGCGGCATCACGGCCCCGCCGAAGGCCTTCGCCATCGGCACGGGCAACTTCGATGCGTTCAGCTGGGGCAGCGCCTTCTGGACCTTCAACTTCGTCTCGAACTACACCTACACCCGCTGGAGCGACATGATCGTGGACGTCCAGAAGGTGCAGCACGAGTTCGAGGGACGCTACCTGGCCAACCAGGCGGAGGTGGACCGCAAGGCCCTGGAGCTCTACAAGCAGGATCCCGCCCAGGCCCAGGCCTACCTCACCCTCGTCGCGGCCGCCAACTCCGAGGAGCTCATGGACCGCTGGAAGAAGCTGGGCGAGTTCCTCATCTGGAAATACCTCGATGGCAACGTGCGCAACGGCAAGGGCGAGGTCACCCACCCCAAGGCCCCCGAGGACTGGCTGCGCTGCATCGTCAAGGACCACGGCGACGTCATCAAGATGAAGAAGGTGGAGGGACTGGCGCCAGACGAGGAATAGGGCTCCAATCAACGCATGGAGTCCAACACCGCGCCATTCGCCACGGGCATCTGGGGATCTCCACCTCCTCTGGAGCTCGCCGCCTTCCGCAGGCAGAACAGCACCCTCATCCTCCTCAGCCTGGGGGTGCTGCTCTGCCTGCTCGGCATCCACCTGGCCTTCCGCCCCCTCCTCGGGCCCCTGCCCTTCGCCATCGCGCTGGCGCTCTGCCTCCGCTTCCTGCTCCTCCTCGGCGAGCTCTGGCTCATGTCCGGCCGGGAATGGCTGCGACCCGCCACCTTCGCCCGGGTCTCGGTGGCAGTGCATCTCCTGTTCGCGGTCATCCTCGCCCGGATCAACTCGGGGCAGGAGAGCCACTATGTGGTCCTGCTCGTCATCCCGGTCCTGGCCTCGGCGTTCTGGCTCTCCCTGGCCGGGTTGGCCGCCACGGTGCTGGTGGCCAGCGGCCTCACCATCTTCCAGGTCTGGACCCCCGCGGGATCCGCGCCGGCAGGGGCGCTCGTCGAGTCCTTCGAGGCCACCACCGTGGCGCTCATCTTCCTCCTGTTCGCGATCATCGTCCGCCTCCTCGTGGTCCAGCACTGGCACCAGGAAGCCGAGGTGCGCGCCGGCATGGCCGAGCTGGCCCGGACTCGCGACCGCCTGGTCCAGGAGGAGAAGCTGGCGGCCATCGGCCGGCTGTCCGGGGCCATCGCCCATGAGATCCGCAACCCCGTCGCCATGATCCGGACGGCGCTCACGGCCACCAGCCGCCCCGACGCCTCCCCGGAGAACCGGGATGAGTTCTTCTCGATCCTGGCCCAGGAATCCCTCCGCCTGGAGCGGCTCACGGAGGATTTCCTGGCTTATGCCCGGCAGCGGCGGCCGGAGCGCAGAAGCGTGGAGACCGCCACGGCCCTGGGTTCGGCCGCGGGACTGGCCCGGGCCAGGGCCGAGGAGGCCGGGCTGCAGCTGGAGGTCGCCCCCGCCGAAAACCGGATGGCCAGCTTTGATCCCTTCCAGGTCCAGCAGGCGCTGCTCAACCTGCTCACCAATGCCGTCGATGCCACGCCCGGCGGACGGCGGATCCGCATGGGCGCCCGGCATGAAGCGGGATGCGTGGTCTTCTTCGTGGAAAACGAAGGTGACGCGATCCCTGCTGCGGTGGCCGCCCGGCTGGGGGAGCCCTTCTTCACCACCAAGCCCCGGGGAACCGGGCTCGGACTCGCGATCGCCCGCTCCATGGCGCGCGGGCACGGTGGCGATCTGATCCTGGAGGAGAACCGGGCGGGCTGTGTCCGTTTCGGTCTGCGGATCCCTGAGGAGGAGGCCCCATGGGCACCATCCTGATCGTGGACGACGAGGCCAACCTCCGCCGGCTCCTGCGGATGGTGCTCCAGGAAGCAGGACACCGGGTGGTGGAGGCGGCTTCGGTCGCCGAGGCCAGGCAGCGCCTGGAGGACGAGGCGCCGGACCTGGTGATCACCGACCAGAAGCTCGGCGATGGCGAGGGCCTGGACGTCATGGCGGCGGCCCGGCAGGCAGAGGACGCCGTCCCCATCGTCTTCCTCACGGCCTATGCCACCGTCGAGCTGGCCGTGGCGGCCATGCGTCAAGGGGCCTTCGACGTGGTGCAGAAACCCTTCGATCCCGAGGGGATCAAGGCCGCCGTGCACCGGGCCCTCGAACATGGCGGGCTCCTGAAGGAGAACCGCCGCCTGCGCCGGCAGGCCGGCCACCCGGAAGGCCTCCGCGGCCTGCTGGGCCTCAGCGCCCCCATGGCCGAGCTCCGGGACACCCTCCAGCGGGTGGCCCCCACCCAGGCGACGGCGCTGATCACCGGAGAGACGGGCACCGGCAAGGAACTCGCGGCGCGGGCCCTGCATGCGCTCAGCCCGCGGGCGCCGAAGCCCTTCGTCGCCGTGAACTGCGCCGCGATGCCCGAAACGCTCCTCGAGAGCGAGCTCTTCGGCCATGAGCGGGGGGCCTTCACCGGGGCCGACCGGGCCCGCGAGGGGCTTTTCGAGGCCGCCCACGGCGGGACCCTGTTCCTGGACGAGGCCGGGGAGATGCCACCTTCCCTCCAGGCCAAGCTGCTCCGGGTGATGATGGACGGGATGGTCCAGCGCGTGGGCAGCCGGACTCCCCGCCATGTGGACGTCCGCTTGATCGCGGCCACCCATCGCGATCTGCCGGCGCGGGTGCGGGAGGGGCTGTTCCGTGAAGACCTTTACTTCCGCCTCGCCGTGGTGCCCATCCGGGTCCCGCCCTTGCGCGAGCATCTGGAGGATCTCCCAGGGTTGTGTTCCCACTTCCTCGACCATGCCATCCGGGACATGGGCCTGCCACGCCGTTCCCTGACCCCCGCGGCCCTGGCCCGGCTCCAGGCCTATCCGTTCCCGGGCAACATCCGGGAGCTCCGGAACCTCATCGAGCGGGCCTGCATCCTGGCGAAAGGGCCCGACATCGGGCCGGAGGATTTCCCCCTCGAGCCTGGCCTGGGCACCGCGCCCCCGCCCGACCTTGAGACCTTCGCGGGGGGGCTTCCCCTCCCGACGGACTTGCCCGCCCTGGTCTCGGCTCTGGAGGAACACCTGGTCGACCGGGCCCTACAGGAAAGCCGGGGCGTGCAGGCGGAAGCCGCCCGGCGCCTGGGCATCTCACGGAGCGATCTGCACTACCGGCTGAAGCGCCGCGGTGTTCAAGGATCCTGACGGTCGTTCGAAGATTGGGACGGATGCCGGGTGGTGCCTCGTGGGCATCACCATGTAAAACCTTTATTTTCATGGCATTCATGCCTTTTGGACCTCTGGCACGCGCCCTGCACCATCCGATCCGGGCCGTGCCCCACACCGGAGGACCTCCATGATCCGATTCCGATCCGCTTTCCTCAGCCCTCTGGCCCTGGCCGCCACCCTCCTGTCGGCCGCCGGTCCCGCCGCCCCCGCCCCCCAGACTGGCACCTTGAATAACCTGCAGGCGGCCTACAACGGTGAGTCCAACGCCCGCGCCAGCTACCTGGCCTACGCGGCGAAGGCCCAGAACGAGGGCTACGCCAAAGCCGCTGCGCTCTTCCGGGCGGCCGCGAAGGCTGAGGAGATCCACGCCGCCAACCACGCCCAGGTGATCAAGGCCATGGGCGCCGAACCGAAGGCCGACATCAAGGCGCCCGAGGTCAAGTCCACCCGTGAGAACCTCCAGGCCGCCATCAAGGGGGAGAGCTACGAACGGGATGTGATGTACCCGGGCTTCCTCACCCAGGCCCGCAAGGAGGGCAAGGTGGACGCCATCCGGACCTTCAACTACGCCAAGACGGCCGAGGCGGAGCACGCCCGGCTCTACCAGGAAGCGCTCGACAACCTGGACGGCTGGAAGACCCAGAACGCCAGCTTCTTCGTCTGCCCGGTCTGCGGGTACACCAGCACCACCCGCCCGCAGGAGAAGTGCCCGTCCTCCTTCACTCCGAGCGCCCGGTTCCTCACCGTCGGCTGAGGGGGTCACCATGCCTCCCATCCCCACCTGGACCAGCCTCCATCCCCTGATCATCCATTTCCCGATCGCACTGCTCTATGTCGCGCCCCTCTTCATCCTGGTGGCGATCTTCTGGCGCCGGGCCCGGGAGGGCTGGTCCCTGGCGGCGCTGGTCCTGATGGGGCTCGGAACCCTCAGCCTGTTCCTGGCCGTGGCCACGGGGGAGGCCGCCGGCCGGCTGGCGGAACGCACGCCACAGATCACCGCCGCCCTGGAGCGCCATGAGTCCCTGGCGGAGACCGGGCAGGTCGTGTTCAGCCTCCTCACCCTCGCCTTCGCGATCCTGGTGCTCGTCCCGCTCGTGCTCAAACGGGAGCCCAAGGCCTGGCTCCGGCAGACCGTGTCGGTGGTGTTCCTGTTGGCCTACCTGGTCGGCCTGGGCCAACTGACCCGTGCGGCCCACGAAGGAGGACGGCTGGTCCACGAATTCGGCGTCCGTTCGATCATGGCCACCACGGGGCCGGAGGCCGCGGCACCAGCCCCGGAAGCACCCGGGGAGGAATCCCACGAGCGGGACGATCACTGAACCGCCCACAACCACATTTTCGCTAGGAGGCCCCGCTCGCGGGGCCTCCCCAGTTGTGACCTTCACCGATCCAGGCCCTGTGGGATCATGGCGGGTTCCCCGAGGTCCCCATGTCCCACCCTGATCCGCACTCGTACTACGACTCCGCCCAGCCCCGGGCCCGGCGCCTGAGCCTGAAGCTCGCCGTGGATTTCACCGCGAAACGCATCGACGGCGAGGTGGTGCTGGCCTTCGGCGACCCGGTGTCCGGCGTCCTGGACCTGGACACCAAGGGCCTGGAGATCCGGGCCGTCCAAGTGCCCGGCCAGGGGCCCATCCCCTGGGAGCTGGGGGAGGCTGATCCCATCCTCGGCAGCCGCCTGCGGGTGACCGCGCCGGCGGGCACACGGGAGGTCGCCATCCGCTACCGCACGGCCCCGGACGCCATGGCCCTCCAGTGGCTGGACCCGGAGCAGACCGAGGGCAAGGTGGCGCCCTACCTCTTCAGCCAGTGCCAGCAGATCCACGCCCGCACCATGGTGCCCTGCCAGGACACGCCCATCGCCCGAGTGTCGTACCAGGCGGAGGTCACCGTGCCTGAGGGCCTCACGGCCGTGATGTCCGCGGGCCCCGATGGCGATGAGGCCACCCTTGATGGCCGCCACGTCTTCCGCTTCACCATGCCCCAGCCCATCCCCAGCTACCTGTTGGCCCTGGCCGTGGGGCGCCTGGAATCCCGCGACCTGAGCCCCCGCAGCCGCGTGTGGGCCGAGCCCGAGACGGTGGAAGCCGCCGCCTGGGAGTTCGCGGGCGTGGAGGAGATGATCCTGAAGGCAGAGAGCCTCTTCGGCCCCTATCCCTGGGACCGCTACGACATGCTCGTCCTGCCCCCCTCCTTCCCCTACGGCGGCATGGAGAACCCCCGCATGACCTTCCTCACGCCCACTCTGCTGGCGGGGGACCGCAGCCTGGTGGACGTGGTGGCTCATGAGCTGGCCCACAGCTGGACCGGCAACCTCGTCACCAACGCCAGCATGGAGCACTTCTGGCTGAACGAGGGCTTCACCGTCTGGGCCGAGCGCAAGATCCTGCGCGCGCTCCACGGCGATGATGCCGCGGCCCTGGGCTGGGCCACGGGCCAGAAAGCCCTGGAGGACAGCCTGGAGCGGTTCAAGAAGGAGCCCCACCTCACGGTGCTGCGCCTGCACCTCGAGGGCATCGACCCCGACGACGCCTTCTCCAGCATCCCCTATGAGAAGGGGGCCCGCCTCGTGGCCGCCCTGGAGCGCCAGGCGGGCGAGGACCGCTTCCAGCGCTTCCTCCGCGAGTACATGGACGCCTTCCGCTTCACGTCCATCACCACGGAGCAGTTCTGCGCCTTCGTGGACGAGAAGCTGCCGGGCGCGCTGGTGGCCGTGAACGCCAGGGCCTACCTAGACGAGCCGGGCATGCCCGCCACGGCGCCCACGTTCCAGAGCACGCAGCTGGACAGCCTCACGGCCCTGGCGGAGAGCTGGACCACCGGAGGGCGGCCCAGCCCCCAGCAGATCGCGGCCTGGACGCCTTCAGAGCTGCTGGTCTACCTCCAGAAGCTGCCCCGGCAGTTCACCCAAGCCGACTGCGCCTGGCTGGATGCGCACTTCAAGCTGATGGATCGCGGCAACCACGAGATCCTCGTGGAGTGGCTCACCCTGGCTGCCGCCGCCGACTACGAGCCGGCCTTCCCCCGCATCCGGGAAGTCCTGGCCCGCGTGGGCCGCATGAAGTACCTCCGCCCCCTCTATGGCGCCCTGGGCCAGCACGCCCGCACCCGCGCCCTGGCCCGCGGGATCTTCGCCGCCGCCAGCCCCGGCTACCACGGCCTCTCCCGCCGCGTGGTCCAGTCTGTCATTGACACCTACCCCGCTTGAGGCGGTGATCCTTTTCTTTTGTGAATCAAACACCCGCTAGCGACACAGGAGTCTGCATGTCCGACGGATCCGAACCCCAGGAGATCAAGGGCCTGCCCTTGAACGCGCGGCGGCCGCTGAACCCTGGCGAGGCCTACGTGCCGCTGGTGCCCCAGGACGGCGTGCCGGAGACCACGCCCCGGGCCATCACCATGGGCCTCATCTTCTGCGCCATCTTCAGCATGGCCGCCGCCTACCTGGCCCTGAAGCTGGGGCAGGGCATCGAGGCGGCCATCCCCATCGCCATCCTGGCCGTGGGCATCAGCCGCTTCTTCCCGCGCAAGAACACGATCCTGGAGAACGTCATCGTCCAGTCCATCGGCGCCAACAGCAGCCACGTGGTGAGCGGCGCGGCCTTCACCATCCCGGCCCTCTACATCCTGGCCCAGACCCCCGGCAGCGGCGTGCCCACGCCCACGCTGTGGCAGGTGGTGCTGGTGAGCTTCCTGGGCGGCTGCATCGGCATCTTGTTCCTGGTGCCTCTGCGCCACCACTTCATGGTGGAGAACCACGGCATCTTCCCCTGGCCCGAGGCCACCGCCACCGCCGAGATCCTGGTGACGGGCGAGAAGGCGGGCAACCAGGCCAAGGAGTTGGCGGTGGCCGCCGGCATCGGCGCCGCCTACGACGGCATTACCTCGATCTTCCGCGGCATGGGCGAATACCTCCGCCTGGAGCATGTGTGGGTGGGCCGGGCGCTCCGGGACAAGTTCATGTCCTTCAATTTCCTGAACAGCGCGGCCACGCTGGGCATCGGCTACATCATCGGCCTGAAGTACTCCGCCGTGATCGCCGCCGGATCGTTCTTCAGCATGTTCGTGCTGGTCCCCCTCTTCCACGCCATCGGCCTGTACGTGCCCCTGATCGTGGCCCCCGGCACCAAGCTCATCGCCGACATGACGCCGGAACAGGTCTTCTTCTCCTACATCCGCATCGTGGGCGTGGGCGCCATCGCCGGCGCGGGCGTCATGGGCGTGCTCGCCTCCATGCCCAACATGATCCGCAGCATCATCAGCAACATGAAGGCCCTCATGAACCGCGACGCCGCGGTCGAATCCCCCAAGACGGCCGTCCGGACAGAGCGCACCGTGGCCGGCTCGATGATCGCCGTGGGCCTCGTCACCAGCATGGTGGGCACGATGGCCTTCCTCAGCTTCGGTCTCGGCATCAAGCAGGCCCTGTTGCCCGCCCTCATCGCCACGATCGTGGTGATGGTCATCTCCTTCTTCTTCGCGCCCGTGGCGGCCCGCGCCATCGCCACCATCGGCACCAACCCCATCAGCGGCATGACCATGCTGACCCTCGTCATCACCGGCGTGCTGATGCTCAAGCTGAACTTCACCGGCGGCTACGGCATGTTCCTCACCATGATGGTGGGCGGCATCGTGTGCACGGCCCTGGCGGCCTCCGGCGCCTTCAGCACCGACCTCAAGATCGGCCATTGGATCGGCTCGACCCCGGCACGGCAGATCGGCTGGAAGTTCGTGGGCACCCTCGTGGCGGCGATTTTCACCGGCATCGCCATGTGGCTCATGGCCAAGCAGGTGAACCTGGACGGCACCATGGCCCTGGGCTCCTCCATCCCCGCGCCCCAGGCCAGCGCCATGAAGGCCATCCTCGAAGGCATCTTCGGCACGGTGTCCATGCCCCTTCGCTGGTACGCCTTCGGCCTGGGCATCATGCTCTCCCTCGTGCTGCGCATGGTGGAGCTGCCCGCCCTTGGCTTCGCGTTGGGCATGTACTTGCCCATCGAGCTGAACACGCCCCTCTTCCTGGGCGGCATCCTGGCCCACCTGGTGAACCGTCCCAAAGCCGGCACCAGCGAAGCCGACGCCAAGGCCCGGGAGAACCGCGGCGTCCTCATCGCCAGCGGCCTCATGGCCGGCGGCGCCATCATGGGCGTGGTGGCCAGCTTCGTGAAGCTCAAGTGGACCGAAGGCTTCCCCCTCCTCAGCGTCCATCAGGCCGAAGGCGCCCTGGGCGAGTGGCTGGGGCTCGCCGCCCTGGTGGCCCTCTGCCTCTACGTGGTCGTCTACAGCCGGCGGGCTAAGGGCGAGGTGTAGATGGGCCCAACCGGGTCAGGGTGGATCTGGCCACTCCGCGAAGCCTGCGGCCATCCCTGCCGGCCAGGGTGAAGAAAGACCTCCGCGATGTCGCGTGAACCCAGGCTCTACCTTGAGGACATCCCCGACCGCCTTGCCATTCGCGCATGGATGCGGATTCAGAAGCGGAGTCCGGTCCGCCAGAATTCTATGGTGAAACTGGTGGGGGTCTTGTTGCGGCGGGTGAAGAGCAGGCCGGTGCTGGAGTCTGGGTCGTAGGTGCTTGCGGCGCTGCCAAGCGCATTGGCATCGCTGGCGGTGACCCGCGCACGCACCTTGAGCTTGCCGTTGGTGCCTCGGGCCAGGGCCGGGGTGGAAAGGGAGGCGATCTCGGCGACAACGCAGCCCTTGTGGTTGTAGTCGCTCAATGTGCTGTTCCAGTCGTCCGGAGTGGCCACCATCAGCAGTTTCCCGTCCAGTCCGCGAACGATGTCCACCTGGGTAAGGCGCTGCCCCCCGAGTTCCAGGGCTTCGGCGTTCCCTGCCAGGACTCCGCGGTAAGTCCAGGTCCAGGTTGCCGGGGCGCCGCTGGGAATGGTGGAGAAGACGTGGATCTTGTCCCGGTCCAGGGCTGGCTGCCCTTGGTTGTAGTGGAAGGAGACCACCACCAGGTACAGCCTGCCATTCTCGTAGCAGAGGGCAGGTTCATTGAAATTGCCCACGTCGGATAGGTCCGTGGAAAGGGCAGAGAGGTTTTGGTCCGCGCCCCAAGCGGCATCTGTGCCTGCGGCTCCCAGGGAAACGCCCGGAGCCGTGCTCAGCTCTTCCGGAGTGGCTGCCTTGGCCACTCGGATGCGAAAGGACCGGCCGTCGGGGTTGGAGCCCACGGCGAAATAGTCGAGGTTTGCCGAATACCAGGTCACACCGCCGGATTCCTGGACTGGCAGGAGATTGCAGACCTCATGGAAGGTCACGCCGCTCTGTCCCGTCGTGGGGCTGATCCCCGCGTCCGCGGGGAAAAGCACCTTTACCGCGTTCCAGGTGCTCCCGCCATCCAAGGACTTGGCGAGGTGGACCTCCACGGCTGGCGTTAGGGGAGAGGTGGAGAGGTAATGCGGCCAGGAATAGGCAAGCCACAGGGCGCTGGAGGCTGGGTCCTTGCGCAAGGTGGGGTCCGCTGTGCCGCTGAAAGGGCTCGGCTGGCCCCCCGGCGGTGTGTAGGGTGGATCGCCGGCAATCTGGACCAGCGAACAGCCTGAGGCGCCAGGCACACAGTCCACCACCTGAGGCACGCTGGTGGTGACCGGTGGAGCGGGGCTCTGAGCCACAGAGCCACCGCTTCCCCCACAGGCAAGGAGGGATGGGAGCATCAAGCCGAAGGCAAGGCCAGCCCCACTGCGAAACACGGATTGGAGCGGGGTCAAACGGTGCATGGTCCCTCCAGCACAGGAGTTATCCTCAACCAACCCGGGAATCCTGCAAGGGTTTAAAGAAAGAGGGAGGGGGTTTAACCGCAGATGTCGCAGATGCACGCAGATGAAAAGCCGGATCAGGCCTTATCTGCGCTATCTGCGGCATCTGCGGTTAAATGTCATTCCAGTTTTTCCTGATTTCTGAAGTTCGAATCAACACTTTGCCTGCCCCGCCGGTATGGATAGGTGAGGGAGGAATCGTGACGTGTTCCCGGGAACCCAGGCCGTGCTGATGGAGGAGGGGAGTTGTGTCCAGAAGTTTCTGTAAGTTCGTTCCGGTGGGTGGTTGATGACGATCTATCAGGGTAGTGGCGGAGGGAGGGCGGAGCCCGACCGCAGCCGCTACCCTGCGGCGCTTTGGGCGTCTGGGGGGCCATGGTCACGAAGCCCCCTGCATCTTCAGCCAGGTGACTCCGACCCAGGCCTCGTGCTGCTCCATCAGCAGCGCCCCGTAGGTTCTCTCCCGGCTGGCAGCATTGGGCCAGGTCCGCACCAGGCGGCCCTTTCGCTTCAGTTCCTCGTTCACCCGTTCCACCATATTTGTCGTCCGCAGCCGCTTGTGGTGCGTCTCGGGGAAGTCCAGCACCGCCAGCAGGCTGTCCAGGTGCTCCTCCACGTACGCGACGGCCTTCGGCGCCTTCTTCTCCCACCGCTCTCGCAACAGCCTCATCTCGTCCATGGCACGCTCCCGGTCGGGGGCGTGGAGCACTGCTCCCACATCCGAACGGAACGCCTTCTGGTCCACCAGCTTCACCTGCTCCACCGCCCGACGCAGAAAGTGCGCCTGGCATTCCTGCCACGCTGCCCCCGGAAATGCGGCCCCTGCCGCCTGCACCAGTCCTCCATGGGCATCCGACACCACCAGTCGCACGCCCTTCAGCCCCCGCGCTTTCAGGTTGTTGAACAGCGTCTCCCAGGACACCTCGGTCTCACCCCGCCAGTCCAGCCACCCCAGCACCTCCCGCTCACCCTTCGAGTTCACCCCAGAGGCCCACAGGAAGGCCCGGCTGCTCACGGAATGGTCCTCTCGCACTTTGTCGAACCGCGCATCCACCAGCAGGTAAGGGAATTCCCCCAGGGGCCGGGTCCTGAATGCCTCCAGAGCTGGCTCCAGCGCCTTCATGAGCTGGGAAACCAGGCTGGCGCTGACCTCGGCTCCAAATGCCTCCTCCGCCAGCTTCGTGACCTTCCGATTCGATACCCCTGCCAGCACCATCTCCCCGCAGGCCGCCAGCATCGCCCGCTCCGATCTCTGCCACCGGTCGAACAACGAGGGCCGGAAGGATCCGTCCCGGGCCTGCGGCACCTCCAAATCCAGCGCCCCTGCCACCGTCTGGAATCCCCTTGCCTTGTAACCATTCCGATACCCATTGGGCCGGGCCATACCTTTGGCATTCCAGGGCGCCACGAAATGGGCCTCAGCCTGCGCGTTGATCAACGCCTGGGCCACCGCCTGCACCAACACCCGCAAACCCTCCCCGCTCGGCTCCGAAAAGAGCCCTTCACCAATCCCCTCCGGGATCTCACACTTCATCTCAGCCATTGGCCCTCCAGTTGGATTGGTTCTCGCAAACTCAAACCTACCGGACCCAATGGCTTCCTTATGCCCTCACCCCCTCGCCTCGGCTCAGGGGGAACTTACAGAAATTGGTGTAC
>CAVPLE010000014.1:0-6215 GCA_963705865.1 uncultured Holophagaceae bacterium | reverse complement strand
CGTAGGTGGCGTTGGCGGCTCCGGTCACGGAGAAGGATGCGGGTCCGACCGGCAACTGGGAACCCAGGCTCGCGCCGCCGGTGGTGCTGAGCGTGCCGGTGGGGCTGAGCACCACGGTTCCCGGGGCTGGGCTCGTGAAGATCGCCCCGAACCGCAGCCCCGTGAGCTCGGTGAGGCTGATGACCGGCGCGACCTGGATCTGCACCGAAAAGTTCATGGGGGTGACGGCCCCCTTGAAGGTGTCGGTCACATTCAGAGTGTAGCTGCCGGTGTAGGTTCCCGCCGGTGTGATGACGCTTGAGCCGACCGAGACGGTGGCGCCCAGGTAGTAGTAGCCCGTGGTGCCCGTGGATGGAAAGGTGCCACTGGTGCCGGGCTGGCAGTCCACGGCCGTGACGACCACCGTCGCCCCCCCCGGTCCTACGAGGGAGAAGGGAACAGGGCTACCCGCCGAGGCGAACCAGCTGTCGCCCACCTTGCCGGACAGGGTGAAGCCGCCCAGGCTGACGCCGGCGGAGGAACCCAGGGCGGTGCCGCCCGAGGCGTTCCGGTTTCCCGACGGCGAGGCGAGCACCACCGTCCCTCCGAAGGGGCTGGGAATGACATAGCCCAACGAAATATCCGAGTACTTGTTGATGACCGGCACCCAGGCCTGGCTGAGCGCGGGGAGCGCCGCGACCGCCAGGGCCGCCAGGAAGAACCGTCGGGAGAACGTCGGAGAAGGTGGAGTAGCTCATGGTTGATCTTCTTTCCGGCCGTCCTGCCCCGGAAGGGGCGGCTTGGAACGGTCTGGGGCGAGCAGGAGATCGAGGCCATCCACGACCGTGCCCTCGGAGGTCACGACCACGGGAATGGGTGGCGGTTTCAAGAGCCCGAAGCGCTGGAGCTCGGCGTCAGGCACCCGGAGCTGGTAGGTTCCGGGCGGGAGGTCAGACAGGATGTAGAACCCGTCGAAGGCTGTCCGGGTGGTCTTGATGGGTATGCCCTGGCTGTCCACGAGTTCCAGGCGCAGGCCGGGAAGCTCCCCGGGGCCGCCGTCACGCTTCAGGTAGGCCGTTCCCGTGACCTCGCCGAACAGCGCCATCGGAACTTCGATCTGGGCCACGTGCCCCTGACGCGGGGTGACGCGCAGACCGGGGCCCTGGGGTCGCATGAATGGATCTTCAAGGGTGGTGGAGTTGGCGGACAGGTTGGCGTCGAGATCGCCGGAGAGATTGGTGAGGAAGGCCACGCCTTTCGGGTCGGTGGCGGCTGGCTGTGAGGCGCCGTTCGCCAGGAAGCCGACTCCCTGCAGCGGCTTCTCGTCGGCATCCCTCACGCCGTTCCCGTTGGCATCCAGGAAGGCGCGGGCGGAGACGGCGCCATGGCCAGCGATGCTCTGGGCCTGCGTGTGGATCCGGCCGTTCCGGGGCTCCCTAGCCAGGCCCACGCGGAAGGTGAGATCCAGGGACAGGCGGCTCCGGGTGGAGTAGCCCAGCTCCGCGCTGAGGGCATAGGCGCCCTGGGTCTTGTAGGCCCCCAGCTGCACCAGGGTGTTGTTGGATGCCACCGAGTGCGTGAGCCCAGCCCGGAGGTTGAAGGGGACGAAAACCGGCGTCTCCACAAAGGTGGACAAGGCGTTCAGGCGCCGGGAGCTGTCGCTGAATTGATAGTTCGCCTGCGCCCGCAGAGAGAAGGTCCGGAAGAACTTGCTGGCGAGAAGGTCCCCGGTGGTGGTGGCGGGGAAGGGTGTCGCGGTGCCCTGGCCCTTGGTGAGGGTGACCTCGTTGGAAAGGAAGTACCCCTGGAAGGAGGTTGAGAGCCGGTTGTAGAGGCGGTCGATGCTGCCGCCCGCCACGAGCCGGTCCCGGGCGGCGCCGAGATCCAGCGTGACAAGGCTGCGCTCCAGACTGGGCAGCAGGGAGGAGGTCTCCAGGCCGCTGCGGCTCTGGATCGGCCCGTAGATGGGCCTGAACACTTCGCTGGAGAAGTCGTCCTGGAGTTCTGCGTGCTTGACCGTGAGGCTGGTGGAACCCAGGCGGCTCCGGAGGCCCAGCTGCGCGACGCTCCCTCCGAACTGGTCGCTGACGGCGCTGAAGGTGGCCGACAGAGGTTTCCAGAAGCCCTGGAGATCGATCCCGCGATAGGCGTGATGGCGCCCCTCCAGATCCAGGTCGGACAGGGAGAACCCGGCCGTGAATTGCCGGGAGAGGCCGTAGCGTCCCTCGACCTGCCCCCGCTTTCCACCCTGGCGGGGATCCACACCCACCAGCCGGTACTGGAACTCGCCTTCTGGCGTCTGATTCTCGCTCACGTCGAAGCGCACCACCTCCTCGCGGCGTTGCCCCTGGGGGCCATAGAACACCAGCCGGAAATCGTTCCAGCCGAAGTAGAGCGGCACATTCAGGAATTCATAGCGGCCATCGGGGCGGGACGCCTGGAAGCCCAGGAGCGCCTGGTTCCGGTAGAGTTCCACCTGCCATCCGGGCGACAGATTCCCCTGGAAGGAATGGCGGTCGAAGGCATTCTCCCGCTGGAGCGGGTAGTTGGTGAGCAGGGCTCCCGTGCCCGCCATGGGGAGGGTGAGCAGGTTCAGGCCCGGATCGAGCACCTCCCCGAAGGCGAACTCCGTCGCTTTGAGCGGGCCGAGCAGCCCCGCGTGGGGATCGCGGCGGCCCAGGGCCATCCGGAACTCCGAGAGGCCGCTTTCGGTATCGAGAATCGCGTAGAGATTCGAAGACAGCCCGAGGAAATCCCCCGCGGCGAACGTGGTGCTCTGGCCTCGGACGTGTCGATCCACATCGGGCGAGGTCTGGGCCGTCAGGCGAAGGGTCTCATCCACCATGGGCGCTTCGAGGATGCGGTAGGGGTCCGGCGATCGCGGGAAGGCCTTCGGGCCCTCTGAAGGGCGGAACCGGCCGACCATGCGCTCCCGTTTCCAGCGCTCCTGGATGGGCAGGGGCTCCCGGGGCGTCACGGTGATGGACGAGTTGCGGAGGACGACCTGGAAATCCAGGGGCAGCCAGGTGGCGAGGAGGCGCGTGTCCACGTAGATGTCGTCCGCGTGGAGTTCCATCATGGACCGGTCGAGCGGCAGGCTGCGGCCCTCCACCGCCACCGTTCCCGCCACGACGTCGAGGTTGAAGTGGCGCTTCTCATTGATGAAGAAGCCCGAGGCCCGCCCGCGGTTGGGGTCGACCTCGATGGCCAGGTCCAGCAGGCGGCACAGCTCCCCCAGGGGCACCAGCACGCCATCCTTCGCGGGGAATCCCGGGAAGGTGCTGCTGACGGTCGCCTGATCCAGCCGCAGGGCGAAGAGGAAGACCTCCTCTTCGGTGCGGTTCACGAGCATCCCTGACAAGGCTGTGGTTTCCGCGGGAGCCAGGCCTCCGGCAGGCAGCATCGCCGCCACCCCCATGAGGGCCAAGCCCAGGAGGACTTTGCGAACGGCAGGGAGGCCCATTCAGGGGGTCGTCATGACGGTTTCCGCGAACAGGTGGCCACCATCCAGGACGGGTTGGGTGTAGGCGATGCGGATCCGGCTGCCCGGGGGGAGGGACCGGCCCTTCCGGATGGGGAGGGAGACAGTCCGGCTGGAATTCGGGGTGTACACGGCCAGCCCCGAGGCCTCCGCCAGCACTTCCGGGGCCCCGGCGGCCGGAAGGAGTGTGGCCTGGAGGTCGCCGTAGACCAACTGGTTGCCGCTGCGGTTCAGGCGGAACCGCAGCACGCCGTTCTTGGCCTCGAAGGTGGGCGCGGTGATGGACACGCTGGCGGAGGTCTTGCCGTGGCGCACGATGAGGGGGATGGCGATGCCATAGACGGGCGTGAGCTTGATGGCGATTCCCTTGGGGGTCTCCGCCACGGCCTGAGGCGCGGGCGCGTCGGAAGGCACCGCGCGGAAGGTCATGTGCAGGCGGTATTCCCCCTCGGGGAGCTGGGCCGGCTTGCGCACCTGGATCCGCACGGTCTGGGATTCCCGGGGGTCGAGGGTCACCTGCCGGGGGGAGAAGCGGAACAGCGATCGGAGGTTCTCGGTGCCCGGGTCGAAGGGCAGTTCCTTGATGCCGCCGGTCTCATCCATCTCCATGCGCACGAGGGTGATCCGGAAGGTGGCCCGGCCCTGCCCGATGTTCGAGAGGTTCAGCTCGGCGCTCCGCTTGCGCTCCTCGAACACCACCCGGGTCGGGGCCACCAGGAGGTCGCCGATGCCCCCGTCGGCGGGGGGTGGGGGCGCCTGGGCCAGGGCACTCAGCGCGAGAAACCCGGAGAGCGAGCGGCAAAGAAACCGAGCGGAAAGTCGGAGCATGGAACCTCAAGTACGGACAAAACCCAGGGCGCGGGTGCGCCCTGGGTGGACCTGCGGGTCAGCGGGCCTCAGTTATAGGCGACCGTGACATCGAAGGTGCCGGCATAATCGCCATCGGTCTGGTTGGCAGCCAGGGTCAACGTGCCGCCCACGGTGAAGGTCTGCGAGGCGTTCGCCACGCTGGGGAGCAAGCCCGTGGCGGTGCTGGAGGCTGTGGCGCCATTGACCGATGCGGTGAAATTGCTCACGACCATAGAACTGCTGCCGGGGCCAGCCAAGGTGGCGCCAGCCGGAAGCGTGATGGCATAGGTGGCATTGCGCTTCCCGGTCACCTTGAACGCCGCGGCGCTGACGGTGCCGGTGGTGGCGGTCGTCGGACCGCCCGTCGCCGTGCAGAGGTTGCTCTTGGGATCGAGGGTCACATCGCCGCCGGTGGTGGCGTTGGCGAAGATGTCACCGAAGCTCATGCCGCCATTGGTGAGGCTCACCGTGATCGGCACGTAGATGCGGGCGGAAGCCTGGACGTTGGATGCCGTGGCGCTGGACTGCGCGAAAACGGCCGGCGCGGCCAGCAGAAGGGCACCCGCGAGGATACGGGAGGACGTGGACATGTGTGGCTCCTTGAGATTGTTGGGGGGCGGACAAGAGTGAGGACGCCCTGTGGCTCCCCTCATCTCAGACCCGATGTGCTTGATGTATGGTTGCACGATTTACTAGTTAATATTCATGGGAAATTTATATAAAAGGCGTTAATTGCCTAAGACGCTCGCCGCCCGGCAAATTTCTTCCTGGGCGTCCACGTGATTAGGCCATGAGTGCCTTGCCAGCCTCTGGAACCGTTGAGTTCAAGCGACAGATCCACTCGGAACGCAGGGGGCGGTACCACGTGTGGTGCGCCTTCGCGACGAGGGGCGCAGGGTAGGCTTGGGGTTGGTCGAACGTGTGTTTCCGGCAAGCGTGCGTGACCGCGTTGGTTGATGGCCGATAGGCTCGTGGGGTCAATGGAGGCCCCGTGGTGAAGCCAAGGAAGGAACCCTCGCCGGAGCGGTTGGATGAGCTTCGCGGTCAGATCCAGAACTGGCGGGAGAGGCGGAAAGTGCCAGGCCCGATGCCCGGGGAGCTATGGGGCGCAGCCGTGGCCCTGGCCAAGGAATTCGGCGTCTGCAGAATGTCCAGGGCCCTGACCCTCGACTACACGGCCTTGCGAAAGCGGATGGAGAAGCTCCCTGAAGCGGGCCTGGTGAAGCCCACCTTCGTCCAGTTGCCGGCGACCGTGGCTCCAGAGCGTGCAGTGAACTCCGCGCCAGGGGCCACGATCGAGATTTCCGCCCGGGACGGCTCCCTGCTGCGCATCCACCTCGAAGCCGGGCGTGGCATGGAGGCCGCTGGGATCGTGGCGGCCTTCCTGGAGCGCCGCGGTTGATCCAGATCACGCCACAGATGCGGATCCTGGTGGCCGTGGAGCCGGTGGATTTCCGGCGCGGGATCGACGGTCTGGCCCAGGTCTGCCGGGAAACCCTGGCGGCGGATCCGTTCTCCGGCACGGTGTTCGTGTTCCGGGGGCGGTCGGGCACCTCCATCAAGCTCCTCGCCAGCAATACGTTATCTGGCTGCCGCTCGACTACGAGTCGCGTATTGCTAGCCGGCTCCTACGGCAAGGACACGCGCGGCATGATCCGCCAGCACCAGTTCGACAAGGTGGAGCTGGTGCAGATCGTCCATCCGGAGAAATCCTACGAGGTGCTGGAAGCAGCTGACGCGGCCACGCCGAGACGATCCTGCAGAAGCTGGAACTGCCCTACCGGGTGGTGGCGCTGTGCACCGGCGACATGGGTTTCTCCGCCGCCAAGACCTACGACATCGAGGTCTGGATGCCGGCGCAGAACGCCTACCGCGAGATCTCCTCCTGCAGCAATTTCGAGGCGTG
>CAVPLE010000013.1:0-26911 GCA_963705865.1 uncultured Holophagaceae bacterium | reverse complement strand
GGAACGGGATGACAGTGGCCTGTTTTCCGCCTTCGATTCCAAAATCGACGGGGGGTGGTGCGGGCATCGCGAAGCTTGCCGAACGCAATGGCTCGTTGAGAGTCACTTTCTCCAGCCGGATGACGGTGTCGTACTGGGCCTCGCCCTTGGTGGATCTCACGGAGAAGGGGAGTTTGATGCCTTCCACCTCCCGATATTCCGAGTTGAACGTGGTCTCCGTGACGCCATCACGGGTCTGGGAGATCCGGTCGAAAAGGCCGCTGGATTCGTCCACCCAGAGCTCGAAGGGATAGCCCCCCCGTGGCAGGATCTTCAGGAGCTGGAATCGCCGCCCGCCCTCTTGCTTCAGGCCACCGTACTGGATCTCGGCGGGCCACCGTTCTGGATACCAGTAGGCCCGGCATGCAAGGAAGGCATCGTTGGCCGCCTGCCTGCGGGAACCTGGGTCTCCCTCGTCGCGGGAAACCCCGGAGGCATCCTGGGACCAGGAGACCTTCCCATCAAAACCATTGGCCCCCTTGGCGACCCCCAAATCGAATTGGGAGACGGAGGCACCTGTCGAGGTGTCTTCCAAGCTCCTAAGGGTCCCCTTGAGCCCCGAGGTCTCAAGGCGGCCTTCACTTCGAATTGCGCGGACTTGGTCCCAGGCATTCCCCCCCATGGCCGCCTTGGCCTTGACGAGGATTTCACTGGGAGTGGGCGCGGGTGAAGGTGCGGCCGCTGCAGCGGAGACCGTAAAGAAAACGACAGGCAGAAGGAGCAGAATCCAACGTCGCATGAACTGGCATCTCCATTCTTGACTTCCCAGAAATTCGAAATCTCTAAGAAATTAGAAGTCCATCAGCACCGGTGGTCCAGGAATTAGATGCCTTCCCGGCACGGTGTCAATTGATTCGGTGACTGTTGTTGGGTTTGACAGTTTGTTGGAGCCCACCCTCCGATCATGCGATTTCGGGCGGTTTTGTGATGGCCGCCCGGGCTCAAACCTAACGATGAGGTCATGATTGGGCGGTCCCGATGTCTCCGGACGTCGAGGTCCAGACCCCATTTCAAAGGAGCCTGATCATGGGCCAGTACGACATCGCATGGTTGCCCGGGGACGGGGTGGGGGTCGAGGTCATGGAGGCGGCGAGGCTCTGCCTGGACGCCCTGAAGTTCGATGCCGCCTATACCCACGGCGACATCGGCTGGGAGTTCTGGTGCCAGGAGGGCGAGGCCTTCCCCCAGCGCACCATCGACCTCCTGAAGCGCAGCCAGGCCGCCATGTTCGGCGCCATCACCTCCAAGCCCGTGAAGGACGCCGAGGCGGAGCTGGTGCCCGAGCTGAAGGGCAAGGGCCTCATCTACCGCAGCCCCATCGTCCGCATGCGCCAGATGTTCGACCTCTACACCTGCCTGCGACCCTGCAAGGCCTACCCGGGCAACCCGCTGAACTACAAGGAAGGTATCGACATGGTGATCTTCCGCGAGAATACGGAGGATCTCTATTCCGGGGTCGAGTTCGCCCCTGTGCCCGACGAATTGAAGGACAGCCTGAAGCGGCTCAGCAAGCCCTTCAGCCACTTCGCGGACCTGCCGGGCGACCAGTTCGCCATCACCTGCAAGATCAATACGGTGAAGGGCTGCGACCGCATCATCCGCGCGGCTTTCGAGTATGCGAAGGCCTTCGGCTACCCCAAGGTCACGGTCATCCACAAGGCCAACGTGGTGCGTGCCACGGAAGGCATGTTCCTGGAGACAGGCAAGCGTATTGCCAAGGAATACCCCGGGATCCAGATGGACGATGCCAACGTGGACGCCATCACCATGTGGATGCTGAAGAATCCGAAGAACTACGGCGTGATGGTGGCCACGAACCTCTTCGGGGACATCGTCAGCGACCTGGCGGCCCAGATGGTGGGTGGCCTCGGCTTCGGCTGCTCGGGCAACATTGGCGACAAACTGGCGGTTTTCGAGCCCAGCCATGGCAGCGCGCCGAAATATGCGGGCCAGTACAAGGTGAACCCGATCGCCACGGTCCTGGCCGCCAAGATGATGCTCGACTGGCTGGGCGAGACCGAGAAGGGCATTCGCCTCGAGAAAGCCGTGGCCGCCGTCATCGCCGAAGGCCAGGTCCGCACCTACGACATGGGCGGCAGCGCCACCACGCTCGAGATGGGCGAAGCGATTGCCAAAAAGCTTTAAGGTGAAACCGCAGATGACGCAGATTTCGCAGATGAAAACCTGATCAGTTGATCTGCGCCATCTGCGGTTAAAGAAAAAGAGTCCTTCCATGAAACAGATCCTCATCCACGAAGTCGGCCCTCGCGATGGCCTCCAGGTCGAAGCCGTGGTGGTGCCCACGGAAACCAAGCTCGACTGGATCCGTCGCGTGGCGGATTCGGGCGTGGATATCGTGCAGGTGGGCTCCTTCGTCCGGGGCGACAAGGTGCCCCAGATGGCCGATACCGATGAGCTGTTCCGCATCCTTGCCAAGGAATCCCACCACGCCCTGCTTTCGGGTCTGGTGCTCAACGAAAAGGGGCTCGAGCGGGCCCTTGAGGTGGGCGTGCCGCTCATCTGCCTGGGCGTGTCCGCGTCGGAAACCCACAGCCGGAAGAACACGGGCATGGGCGCCGAGGAGGCCCAGCGCCGCATCATCGCCACGGCCCTGGCGGCGAAGCAGGCCGGCCGGAAGGTTCAGGTGAGCGTCCAGAGCGCCTTTGGTTGCGGGTTCGAAGGACCCGTCGCCGAAGCTCGTGTCATGGGTATCGTGGCGGCTTATCTGGAGGCTGGGTTGACCTCCATCAGCCTCGCGGATACGGCCGGGCACTCGCATCCGGACCAGGTCCGACGTTACGTACAGAACGTGCTGGCGCTGGATCCCAACGCCGAGATCACGGCCCACATCCACAACACCTATGGCCTGGGCATGGCAAGCGTCTACGCGGCAATGGAAGCAGGCGCCAAGGCCATCGAGACCAGCTTCGGCGGCCTCGGGGGCTGCCCCTTCACCAAGGTGGCGGCTGGCAACGTGGCCACGGAGGACCTGGTCCACGGCCTCCAGCGGACCGGACAGCGCAGGGACATCGATCTGGCGGCTCTCATCGGCCTGGCGAAGGATGTGTCCACTCACCTGGGCCGGGATCTGCCAGGCTGCGTCTACAAAACCGGTGCCATTCAAGCCCCTTCTTCCTCACCGTTCCTCACCGTTCCTCACCGGTGATCTTTCTGTTTCCGGCCCCAACCCATGTTCCAGAACGATCCCCTCAGCGAAAAAGCCCTCGGCTGCGCATTCAAGGTGAGTAGCAGCCTTGGCGTGGGTTTTGTGGAAAAGGTCTATGAGAACGCCTTGGTTCACGAATTGAGAAAACAAGGGCTGAGGGTCGAACAGCAGAAGGGCCTGGAGGTTTGGTACGACGGCGTTGCGGTTGGGGAATTCACGGTGGATCTTCTGGTGGAAGGAATCCTATTGGTGGAGTTGAAGGCCGTGAAGGCCCTGGATGACATGCATCTTTCCCAAGCGCTCAACTACCTTCGCGCATCCGGTCAACGCGTCTGTCTTCTGATCAACATGGGAACTCCAAAGCCAGAAATTCGTCGCCAGGTACCAGGAAAAGAGTGGAAACCGGTGAGTAACGGTGAGGAACGGTGAGGAAGATGACGACGAAAATCCTCTCAGGCATCAAGGTCCTGGACCTCACCAACGTCCTTTCCGGACCCTTCACCACCTTGCATCTAGCCCTCCTCGGGGCCGAGGTGATCAAGGTCGAGAACCCCAAGGATGGCGACCTGGCCCGCAAGCTGGGCATCGTGCCCGAGCTGAACAAGAAGCTCATGGGCACCAGCTTCCTGGCCCAGAACTGCAACAAGAAATCCATCACCCTGAACACCAAGTCGCCCGAAGGCAAGGAGCTGTTCCGGAAGCTGGTGAAGGATGCGGATGTGGTGGTGGAGAACTTCCGTCCGGGCGTCATGGACCGGCTGGGCATCGGCTACAAGACCCTGGCGGAGCTCAATCCCCGTTTGATCTACTGCGCCATCTCCGGTTTCGGGCAGACGGGCCCCGACGCCCTGAAGCCCGCCTATGACCAGATCATCCAGGGCCTCTCGGGCGAGATGGCGGTGAACGGCGACGAGCGCCTCAGCCCCCTGCGCACGGGATTCCCCGTCTGCGACACGGTGGGCGGGCTGAACGCGGCCTTCGCCGTCATGGCTGCCCTCTTCCACCGGGAGCGCACGGGGCAGGGGCAGGCCATCGACATCGCCCTGCTGGACAGCATCATGCCCCTCATGGGCTGGGTGGCGGCCAACCTGCTCATCGGCGGCGAGCAGCCGGTGCTCATGGGCAATGACAACTTCACCGCGGCCCCCAGCGGGACGTTCCGCACCCAGGACGGCCACATCAACATCGCGGCCAACAAGCAGGAGCAGTGGGAAGCGGTCTGCGACGTGCTGGAGGTGCCGGAACTGAAGGCCGACCCGCGATTCCAGGAACGCGACACCCGCAAGAAGAACCGCAAGATGTTGACTCCACTTCTTGAGGCCCGGCTGACCCAGAAACCTACCGGTTTCTGGGTGGGGGCACTGAACGCGAAGGATGTGCCCAGCGGTGACATCCTCAGTCTGGAGGAGGCGCTACGCCAGCCCCAGGTGCAGCATCGTCAGGTACTCCAGAAGGTGGCAGTGGCGGGCGTCGGCGATGTGGAGGTCTTCGGCCTGACGGCGCTGTTCGAGAAGACGCCTGGCGCCGTGGATGCTCCGCCCCCTGCGCTAGGCGAGCACAACGCGGAGATCTACGGGCGCTTGGGCCTGGCCGAACCCGATCTGACTGGACTGAAGACCAAAGGCGTCATCTGAGGAGGCAGTTATGGGCATGACGGTCGTCGAGAAAATCCTGGCCCGCGCGGCGGGCCTGCCGTCCGTGAAGGTCGGGGATGTGGTGGAGCCCAAGGTGGACCTCGCCATGTCCCACGAGAACGCGGCGCTGGTCATCAATCAGTTCCAGGAGGTGTTCCAGGGCACCGGGTTCCAGCCGAAGGTATGGGATCCGTCCCGGATCGCGATCATCTTCGACCATCGCGTGCCGGCGGAATCGCCGAAGACTGCCACGAACCAGAAGAAGATCCGCGGCTTTGTGGCGGAGCACGGCATCACGAAGTTCCACGACATCCGCGGCGATGTGGGCGGCATCTGCCACCAGATCCTCCCCGAGTACGGCTACGTCCGACCGGGCTACGTGGTGGTGGGGACCGACTCCCACACCACCAGCCATGGAGCCCTTGGCGCCTTCAGCTTCGGCATCGGCGCCACGGAGATGGCCTCGGCGTGGAGCCTGGGGATCGCCGTCAACATCGAGGTCCCGGCCACCATCAAGGTGGTGGTGAAAGGCGAGTTCCCGCCCTTCGTGGGGCCCAAGGATCTGATCCTCCATGTCATCGGCAAGCTGACCGCCCAGGGGGCCAACTACAAGGTGCTGGAGTTCCATGGTGAGACCATCCGGAAGATGAGTACCAGCGGTCGCATCGCCATCTGCAACATGAGCGTGGAAGCCGGCGCCACCTCGGGCATCGTTCCCGGGGATGCGGAGACCCTGCGCTACCTGAGGGAGGAGGCCGGTGTCACCGATCCCATTCCCCGTGTCACACCCGATCTGGACGCCAGCTACGTCCAGACAGTGGACATCGACGTGACCAGGCTGGTGCCGCAGATCGCCTGCCCCCACATGGTGGACAACGTGAAGCCCATCGGTGACGTGGCCGGCACGCGCATCCAGCAGATCGTCATCGGCAGCTGCACGAATGGGCGCCTGGACGATCTGGCCGCCGCCGCCGACATCCTGCGGGGCAAGAAGGTGGCCCAGGGCACGCGCATGCTGGTGTTTCCGGCCTCGAGCAAGATCTTCGCGCAGGCCCTGGACAAGGGCTATGTCCACGACCTCATGGCGGCCGGCGCCGTGGTGATGAACTCCGGCTGCGGCCCATGCCTGGGCGTCCACGAAGGCGCCCTGGGCGATCACGAGAAGGCGCTCAGCACCACCAACCGCAACTTCAAGGGGCGCATGGGCAATCCCACCGGCGAGGTCTACCTTTGCAGCCCCGCGGTGGCCGCCGCCTCCGCGATCACCGGCGTCATCACCGATCCGAGAAAGGGCTGAACCATGTCCAAAGTCATCATCGCGCTCGGCAACGACATCAGCACCGACGACATCTATCCGGGCCGGTTCATGGCCACGGTGCTGCCCACCGAAACGCCCCAGTTCGCCTTCTTCGACCGGACGGAGTTCAACGCGCAGCTCAAGGCCAAGGTCTTTCCGGCTGGCTCCATCATCCTGGGGGGTGAGAACTTCGGTTGCGGCTCCAGCCGCGAGCAGGCCTGCTCCACGCTCAAGGGCCATGACATGGCGGTCATCGCCAAGAGCATCTCCCGGATCTTCCTCCAGAACAGCATCAACCTCGGCCTGCAGGTGGTGATCTGCCCCAGTGTCGAGGCCAGCGAGGGCGACGACCTGGACATCACGGCGGATCAGGTGATCAACAAGACCACCGGCAAGGTCTTCGACCAGGTGAAACTGCCTGCCGCCCGCAAGGGCATCATGGACGCCGGGGGGCTTATCCCCTACACCCGCGCCCGACTGATGGCGAAGCAGGCCTGAATCAGTTCACCTAGGCGGAATCGCGCATCGCGCGATTCCGCCTATTCCGTGCTCTCCAACGCATCCTCAGGGCACGGATGGTGGTGGCTCCGGATGGCGTGGACGGCCAGATCGTAGTCGGGTTCCCGCGTCAGTTCGGGCACGAGCTCGGCATGGATGACCGTTCCATTCTCATCCAGCGCCACCACGGCCCTGGCGAGGAGGCCACGCATGGGTCCATCGATGAGGGTGACGCCGAACTGGGCGCCAAACTCAGGATGGCGGAAGGTGGAGGCTGGGACGGCGCGCTCCAGGCTCTTGGAACCGCAGAAGAGATCCTGGGCGAAGGGCAGGTCCATGGAGACGCACAGCAGCACCGTGTCGATCAGATCCGCCGTCAGGGCGTTGAACTTTCGCACGCTCTCCGCGCAGGTCGACGTGTCCAGGCTGGGGAAGATGCTCAGCAGCACCCGCTTTCCCTCCAGGTCCACGCTGGTGAGGTCGCGGAGATCCGTGCGGGTGAGCGTGAACACGGGGGTGGGGGAACCAACGGCAGGCAGCTCGCCGCAGGTGTGGATGGGGTTCCCGTTCAGGGTGATCGTGGCCATGGTGACCTCCGGGCGGGCCCATCCTACTCCCGAACCGGGAAACCGGCGTGGCGCCATTCTCGATCCGCGAAGGATCTTTTCGGAGATCGCCCACAGAATCCCTCGGCTGGCCCCAATCCGCTGGCGGGATCTGGCTCGCGTATCTAGGCTTGTGACATGGGTCCCGCAGGGATGAAATGGCGCTGGTACTGGGGCATCTGGGCCCTCATGGGGCTCTACATGGCCACCTGGGACCTGGCCATGTACCCTTCGGCCCCGGCCCTTCGGAACCTGGTGCTGAACCTCCTCCAGAATGGGACTTGGGCCGTGAACCTCCGTGCCCTGGTGGTGGATGATGAAGCGCTGGCCCGCCAGCGCATCCGCCATCTGCTCCGCCGATCCACGGATATCGAGGTGATGGGGGAGTGCGCCAATGGCCTGGAAGCGGTGAAGGCCATCGAGGAACTCGCCTCGCCCGAGCGGTTCACCAGGCGCTGGAACGGGCGCGCCGATGGTGCCGGCACTCTGGGACAGAGCCTGGACCGGACCTGGAAGCCCTGATGGTCAGCCTGAACAAGGACCGCCCCTGGGTGGACCGCCTCCTGGTGCGCCAGGGCGACCGTCACGTTCTGGTGAAGACGGAGTCCCTCCAGTGGATCGAGGCCGAGGACAACTATGTCCGCCTCCACGTCGAAGCCACTTCCCACCTGCTCCGTGAGACCATGGCCGGCCTTCTCACGCGGTTGGACCCCGCCCGATTCCGGCGCATCCACCGCTCCGCCATCGTGAACCTCGACTGCATCCGGGAGTTCCAGTCCTGGACCGGCGGGGATCAGATGGTGATCATGCGTGACGGTTCCAAGCTGACCCTCAGCCGAACCTACCGGGAGCAATTCGGAGAGTGGCTTTGACGCAGAAAGGCCCGGCGGGGCCGGGCCCTTCCTGGATGGCTGGAGGGGTCACTCAGCGGGGAGGACCGCGATGGTGGCCAGGCCCTTCTCGCGGAGCACCAGCGCGGACTTCTGGGCCAGCTCGCGGTTGGGCAGGATCACGTCCACGGTGCCGATGAGGCGATCCGTGACAAGCAGTTCCCCGTGGGTGCCATCGCCGAGGTTGAACGCGGCCCCCTGTTTGAGGGCCACGGGGGTGGTCCCGATGGCCGGAACGCCCCGTTGCCCGAGCTGGGAGATGGCCACGGTGGCGCCGAAGGAGCCGTCCCGGAACATGCGCTCCCCTGGCAGCAGCTCCAGGTAGTCGGCCTTGTGGTTGGCGATGAGGTGAGCGGCGGGGACGGCCTGCTCGACGCGCCGGGTGTCGGCCACGGTGATGAAGGCGCCCTCGCCTGCGGCTTTGGCCAGGGCCATCACTTCGGCGCGGCTCGCACTGTAGTCGCAGCAGATCACGCCGATGTGCTGCCTCGCTGGCCAGGTGGCTTGGGTGGTCTTCAGCAGTGGCTGGAAGTCCTCGGCGTGGAGAGCCAAGCCGGCGAAGGCCGCCACGGCCACAGCGAGGGAAGTCGAGATTCGGTTCATATTGCCTCCGGCGGGAAGGCCGTCGGGGCGTGCCCTCGGCGGCAGATTGAAGGAGAGCCCGGTGCGGCGATCCGACGGGCGGGTGAATGCCCAACAACATGCGCAGAGGGACAGGCTTCGGCCACGGATCCGGGGTGAAGCGACCTGAGGATGGGCGAACGGGGCTCCAGGGGGGGCAGGCCGGGGGAAACGGGGGGCGCACGATCCCCGGCGAACGGAGTACGGCTGGGCTGGGCGATACTGGAAGGCGGAGGCACCCATGAAGATCCTGCTCCTCGGCGCTGGTGGCCGGGAACATGCCCTGGCCCTGAAGCTCAAGGCTTCGCCCACTCCCGTGGAACTGGTTTCGGCGCCGGGCGGCGACGCGCTGGCGGAACTGGGGACCTGCGTGGCGCTTGATCTGGAGGCCCCTGCCGCTGTCGCCGCCTGGTGCGCCATGAACCACCCGGATCTGGTGGTGGCTGGCCCAGAGGTGCCCCTGGTGGCTGGCGTAGCCGATGCGGTGCGGGCCTTGGGCATCCCCGTGTTCGGCCATGACGCCGCCACGGCGCGGCTGGAGGGCAGCAAGGCGGTGGCCAAGGCCTTCATGGAACGGCATGGCATCCCTTGCGCCGCGAGCCACACCGTGACGGATCTCGCCGAGGGGGAAGCGCTCATCCACGCGTGGCCCCACGGCTATCCCATCGTCCTCAAGGCTGATGGCCTGGCGGCAGGCAAGGGCGTCGTGCTGGCTGAAAACGAGGAGGAGGCCCTGGCCATGTTCCGCGCTTTCCTGGCCGGCCAGTTCGGGGAAGCGAGCAAGACGGTGGTGTTCGAGGAACCCCTGGTCGGCATGGAGCTGTCGCTGCATGTGCTGGTGGACGTGGACGCTCGGCATGCCGCCTTCGCGATGCTGCCTGCCTGTCAGGACCACAAGCGCATCTTCGAGGACGACCGCGGCCCCAACACCGGCGGCATGGGTGCCTTCGGTCCCCTCCCATTCCTGCGTCCCGAGGACATCCAGAGGCTGAGAGCCGAGCTGGTGGAACCCACCGTGCACGGGCTCCAGAAGGACGGTCTCGCGGCGCGGGGCGTGCTGTTCCTTGGCGTCATGTGGACTTCGGCAGGGCCCAAGTTGCTGGAGTACAACGTCCGCTTCGGGGATCCGGAAACCCAGGTGCTCATGCAGCTGCTGGACGAGGACCTGGTGGCCCTGTTGCTGGAGGTCGCACAGGGCCGGCTGGTTTCCCGCGACCTGAAACTCAAGCCCCACACGGCCATCACCGTGGTGTTGGCCGCCGAAGGCTACCCCGACGGGGCGAAGAAGGGCGTGCCCATCCAGATCGGATCCCCGGCTGTCACCCTCATCCACGCTGGAACGCGGAAGCAGGACGGGCAGTGGCTCACGAACGGCGGCCGCGTGATGAACCTGGCCACCTCCGCGCCGGATCTCGCCGCGGCCCGGGCGGCCATCGAGGCTGCCTTGGCCCAGGTCCAATGGCCTGGCATGCAGGTCCGTCACGACATCGGCCTCAAGGCCCTGAACCACACCCAGGCGGGGAAGACCGTCGAGGATCCGTGGTGACCAGGGTCTATTTACATAGCGGACGCCCGGCCACAGCCGACTTTGAATTCGGACCCTAGCTTTGATTGCGTAGGAACCACGTCGCCAGGGTAAGGACCGCCAACGCGAGGGTGAGGGCACCGGCCGGCGGTGGACACGGGGGATGCCGGATCGGACACTGCGACCCTCCCGCCAGGCCAGAGCCGCGCGGCCCAGGAGCATGGTTGAGCCGGCAGCGGCCAGGACGGTCAGCCACAAGACAAGGTGCAGCCGCCCCAGCCCCCGGGGGTGGAGGATCACCCGCAGGAAGACCACGGTGAAGGTGGCCATCATGAGGTGGCCATGGAGCCGGTACTCGCCCCGCCGGACTGCTCGCAGGGCGAAGACCAGGAGGATGGCGGCGGGGATGAGCAGCAGATCCAGCATCCGGGCCAGACTACCTCAGGTGGATCAGAGGGGAAGGGCTTCCTGGCGCTTCTCGCCCTCCCAGCGGTAGAAACCCGCGCCGGACTTTCGGCCCAGGCGGCCGGCGGCCACCAGTTGGCGCAATACCGAGGGGGCCTTGAAGCGGGGTTCTCCAAAGGCCTCGAAGAGCACTTCGGCCACGCTCTGCATGGTGTCGAGGCCGATGAAATCACTGAGGTGCAGGGGGCCCATGGGGTGACCGCAGCCCAGTTTCATGGCGGTGTCGATATCTTCGATCGTCGCCAGCTTCTGCTCGGCGCAGCGCAAAGCGTCCAGCAGGTAGGGCACCAGGAGCCGGTTGACCACGAAGCCGGGGGCATCCGGAGCCAGCACGGCCGTCTTGCCGAGCCGCTGGACGAAAGCCTTCAGGGCCTCCAGCGTGTCCCCATCCGTGGCGAGGGTGCGGACGATCTCAACCAGGGGCATGGCGGGCACGGGGTTGAAGAAATGCAGGCCCGCCAGCCGAGGCAGGCGACCCGGCGACAGGACGGGGCTGAGGTGGGCGACCGTGAGGCTGGAAGTGTTGGTGCAGAGCAGGGCGCCCGCGGCCATGACCTTGTCCAGCTCGGCGAAAGTTTCGAGCTTGAGATCCATGCGCTCCGGGACGGCCTCCACGACGAGATCGCAGTCGGCCATCGCGGCGAAGCTGACGGTGCCGTGGAGCCGGCTGTTGTAGCCGGTCCTCTGGTCTTCGGTGATCTTGCCCTTGCCCACGGCCCGTTCCCAGGTGCCCTTGATCCGGCCCAGTCCCTTGGCGAGGAGGGACTCGTCCGCCTCTTTCACCCAGACCTCGCAGCCCGCCTCAGCGGCGCACTGGGCGATGCCCGAGCCCATGAGTCCGCAACCGACGATGCCGATGCGCTGGATGTCCATAGCGAGCCCCCTGTTGGAATGGTGATGGTCTGGTCCCCATTCTCTGCTGGTTACACACCGGACGGGATGATGACCTGCGGTAGGGTTCTCTCGCTATGATCGGCCTGAACCCGGGGGTGCCCATGACCGGCCTGCTCAAGGATCTGCTCGGCCATCAGGCTTGGGCCGACGCGATGTTCTTCCACGCCTGGGGCAAGTCGGCCAGCCGGGAGGACCTCGAGTTGCGGACCAGGACGGGGCATCTGGTGGAGGTGCAGGAGGGTTTCCTGGGGATCCTCAAGGGTGAAACCGAGGTGCCGGAGGCACTGGTCCAGGTCTGCCTGCATACCCAGCACCACCGCGCCCAGAACATGACGCGCCTCAAGTCCCTGGGCGTCAGTCCAAAGAATGTGGACTACATCATCTGGCTCTGGAAACAGAAACCTGAGGGCCTCTGGGAGTCCTGAGCGATGGGACAATGAGAAACCGCATCCGGGAGAGTTCCATGGTGACCGATCCAGTTTCCCTGCGCTTCATGCGGCGTGCCATCGAGCTCTCCAGCATCCATATGGCGGAGAATGCAGGCGGCCCCTTTGGCGCGGTGATCGTGAAGGATGGCGAGATCCTGGGTGAGGGGTGGAACCGGGTGACCTCCAGCCACGACCCCACGGCGCATGCGGAGGTGGTGGCCATCCGCCAGGCTTGCGGGAAGCTGAAGACCTTCGAGCTGAGGGGATGCGAGATCTACACGAGCTGCGAACCCTGTCCCATGTGCCTGGCGGCCATCTACTGGGCCCGGCTGGATCGGATCTGGTACGCCAATGGCCGGGCGGATGCCGCGGCCATCCAGTTCGATGACGCCTGGCTCTATCACGAGGTGGCGTTGCCCCTCGATGAACGAAGCCTGCCCACCACCCAGCTGCTGCGCGAGGAAGCATTGGCCGTCTTCCGCGCCTGGGAGGCCAAGCCCGACAAGATCCCCTACTGATAGCTGACAGCTAGATTTCCAGATACGTGTGGAGCTTCCGCTCTTCGGTGAGCAAAGCCCGCAGGGCTTCGGCGGCGTCGCTCTTGGGGCTGGTCTTGCGCTTGGTCTGGGGGCCTTGGATCAGCACGTCGGGATCGTAGTGGACGCTGCGGAGCACGTGATCCACCGTATCGCCCTTGACCAGGTGCTGCACCTTGAAGGTGTCGTCTTCGTGGACCACGATGTGGGCCTCGTTGGGCGCGCCGAAGAGGTTGTGCCGCATGCCCAGGATGTCCTGGTAGGCGCCGGTGAGGAAGAAGGCCACGTAGTAGGCCTCGCCACCCCGGGGCTCATGGAAGGGGAGTTCGTCCCGCACGTCCTTCAGGTCGATGAACTTCTCCATCTTCCCGTCGCTGTCGCAGGTGATGTCGCAGAGGGTGGCGGACAGCGCGGGCTTCTCCTTCAGCCGATGGATGGGCATGACGGGGAAGAGCTGCTCGATGGCCCAGTGGTCGGGCATGGACTGGAAAATGCTGAAGTTCGCGATGAGCTTGTCCGCCAGGCTCTTGTTGAGATCCTGGAACTCCTCGGGAATGTACTTCAGGCTCTTGCTCGTGAGGATGCGGGACAGCTTGCGACAGACCTCCCAGAACAGGGTCTCGCCCTTGCTGCGGTCCTCCAGACCCAGGTAGCCCAGGTTGAAGAGGGTGAGCAGCTCGTCCTTCTGGGTGATGGCATCGTGGTACATCTCGGCGAAGTTCTTCACGGAGATGTTGTCACGCGTGTAGGCCAGCTCCTTGAGGATCTGGGGCTCGTTGCCCGTGAGCGTCACGGAGTACTTGGTGTGGGTCGTGTCGATGAGGCCGATGATGTCGACCACCACCACCTCGTGATAGGCCACGATGGCGCGGCCGGATTCGCTGAGCAGGTCCGGCATGGGCACCTGCTCCTGGGTGCAGATGTCCTTGGTGGTGTAGACCACGTCCGCGGCGTACTCGGCGATGGTGTAGTTCATGGAACTGCTGAAGGTGGTCTTGCTGCCATCGTAGTCCACGCCGAGGCCCCCGCCCACGTTGAGGTAGCGGATGGGCAGGCCCATCTTGCGGAGCTTGGCGTAGATGCGGGTGGCTTCCTTCATGGCCGACTTGATCTTGCGGATGTCCGTGATCTGGCTGCCGATGTGGAAGTGCAGCTCGATGACGCAATCCAACAGGTCGCGCTTCTCCAGGACCTCGATGGCGTCCAGGATCTCGCGGGTGGTGAGGCCGAACTTGGCGTGGTCGCCGGCGCTGGTCTCCCACTTGCCGCTGCCCTGGGCGTTGAGCTTGGCGCGCAGCCCGATGAGCGGCTCGACCTTCAGTTCCTTGGCCACCTTCAGGATCAGCGGCAGTTCAGTCATCTTCTCCACGGTGATGACCACCTTGCGCCCGGCCTTGCGGGCCAGCAGGGCCATGCGGATGAAGGATTCGTCCTTGTAGCCGTTGCACAGCACCAGAGCCTCGGGGTGCAGATCCAGGCTCAGGGCGATCATGAGCTCGGGCTTGGAGCCCGCCTCCAAGCCGTAGTGGTATTTGTTGCCGGAGCGGACGATCTCCTCGACCACTTCCTTCGTCTGGTTGGTCTTCACCGGGTAGACGCCCTGGTACCTGCCCTCGTACCCGAATTCGCTGATGGCGCGCCGGAAGGCCTCGTTGACCTCGACCACGCGGTGGTCCAGCACCTGGGGGAAACGCAGGTTCACGGGGGTGCGGATGCCCTTCTTCTTCAGATGCTGCACGATCTCATAGACGTCGCAACTGAGGGACTCGTCCTTGGTGGGCGTGATCTCCAGATGGCCCTTGGCGTTGATGCCGAAGTAGCCGTTCCCCCACTCCTTCACGCCGTACAGTGTCGCGGCGTCCTGGACCGTCCAGTGCTTCATGGGCATCCGAGGTGCCTCCTTAGAGTCTGCATTCGAAGTGGGGTGTGGCCGCGACGCCGGCCAGCCGCGCCCTTGGCAAGGCGCCGGCCGCCGGGCGATGCGGCACATCGTTCAAGGCCGGCAACGAAGCCAAGGGCGCGGCTGGCCACGTCCCGGAGGGCAATGGGCGGCGCCCGGCGCGATCCCGCGTCGAACTCCTCGTCCATAGTGCCGCTATTGCCATCGTCGTTCTCCTTGGCTCGCTTGGGCGGCGCCCCTTGCGCGACCGCATCCCACTTCGAATGCAGACTCATACCGGGGCGGCCACCTTTGGCCGGAAGTTCGTTTATATGGAAAAAAGCCAAACAGTTCCAATGAAAAATCAAGAATCGAGGATTCGGGCCAGGGTAGCTCGCCAATGGCGGTCCCTCACCCGCCTCAGGGCGGTCCGACGGGTGAGCTTCCGCCACTGGGCCGCGCCCCGGGGCAGATCCTCCGCGGAACGGGTGTGGAGGGGGCTCGAGCCGCCCCAAAGGGCCGGATCTCCCCAGATCGGGGTCCGATTCCAGGGGCAGACCTCCTGGCAGGCGTCGCAGCCGGCCGCCCAGCGGCTCTCCGCCAGGGCTGCGGCGATGTCGGGGGGTGGTTCGATCTCGGTTTCGATGGTGTAGGTGGTCAGGCAGCGGGCCGGGTCGAGGCGGAAGGGTTCCAGGGCGCCGGAGGGACAGGCCTCCAGGCAGGCGGTGCAGGTCCCGCATTGTTGGGTTCCGAAGGCCTTGTCTGGCGGCAGTTCGATGGAGAGCAACAGCACGCCCAGGAAACCCCAGGAGCCGCCCTTCCCGGCGATCAGCAGCGTGTGCTTGCCCTGCCAACCCAGACCGGCCCGGACGGCCAGCTGGCGTTCCAGCAGCGGGGCGGTGTCCACGCAGACCCGGCCCTCCAGGCCGGGCCACTGGGTCTCGGCCGCCTCCAGCAGCCGGGCCAGCCGGGGCTTCAGGAGCATGTGGTAGTCCGGCCCCCAGAGGTACCGGCTCAGCTTCAGGCTGCCAGGCGCGGTGCCGGGCACCGCCTCAGGCCGGGCGTAGGGGAAGAATGCCACCAGGGCCGTGTGGGCCTGGGGCCAGAGAGCCCGGGGAGCCAGGAGCGTCGCGGGATCCAGGTAGGGGAGCAGGGTGCCCCGCCCGTCCTGGAACCAGGTCTGGAGCTGAGCCTCCTCTGCCTGGAAAGGCTCGCAGTCCGCGAACCCCGCTCGGGCGAAACCGGCGGCCAAAGCCTCGGCGCGAAGCCAGGCCTTGAACGCCAAGGGATCAGGATGTTCGGCGGGCACGTGGAGGCCACCTCCCAGGACCATCCTCACCCCCCAGGTCAGTCGCTGTCACGGGCTTCCGGGTGGAGGCGGCATGACCATTCCGGAAAAGGCGGTAGGCTGGATGCGGAGCCGAACGCCCGCCATGAACCTGCCCAACATCCTGTCGCTCGCGCGGATCCTCATGGTCCCGGTTCTGGTCGTGGTGCTCATGACCAAGGTGACGAACCACGAGGTCATCGGCGTACTGGTGTTCTGGGCTGCCTCCATCACGGATGCCCTGGACGGCTACTTCGCCCGACGGTGGAAACAGGTGACCACCCTCGGCAAACTGCTGGACCCTCTGGCGGACAAACTGCTGGTATCGGGCGCCCTGATCTCCCTGGTGGAGTTGAACCTCGCGCCGGCGTGGATGACCTTCATCATCCTGGCCCGGGAATTCGCGGTCACCGGCCTGCGCGGCATCGCCAGCGAGGAGGGCCACACCATTCCGGCGGGCACCATCGGCAAGTGGAAGATGGGTTTCCAGGTAGCGGCCATCTCCTGCCTCATCCTCGGCCCCAGGCTCGACTACTGGCTGTACGAATGGACCCACAAGGACATCTTCCACTTCTTCATCCAGCTCAACCAACCCTACAGCTTCTTCTGGGGCCTGGGCGTGCTGTTGCTATGGGGTGCGGTCATTCTCGCCATCTGGAGTGCCATCTCCTACTTCCATGGTTTCTGGAAGGCCGTGGGGCCGAGCATCATGGCTGAAGACGGCCGCCTGACCGGTCACAAGGACCCTGAATGATCCGCAAGTATCTCCTCGCAGGTTTATTTACTCTGCTGCCTCTGGTGGTGACGCTCTGGATTCTGAGGGGCACCTTCACCGCCCTGGTGGGCATTTTCAGGGAACCGCTGACTTTCCTGGCCCACCTGATGCGCGTGCCGGATCCCCCGACCTGGGCGCTGACCCTGTTCTCCGCCCTGGCTACCGTGCTGCTGCTGCTGGTGGTGGGCGCCTTGATGGGCAACTTCATCGGCCGCCAGCTCCTGTCCTGGATGGACGATTTGATGATGTCGCTGCCCGTGGTGAAGACCGTCTACGGCGCCACCCGGCAGCTCATGGGCGCCATCCAGTCGGGCCGGGGAGGGAGCTTCAAGGAGGTGGTGGTCGTGGAGTGGCCCTATCCCGGCTCCTACACGCTGGGTTTCGTGGCCAGCCGGGACTGTTCCTGGGCCGTCCCCGGGGGGCAGGGCATGCTCGCCGTCTACATTCCGACCGCCCCCAATCCAACCTCAGGTTACGTGATCATGATCGAGGCCTCGAAGGTGTCGCCAGTGGACGTCAGCGCCGATCAGGCCCTGACCTGGGCCATCAGCGGAGGCGTGGTGGTGCCGCCCCGAACGGGCACCGGTTCGTTCCGAATGCCGGAGAGGCCATGAGCGCCCTGCAGGGCCGCCGCATTCTTGTCACGGGTGCTGGCAGCGGCATCGGTCGGGCCGCGGCGAGGCTCTTCCGGGATCGCGGCGCGGATCTTATCCTGGCGGGTCGGCAGCTCGCCTCGCTGCGCGAAACCCTGCCGGACGCAGTCCATGTGGTCCTGGATCACTCGGATGACGCCGCGGTGGCGACCTATGCCCGGGAGTGCCCGGAGTTGGACGGAATGTTCCTGAACGCGGGTGGCCTGGTGCTGGGCTCGGTGGAATCGACTTCGACGGCCGACTTTGACGCCGCGATCGCCGTGAACCTGCGGGGTCCCTGGCTCATGGCTCACCACCTGGGGTGCCAGCTGAAGGATGGCGGCAGTGTCGTGCTGGTGGGTTCCAATATCGGCCTCCGGGCCATCCCGGACAGCGCCGCCTACAGCGTGGCCAAGGCCGGTGTCCACATGCTGGCGAAGGTGCTGGCCCTGGAATGGGCGCCTCGCTCCATCCGCTGCAACGCCATCGCACCCGGTCCCATCAGTACGGCCATGGTGGGCACTCGCCTGACCGCCAGCGTGGATCCCGCGGGCGACCTGGCCGCGCTGTCGGCCGTGAATCCCCTGAAGCGCCTGGGTACCGAAATCGAAGTGGCCACGCTGGCGGCGTACCTGCTCGGTGGCGAGAGTGGGTGGACGACGGGATGTGTGATCCCGATTGATGGTGGAGCCGACGCGGTCTATTGAGGGCTGGCGCCTACTCGATGAAATCCAGGTCCCGCCCGTGAGTCTCGGCCATCCCCCAGAGGGAAATCAGGGCCAGGGCAAAGCAGACGCCACCCACGACCCAGGCTGAGCCGATGTAGCCCAGGCGGCCGCGAAGCATGACGAAGCTGCCGGTGATGAGCGGCACGGCCCCCCGCACGAAGTTGGGCACGGTGGTGGCCACCGTGGAGCGGAGGTTGGTGCCGAACTGCTCGGCGGCGATGGTGACGAAGACGGCCCAGTAGCCGACGGCCAGGCCCAGGAACCCCGCCAGGAGGTAGAGCATGGTCGGTGAGAGCCCCCGCAGGCTCAGGTAGGCCGCCACGCCCGCCACGCCTGCCAGGATGAACACCAGCACCACCTTTTTGCGGCTTCCCCAGATCTGGCTGAGCACACCCGAGGCCAGGCTGCCCAAGGTGATGCCGCCGTAGCAGAAGGCCACCGCGGTGCCGGCGCTCACCGGGCCCCGCACGGCGATCTTGGGGGCGAACTCCGGCGCGAAGGTGATGAGGATGGCCACCACGAACCAGGTGGGCAGGCCGATGAGGATGCAGCGCAGGTAGCGCAGGAAGCGCTCCCGATTGGTGAAGAGGCTGAAGAAATCGCCACGTTTGACGTCCTGGTGGCCCAGATCGCGGAACATCCCGCTCTCCCGGAGTCCGAAGCGGGTGGCCAGCAGCAGCAGGCCCAGGCCGCCACCGGCGAGGTAGGCCACGCGCCAGGGCAGGTACTTGCCCACGAGGCTGGCCGTCACGGTCCCGAAAATGCCCACGCCCGCCACGATGGCCGTGCCGTAGGCGCGCAGGTCCTTGGGGAGGATCTCACTCACGAGCGTCACCGCGGCCCCCAGCTCGCCGGCCAGACCCAAACCTGCCAGGAATCGCCACACGGCGTAGGAGGGAATGCCGTGGACGAATGCGTTGGCGATGTTGGCCACGGAATAGAGGGCGATGCTCCCGAACAGCGTGCTCAGGCGGCCTTTCTTGTCCCCCAGCACGCCCCAGAGGATCCCCCCCAGCAGCATGCCCACCATCTGCGCGTTGAGCAGCAGGAAGGTGGCGGAGACCTGGGCGTCGCCCTGAGGAACCCCCAGGGCGGTGAGGCTGGGCTGGCGCACGATGGGAAAGAGCAGCAGGTCGAACATGTCGACGAAGTACCCCAGCGCGGCCACGAGGACCGTGAGGTTCAGGATCGCGCGGAGACGTGTCTGGGCCATGAAGGTCATTGAAACATACGAATCCTTGTGAGAACCCGGCACACTGCTGAGGAGGTGATCATGTCAGACATGGCCTGGCCCGCCCCACCGAAAGGACTCTGTGCCCTCCCCGCGCGCCTGGAGGCGGAGGTGGCCATCCTTGGCGCTGGCATCCATGGCGCGGCCCTGGCGCGGGAGCTGACCCTGCGAGGCGTGACCTGCGCCCTGGTGGACAAGGGGGAGGTGGGTGGCGGCACCAGCCAGTGGTCCAGCCAGCTCCTGCACGGGGGCATCCGCTACATGCTCACGGGCGACATCCGCCAGATGCGGGAGGGCCTGGTGGAGCGAGCCACCTGGGCACGCATCGCCCCCCACCGCTGCCACTGGGAGGCCTTCTGGATGCCCCACCGGTCCTGGCCCGAGAGCCTGGCCCACCGGGTGGGCATCGGCCTCTACGATTTCTGGGGATCCGAGCGTCCCGGCTGGCCACAGGACTTGAGCCTCGGCCATGTTCCGAAGGAGGCCTTCCTGGGCGATCCGCGCGGCGTTCTCGGCCCCTTCCGTGGCGCCACGGCCTATGCCGACCTCATGACCTGGGACCGCGACCTGACAAAGGACCTGGCGGCCTCCAGCGAGGCCATGCGCCTGGATTTCCACGAGCCGGAGGGCTTCGAGCAGGGCGAGGGCGGCCTGAAGCTCCTGCACCTGCGGGACCGTCGGGATGGGTCGGCACGCCAGCTCGCGGCGCGGCGCTGGGTCTTCGCCCTCGGGCCCTGGACCGATGGCGCCATGGCGCGGTGGTTCGGCGAGACCCGCAAGCGCCTGCGGCTGTCGGCCGGCATCCACCTCTGGTTCGATGCCGTCCCCGGCTGCGAGCGGCCTTGGGCCATCCGCCGGCCCAAAGGGCGCATCCTCTTCGTGATCCCGCGGGATGGCATGCTCCAGGTGGGCACCACCGAGCGCGAGGTGGAGGACGGCTCGGTGCCCATCCTCGAGGCTGAGCGCGAGGAGCTCTTCGGCGCCCTGGAGGCCAACCTGCCCAGCCTCCCCTGGCGCGAGATGCCAGTGCGCGCCGAGGAGCAGGGCGTGCGGCCGCTGGTGGCCGCCAGCGGCGCCACCACCCACCTGAGCCGCGAGGCCGTCCTGGAACAGCATGCGCGGATCCCGAACCTCACGCTGGTCCTCGGTGGCAAGCTCACCACCGCCCGCGCCCTCATGGACCGCCTGGCCACTGACCTCACCGGCCTCCGCTGCGAGGCCTCCACCACCGCGCCCCTGCGCCTTTGGGATGGACAGAAGGCGCAGATCCGGTAGAATCATTCCTTCAGTGCGGTCCCGTAGCTCAGCTGGATAGAGCATCAGACTACGAATCTGAGGGTCGGGCGTTCGAATCGCTCCGGGACCACCACTCGCTAGAACTACAAACCCCCTGAAGCCCAGTGCTGACGGGGGTTTCCTGCGTTTGCCTGTCTGTCGAAAGATCCGCCACTTCGCCTCGAAGTGATGTGCCTCACAGTATGGCAGGTGCAATAGAGGTGCAAGAGTTTTGGGAACCATGGAATGGGCTGAAACCTAGCCGGGCAGGGGGTTTGCTCAGGATGCAATCGGCGCTTTTTTTGGCGTAGGGGCACCAAACTTTTACATGGACCTCGAATGGATTGAACGGGCTACGGTATTGGGTGTTTTTCCGGGGCGGAACGAGCCTTACGATCCACCGCAGCAATGATCCCCTTCCCCCTTCTGGATCTGAATGGGAGGACAGGGGACTGAGCCGTAGGAACAGAAAACGCAACAGTCCCCCTCCTTAGGGCTAAGCCGCATCTGGCAATTCGGGCAGTCGTAGAACCACCGACAGGAATCTGTGGGCATCGTTTCGGTGGCTGAATGCCCACAGTGAGGGCATGTGATGACCGATTCGAGGATGGGATCAGCGGTCATAGGAACTCCATGCTCGTTTCATTGCAGCACGCCTTGATGGAGGTAGGGATGTCTTCCCTTGCACCAAGTTTGATACCTACCTGCTGGGTCAGCGAAGCTGGCCGGCATGTTCAGGCTTGAAGGCCGTGGCCTTCAGTTCCACGACGACATAGCATTTCAGTCGCGTGTGGTAGAAGAGCAGGTCGATGAAGAACTCCTCGCCACCAACCTCCAGGCGGTATTGCCGTCCCACGAAGGCGAAGCCGGCACCGAGTTCGAGCAGGAAGCGGGTGATATGGCGGACCAGCGCCGATTCGATGTCCCGTTCCATGGCTTCCTCGCCAAGGCCAAGAAAGTCGAACAGGTAGGGGTCCTTCAGCGATTCCTGCGCCAGGGCAGCCTGGGTGGCGGGTAGGCGGCTCTCGAAGTTGGTGACGGCTTGTCCCTGGCGTTCGAAAAGCCGGCTCTTGATGTGCACTTGGAGGGTGGAGCGGGACCAGCCCTGCAGAGCTGCCTGAGAAGCTAGCCAAGAACGTTCAGGTTCGCTTTCCACTTGGGTTAGCAGGGTCACAAGGTGAAACCATGGCAATTGGGCAGCAGGCTGCTGCCCAATTTGGAGGTCGGGACAGCGCTCGGCAAAGGTGCGCATGTATTTCAGGTTCCGCGACGAAAATCCCTTCATGGTCGGAAAGGCTTCCTTTAGGTCCCCCGCAAGGCGGTCGACTACTTTGGTGCCCCACCCTTCGGCTTCCTGCCGCAGGAGGATCGTTCGTCCTATTTCCCAGTAGAGACGGACCAACTCCGCATTGACCGCCAATGCCGCCCGGGTCTGGGCCGCCTGGATTCGGCCTTTGAGCTCATCGAGAAGCCTGACATAGGTCATCGGCAGTTCGGTCATGGGATCTCCAGATGTCATTGTCCCTCCCGCTGTCCCTCCAGGAAAGCAGCACATCTCCTTCATTCTTCCGTACCGTTCGCGCCACCGGACCTCTTCTGCGCGGCCTTCAGCTTGGCCCAGTCCCCGCGACCTGGCTTCAAGATGCCGAGCTTCTTGCATTCCCGCGCCACGGCGTTGTCCGACACCCCGAGTTGCTTGGCGATGGCAGTGACGGGCATCTCGTTCACCATCCGCTGCAGCGTTTCCTTGTCGGGGTAGCGGCTGGCATGCTGCGGCCTGTGCCCGTCCAGTGCGCTGCCAAGGGCCGGATGCCCGGCCGCCACGACACCCTTCAAATCCTTCACAGGCAGATGCGGTTCCTCACCCCCCTTCAGGAGGATCCTGTTGGACAGCTTGGCCTGGGCCTTCCTGGCGACCTTGGCACTGGTCACCTGGTAGAAGCGCTGCGTGATGATCTCTTCCGAATGACCGGTGAGGTCCGAGGCGACTTTTGGCTGGATTCCAGCCTCCAAGGCCTCGTTGGCATAGTGGTGGCGGAGGTCGTGCCTATGGAGGTTCGACAGGTTTGCGGCCTTGAGCAGAACCGCCCAGGGCCTCTTGGTGTTTTCAAGGTGACCGGACTGCGTTTCAGCCGGGAACACCCAAGGACATTCTTCATCCCTGGTCTCGTGCAGGTGCTGCATGATCCTCAGGGTGACCCCTGTCAGCCGCCGGACATCCTTTTTGGGCGCGCGCCGACTGCGCTTCCGTCGGGTGTCCTTGGGCTTTAGGGACATGATGCCTTCCGCGAAATCCACCTGATCCCAACGGAGCTGCTCAACCTGGCCTCGCCGGGCCCCCGTCACGGAGGTCTCCGTGCCGCCTCTGTTGCCTCTGTGCCTCCGTGGTGGATCTCTATCTTTGAATGCAAGGTGGTATGACAGGCCGGACATCCCGGATCAGGCTGAGGCGGCTCCGGTTTCGTGGTCGGCGGGCTTCCTCAGCGCGAGCTGGGCCTTGATCTCGTAGGCGCGGTCCTCCGTCAGTGGGTACCTCATGAGCAGGACGACGCTGATCAGGCACAGGACGGAGGGGAGGCTGATCTCCCAGAAGCGGATCCAGAACAGGGTCGCGTCGCCCTGGGTGGCCATGCCTTCGCTGAAGCCGGTCAACCGCAGCAGGTACCCGCTCAGGACGGAGGCGATCGAGACCCCGACTTTCCACCACCAGTTGTAGACGGCGAAATAGACCCCTTCCCTGCGGATGCCCGTCGCCAGCTCATCCTCGTCGCAGATGTCGGAGATCATGGAGTTCACGAGCGAGAAGCAGAACACCATGCCGAGCGAGAGGCAGAAGGTCGGGATGAACGTCAGCCAGGGATGGGCCCGGTCGTAGCACACGACCTTCAGCAGGTTCCCTCCGATGATGACGGCGAAGGAGATGATCACCGTGGCCCGCTTGCCGATCCACTTGGACAGCAACACCATCGGGAAGACGCCGGCGATGCCAGCCGCGGCCCACAGGGTCCCGTTCTCCGCCATCAGCGTGGAGGCGGCATCCTTGTTACCGCCATAGAGGTAGAAGATGGACGTGAAATTGCTGAACCCCATCACGAGCTGGAACCCGACGATCAACAGCGTGAACGCCGCCACGAGTCTCAGGAACGTGCGGTTGCGATAGGTCGCCTTGAATCCCTGGAAAATCGGCACCTGTTCCTGGGATCGGGCCTGCTTCAGCTTGGTCTCCTTGCAGACGGCGGCGCACACGAGCGCCGAGGCGGTCAGGACGAGGCTCATGCCGACGCACACCCACTTGATCCCGGCCACCGTGTCTCCCTTGAAGATGGGACGGTTGGCAAGGTAGTAGACCCAAGGGAGGCAGAAGGCGCCCACGTTGCCGATGAAACTCGCGTAGGCGAAGAGGCTGGTCTTCTCGTGATAGTCATCCGTCATCTCAAGTCCCAGCGCCCCGTGGGGGATCGAGTAGATGGGGACGACGGTGTAGAAGAACAGGGATGTGGCCACGAAGTAGGCGAACATCGCCGGCTTGCTCCAGTCCCTGGGGACGGTCCATAAGAAGGAGAAGGCGATGCCGATGAGGATGCCGCCCACCACGAGGAAGGGGATGCGGCGGCCGAATCTCGAACGGCAATTGTCTGAGAGGTTGCCCAGGAAGGGATCCACGACCGCGTCCCACAGGCGCGGGAAGGCCTGGGCATAGCCGATCCAGATCGCGCTGATCCCCAGGCCGACGACGTACACCAGGCTCGTCAGCTGGACGACCGAGTTGACGGCGACGATCGTCACGATCGCTCCGAGGCCATAGGCGACTTTCTGCGGAACGGGAATCTTGTCCGCCCTCGCGGTGGTGTGGTGGGCAGAAGAGGTCATGAGTCGATCCCAAGGATGAAGAAATTCACAGGACTCTCAGGTGGGGAGACTGGGAAGATTGGTTTAATAAGCTTTAAACCAAAAAAATATTGTTTATTCACCAGCATCATCAGGATGGCACACGGCTCTGGGCCGTTTGAAGCGCCTGGCTGCTAAAGATCCACCTTCCTCTTGCAATCTGAATCGTCACGGTTACATTACTACCAGTTCACAAAAATGAAAACGTTTTCACGCGCCCAATAACCCGCATAGGTCGAACCATGGGGATTCAGTCCAGAGAAGTGCCAGAAGAGCCGGAACAGCGCGGCAGCGAGGCCGAGGTGACGATTCATGATGTCGCCCGGGAAGCAGAGGTTTCGATCGCGACCGTCTCCAGGGTTCTGAACGGCAGCAGGCTGGTCCGGGGCGCGACCCGCGAGCGGGTCCAGGGGGCCGTCAAGAAGCTGGGTTACGTCCCGCACGGTGGGGCCCGGAGCCTGATCAAGCGGGAAACCCGGACGATCGGCGTCCTGTTGCCCGACATGTTCGGCGAGTTCTTCTCGGAAGTGATCCGGGGCCTGGATCAGGTGGCCCGGCAGCGGAACTACAGCCTGCTGGTGACCTGCACGCACGGGGAGCCGCGGTCGGCCGAGACCATGCTGCGGACCATGCACGGGAAGGTGGACGGCATGGTGGTGCTGTCCTCCGATATCGAGATGCATGCCGCACTCAAGAACCTGCTCCGGCGGACCCCCGTGGTGTTCCTCAACCGGGTCCTGGGGTCCGGAGTGGAGCAGTTCGATTCGATCTGCGTGGACAACCGCGGCGGGGCCCTGGCGATGACGCGCTACCTCATGGGGCTCGGCCATGAACGCATCGCATTCGTGAAGGGACCCGACGGGAACAGCGACGCGGAGGAACGGCTCCTGGGATACCGGGAGGGGATGAAAAGCCTGCCTGGTGGCGGCTCGACTCTTCTGGAGGTGCCGGGGGATTTCAGTGAAGGGGGCGGCTACCGCGCCGTTGCCCGGGTGCTGCAGATCGACCCCCGACCGACGGCCCTTTTCGCGGCCAACGATGCCATGGCCATCGGCGCCCTGGCCGCGCTGAAGGAGCGTGGAATCCGCGTCCCGGAGGATGTCTCGCTCGCGGGATTCGACGATGTCCCGATCATCCGGTATCTCTCTCCTCCCCTCTCATCCATCCGCACACCGATCACGGACCTTGGGGCCGGCGCCGCCGAAAGGCTCCTGGCGCTGATCGAGGCGGGTGGAACCATCCAGCCAAGACAGCAGACTCTGGAGGTCCTGGTGGTGGCGCGTTCGTCAACGGGTCCGCCATCTGCCGAGTGGGCCGCACAGAGAACCCTGAACCCCGGGAAGCTCGCCTCCAGGGCACCGCCCGGGACGGGTCGCCGCGATGGTGCTTCCGACACTCCCCCCCACGCAGAAACCAGAATCAGGAGAAAAAAAACATGAACCGGAACATTCGGGCCAAGTGGTCCGTCACCAGTGCGCGAGCCGTAGCCGCGGTCGCCGCGACGATGCTGTCCCCATTGTGTCTCCAGGCGCAGACGACGACTGCCTCGCTGCGCGGCCACGTCCGCGACCAGGCGGCGGGAAAGAACGTTTCAGGCGCCGTCCTCACCGCGGTGAACACCGCGACCGGTTACGTCCAGAAGACGGCGTCAAGGCCTGACGGATCCTACGACCTCAGCCTGGATCCCGCTTCCTACTCCATCACCGTCGCCGCCCCCGGCTTCGGCAAGACCACCAAGACGGTCCGCGTGCAAGTCGGCCAAGCGCTGGACCTCAACTTCGACCTGGCTCCTGAAACCACAGCCGGCGCAGTGGTCGAAGTGACCGGAACACTGGTCGAAATGAAGACCGCGGAAGTGGCGACGAACGTCACCACCGAACAGATCGAGAACCTGCCCCAGGGCAACCGCAACTTCATGAACCTCGCCGCTCTGGCACCTGGCATCCGGCTTTCGACGGATGAACAGAACCAGCAGTTCTCCGCGGGCGGCCAGATCGCCGCCCACGTGAACATCTTCATCGACGGGAACAGCTACAAGAACGATGTCCTTGAAGGCGGCGCGGCTGGCCAGGACAACTCGCGCGGGAATCCGTTCCCCCTGGCAGCCGTGCAGGAGTTCCGCGTCCTGACGGAGAACTTCAAGGCCGAGTACCAGAAGGCCTCCAGCGCCATCATCACGGCCGTCACGAAGTCTGGCACCAATGAGTTCCATGGCGACCTCTTCAGCTACTACCAGGACAAGTCGCTCGTCGCGAACAACTACTTCGCGGAGCAGCGCGGGGAGAAGAAGCCCGCCTACGAGCGCTGGCTGAGCGGCGTCAGCGTGGGCGGTCCCATCATCAAGGACCGGATGCACTTCTTCTTCTCCTATGAGCACAACCGCCAGGACCGTGAGAACCGCGTCTATCTCGGCGGCACGGCCATCCCCCCCGCTTTGCAGAGCTACTTCGAGAGCTTCCAGGGAACCTTCCCCTCTCCGTTCCGGTCCGACCTCTTCTTCGGGAAGATCGACTACCAGATCGATCCGTCGCAGTTCCTGGAGTTCACCGCCAACTTCCGGGATGAGAGCGAGATCCGC
>CAVPLE010000012.1:0-14588 GCA_963705865.1 uncultured Holophagaceae bacterium | reverse complement strand
CAGGATGCAGATGGGTGCGAAGGCTGCCTCGGTGGAACCGAACATGGAAGCCTGAACCTTGGCATCCGCTGAGTCCGTCAGGGGATTCAGGTCGTAGCTGTGGGGGCGCAGGGGGCCTTCGATCCGCGTCCAGTCCGTCACCGGGTGCAGGCGGTAGAGGTGCGTGGTGCGGCCGAAGAAGCCGTTCCGCGCATGCTCCTCCTCGAAGGTGCCCGCGGGCAAGTCCACATGCGCCTGCCGCGTGTGCAGGCCCTTGCGCAGGGGGAAGAGCGGCGTTTCCTTTTTGGACATGGGAGCCTCGGAGCGAGGACCCATTATCACTCAAAAAGAATTCAATAAGCGGAGGAGAGCAGAGGGGCGGAGGAGAGCAGAGAATAGATCGCCCGATCTTTCTCCGCTTTCCTCCCGCTCTCCGCTTTCCTCCGCTTACGTCAGTTCTTCGCTATTTCAGCTCTGCTTCTGCAGCCACCGGTTGTAGAACCACAGGCTCAGCGCGCTGCCCAGGCCGAAGAGGGTGAGGATGATCCAGCCGGTGGCAGCGGCCTTGGGATCCAGCTTCAACAGGCCATCCGCCTGCTTCACGGCCCCCGCGCACATGACCTTGTTGAAGAGCCAGGCGCCGGCGGGGCCGCCCACCAGGCTGCCGATGGCCATGGGCAGGTTGGAATAGCCCAGGAAGAGGCCCTCCTGGCCCTTGGGGGCCAGGGAGCCGATGTATTCGTAGAGCCGGGCCGATGCGAACAGTTCGCCGAAAGCGATGAGGGCCACGGTCATCACGATGAAGAGGCTGCCCAATGGGAGCCACAGCTTCAGGGTCACGCCACCTGCCATGTAGAGCGGCGCCACATTGATGAGCATGGCGAGGCCGATGATCACGGTGCCCACGATGATGGACTTGATGGGGGGCAGCTTGCCGAAGAGCTTCGTGATGAGCAGCTGGAACAGCACGATGGTGATGGGGTTCGCCATGGTGTAGAGGTCCATGGCCGGCGTGAGTTCCACGGTCTTCTTCACGTAGAGCGGCAGCACGTTGTAGACCTGGTTGTAGATGAAGTAGAAGCCGCTGCTCACCACCAGGAACAGCGCGAAACGGCCGCTGCCCAGGACCTTGAACATGCCGAAGAAAATCTCGGGGATGGTGCGCCGGGGCTTGCCGGGGTCCACCGTGGATTCAGGATCCCGGTAGAGCAGCGCCACCACCAGGAAGGCCAGCACCGAAGCCGCCATGGACACGAGGAAGATGGTGTCGAGCCGGCCGAGCTTCGTGCGCACGAAGAAAGCCGTGAGGCGGCCGAACACGCTGCCGATGTTGATGACCATGTAGAAGATGGCAAAGGCCAGCGTGGCCTTGCCCAGATGGGTGCGCTGCACGGTGCCCGCGATGCAGGGCTTCACGAAGGAGCCGCCGATACCGACCAGCACGATGGCCGCCGCCACGGGCACCATCACGCCCAGGCCCGCTGTCACCTCCTTGCCGGCCTGGAGGGCGAGGGTCTGCCCGCCGAACCAGACGGGATAGCCCATGAGGAAGTAGCCCCCCACCAGCAGCACGCAGGCCAGGAGCAGGCTGCGGCGGAAACCGATCTGATCGGCGATGGTGCCGCTGAGGATGGGCAGGAAGTAGACCAGGAACCAGAGCACCCCGTTCAGGGTGCTGGGCCAGTAGTCGCCGAGCCCCAGCCGCCCCAGGTAGATGACGATGAAGCTGGCCATGGAGTAGTAGGCCGCCCGCTCGAACAGTTCGGTGAGGTTGGCGTTCCAGTAGCTGGCAGGGAAGGAGTACTTCTCGCGGAAGGAGGGCTCGGCGCTCATGGATACCTCAGGGTCGGGTTAGTCTCGCATGGCGAGGCGTCTGCCTTCTCTGGATTCTGGTATCTCGGGCAGATGTCCCCCGTTCCTTCCGCGGCCTCCAGATCTGACTCACCCTGGCCCTGGGCCTGGGGATGGCGCCCCTGGCCGCCCTCAGCGGATGACCGCGCCTCGCTCCGCCAGCAGCTCCCGCAGCACGGAGCGGTGGCAGTGCGCTTCGTCCTCGCAGTAGCAGCCCACGGCCAGGTTCGTCTTGTGGGACAAGGCCGCCAGCAGGTCCAGGAGCCGGGCCTTCTCGGGATGGCCCATCTCCGCCCGGTACTTCCTCTTGAAGGCCGCCCAGTCCTTGTCGCTTTCGGCGGCCTGGGCCTGCTTCACCAGTTCCTCGCTGGGCGCGGCCTCGGGCAGCCACACGTCGTAGAAATCGCGCGCGGCGAACTCGGCCTTGGGCACGCCCCGGGGCGGACGGCGCACGGTGCCGATCCGCAGGCCCTCCCCCGGCCCCCTTGGCGTTCCCAGTCGCACCACGCGGATGGCCATGGCGTCCTCCCCGCGCTGTTGTAGCACCAACGGGGTCAGTGGTCTTCCGCCAGTTCGGTGAGGTGGAGCGTGACCGCGCCGCCCGGTTCCACGCGGTCCACGTCGGGCGGGATCACGACCAGGGCATTGGCGTGGAGCATGGACGAGAGGATGGCGGAGCCCTGGGGCCCGGTGAGCCGCGCCAGGAGCTGGTCCCCTTCGCGGCGGGCCACCACGCGCAGGAAGGTGGTGCGCCGGTCGCCGGCCTTGCCGCTCCAGCCGCCCTCCAGCGCCGCCTCCGCCACGGGGCGGTGCAGCGCGGAGAAGCCCATGAGGCGCCGCAGGGCGGGCCGCACGTACTCCTCCACCATGAGCATGGCGGCCACGGGATTGCCCGGGATGCCGAAGATGGGTTTGTCTCCCAGCATCCAGAAGCCCAGGGGTCCGCCCGGCTTCTGGGCCACCTTCCAGAAGACGCGCTCCGCGCCCAGCTCCTCCAGGATGGCCTTCACGAAGTCGTAGTCGCCCACGGAGATGCCACCGGTGGTGAGGATGGCGTCGGCCTGCAGGGCCTCGCGCAGCACGGCCGTCAGCGTGGCCCGGTCGTCCCGCACCCGGGCGAAGGGCACCGGGATGGCCCCGCAGGCGGTCACCTGGGCACAGATGGCGTGGATGTTCGCGTCGCGGATCTGGCCTGGGCCGGGCCGTTCGGAGGCGTCCACCAGCTCATCCCCCGTGGTGAGCACGGCCACGCGAGGCCGCGGATGCACCTGCACAGGGTGCCCCACGGCCGCCAGCACGCCCAGGTCGCCGGGGCGCAGCGGGCGGCCCGACGCCACCAGCGCCAGACCCACCTGGATGTCCTCCCCCGCCAGGCGGATGTGGATGCCCTTCCGGAGGGGCCGGTGGACCTCCACCCAATCCGCGCCCCGTTCCGTAGCCTCCACGGGCACCACCGAGTCGGCGCCTTCCGGCAGGGGCGCGCCGGTCATGATGCGCCAGGCGGTTCCAGAGGCCACCGCCCGGTCCGCCATGGCTCCGGCGGCGAGGTCCCCCAGCACCCGGAGGCGGACGGGGTGTTCCGGCGAGGCCGCGGCCAGGTCCCCGGCCCGCACCGCATAGCCGTCCATGGCGGAATTGGTGAAGGGGGGCACCTGCTCGGTGGACTTGATGGCCGCGGCCGCGGCCAGGCCCAACGCCTCCGCCAGCGGCAGGGTGCGCGGCGGCAGGGGCGCCACGCGGGCGAGGATCGACTGGAGGGCTTCGGCGGGAGTGGTCATGGTCTCAATCCGGATGCTTGATCACCCTCCACTGGAGGAAGGAGAAGTGTCGCCAGGCCCCGGGCATGTGGGAGCCGACGGAGGCCACCAGGGTGGCGGCCAGGTACCAGGGCAGACGGGAGGCGGGCTGCAGGGCCCCCATGCCCAGCAGGGCCAGTTTCACCACCACGGCCACGCCGCTGCCCTGGGTGAGGATGGCGGCGTCCCGGGCCAGGTCGATGGCGAAGAGCAGCACGCCAGTGGCCACGGTGAGCACGATCGGGACGAGGAGGGCCTGGAAGTCCGCCCCGAAGGGAATGGCGCCCAGCACCAGCGCCATGGCCGCGATATGGAGGCTGCGCAGCACCAGCTGGGCGGGCCGGGCCCAGGGGAAGTGCCGGGGCGATTCCGGGCATAGCACCTGGAGGAGGGTGCGCGGCGCGGGTCTGTCCTGAGGCACGGGTTCCATGCTTCCCTTCTAGCAGAGTCCGATGGCTGGGCTTCGTGCTGAAATGGCCCCGACGGAGATCCCCATGGCCAAACCCGCTTCTCCCGCCGCCTCCATTCGCATCCGCATCGCCTACGGCAGCGACATCGCCATCGGCCAGGGCAAGGCCGACCTTCTGGAGGCCATCGGAAAGACCGGCTCCATCTCGGCCGGGGCGCGTCTTCTGGAGATGAGCTACCGCAAGGCCTGGCTGCTGGTGGACGAGATGAACCAGTGTTTCCGGTCCCCGGTGGTGCTGGCGGCCAAGGGGGGTGCCCAGGGCGGTGGCGCCCACCTGACGCCCACCGGGGAGGAGGCCCTGAAGCGTTTCCGGGACATCCAGGCCAAGGCCGCCACCGCCATCGAGGCCGACGTACGGGCTTTCCGGAGGCGCCTGCTGGACTGAGGCAGCTTTCTGGAGAACGATCCTCAAATCGTCCACAAAGGATAAAGATCTGGTCACGGAAGGCACGGAAGAAAGCCGGAAAGCACGGAAAAAGAAATGGGGCGTGCGCTCCAAAAGCGCGGGCTGAATCCCGGGGGTGCCTGGGGCCGCGTCCTTGGAAGCGCGGCCCAGGCGCCCCCGGGATCACTTCCGGCTTTGCCGGAAGCCGCCTTCGGCGGGCCCGCACGGCGAGGACCACGGCCCCTTCTGTGTCCTCCGTGGAATTCTGTGTCTTCCGTGACCAGCAGAAACGTGGAGGGTGATACGAACCAGGCCTTCCGTTGTATCCTGTAAAACCTATCGTTCTGGAGGCGCCTGTGCCGACCCTTAGATTCCCAAGATGGAACTGGCTGCTGGTGGTGTCCATGGCCTGCGTGGGCCTCCAGGCTGGTCCCCCGATCTCGAAGGCCGTCATCCTCGCCACTACCACCAGCACCCAGGACTCGGGCCTGCTGGACGAGCTGATCCCCCGCTTCGAGAAGCAGACTGGCTATGTGGTGAAGACCATCGCCGTGGGCTCGGGCCAGGCCATCGCCATGGGGAAGAAGGGCGAGGCCGACGTGCTCCTCGTGCACTCCCCGGACGCGGAGAAGGCTCTCATGGCCGAGGGCTCCGGCGTGAACCGGCGCATCGTCATGCACAACGACTTCATCCTCCTGGGACCAGCCACGGACCCGGCCCACCTGCGTGGGAAGGGCGCGACGGCAGCCTTCCAGGCCATCGCCGCGGGCCACGCCCTCTTCATCTCCCGGGGTGACAACTCCGGCACCCACGCCCAGGAGAAGAAACTCTGGGCCGCGGCCGGCCTCAAACCCGAGGGCGCGTGGTACCAGCAGACTGGCCTTGGCATGGGGCAGACCCTGGCCGTGGCCGCCGAAAAGCGGGCTTACACTTTGTCAGATCGCGGCACCTACCTGGCCTTGCGCAAGAAACTCGGCCTGGAGATCCTAAGCGAAGGCGATGCCGCCCTCCTGAATGTCTACCATGTCATCGAGGTCAATCCGGCGCGGCATCCCAAGGTGAACACCCCCGGAGCCCGCGCCTTTGCTGACTTCATGGTGTCGAAAGATGTGCAGACTTTGATCAAAGAATTCGGAATCGGCACCTTTGGCTCGCCGTTATTCTTTCCTGATGCCGGCAGGCCGGAATAGGCGGGCCGGACGGAGGGAACCCCATGTCCAATGCCATCTTCAGCCTGCCTGACTCCCACAATGAGCCCATCCTCCCCTACGCGCCCGGCTCGAAGGAGCGCGCCCTCCTGAAGGCCGAACTCGATCGCCAGTACGCCCTGGAGCTGGACATCCCGCTCATCATCGGCGGCCAGGAAGTCCGCACCGGGAAGACGCAGAAGGCCGTCTGCCCGCACGACCACCAGCACGTGCTGGCGCGCTACCACGAGGCGGGCGAGGCCGAGGTCCGCCTGGCCATCGGCGCGGCCATGGCCGCCAAGAAGGACTGGGAGGCCACGCCCTGGGAGGATCGCGCCGCCATCTTCCACAAGGTGGCCAGCCTGATCTCCACGAAGTACCGCTACATCCTGAACGCCGCCACCATGCTGGGCCAGTCGAAGAGCGCCTATCAGGCGGAGATCGACAGTACCTGCGAGACCGCCGACTTCTTCCGCCACAACGCGAAGTTCATGGAGGAGATCTACAAGCAGCAGCCCATCTCGGATCCGCACGTGTGGAACCGCGTCCATTACCGGGCCCTGGAGGGTTTCGTTTTCGCTGTGACGCCCTTCAACTTCACGGCCATCGCCGCGAACCTGCCCACGGCCCCCGCGGTCATGGGCAATACCATCGTCTGGAAACCCGCCTCCACCTCGGTGCTGTCGAACTACTACCTCATGCAGCTCTACAAGGAGGCCGGCCTGCCGGATGGCGTCATCAATTTCATCCCCGGCCGCGGTTCCATGATCGGCAAGATCGCCCTTGAGGACCGCAACTTCGCCGGCCTCCACTTCACGGGCTCCACCAACGTCTTCAACAGCATGTGGAAGACCATCAGCGGCAATCTGGAGCGCTACCGGAGCTACCCGCGCATCGTGGGCGAAACCGGCGGCAAGGACTACGTGTTCATGCACGCTTCCGCCGACGTGGATGAGACCGCCGCCGGCATCGTGCGCGCCAGCTTCGAATACCAGGGCCAGAAGTGCTCGGCCTGCTCCCGCGTCTACGCGCCAGCCTCCCGCTGGCCCGAGTTGAAGGCGCGCCTGCTCGCGCTGATGGCCGAGATCCGCATGGGCGATGTGCGCGACTTCCGCAACTTCTTCAACGCCGTCATCGACGAGGCCTCCTTCGACAACGCGATGAAATACATCGAGCTCGCAAGGCAGGCGAAGGACGCCGAGATCCTCGTGGGCGGCAAAGGCGACAAGGCCAAGGGCTGGTTCGTGGAACCCACGATCATCCTCACCACGAACCCCAAGTTCGTCTCCATGGAGGAGGAGATCTTCGCGCCGGTCCTCACCATCTATGTCTATGACGACGCCAAGTTGGACGAGACCCTGAAGGTTCTGGACGAGACTTCGCCCTACGCGCTGACCGGCGCGATCTTCGCCCGCGACCGCTATGTGATCAACCAGCTGACCGAGGCCCTGGCCAACACGGCCGGGAACTTCTACATCAACGACAAGCCCACCGGCGCCGTGGTGGGTCACCAGCCCTTCGGCGGCGCCCGCGCCTCGGGCACCAACGACAAGGCCGGCAGCTTCCTGAACCTGATCCGTTGGACCTCTCCGCGCACGATCAAGGAGAGCTTCACGCCGCCCCGGGACCTCAAGTTCCCCTTCCTTGAAGCAGAATAGGAGCCCATGGATCTGATCTGGGAGGGCCTGCGGAAGGCGCTGGAGCTGCTGCTCACGCTGGATCCCGAGGTCCTCCGGATCACCCTGCTCTCCCTCGAGGTCTCAGGTCTGGCCACCCTCATCAGCCTGGTGATCGGCCTGGGCGTCGCCGTGCCCGTGGCCCTCAACGAGTTCCCAGGCAAGCGCCTGGTCATCGCCCTCCTCAACACGGGCATGGGCCTGCCACCCGTGGTGGTGGGCCTCTTCGTCACCGTGCTGCTCTGGCGGAACGGGCCCTTCGGCTTCCTGGAGATCCTCTACACACCCTCGGCCATGATCCTGGCCCAGGCCGCCATCGCCTCGCCCATCATCGCGGGCATCAGCCTCTCGGCCCTCCAGCACCTGCCCCCGGGCCTGCGGCTGCAGATCCTGGCCCTGGGCGCCTCGCGGCCGCAAATGGTGTGGCTGCTACTGAAGGAAGCCCGCCTGCCCCTGCTGGCCGCCGTCATGGCGGGCTTCGGCGGGGTCATCTCCGAGGTGGGCGCCTCCATCATGGTGGGCGGCAACATCAAGGGCCAGACGCGGGTGCTCACCACGGCCACGGTCATGGAGACCAGCAAGGGCAACTTCGAGGTGGCCTTCGCCCTCAGCATCCTGCTGCTGGTCCTCGCTTTCGCGGTGAACGCCGTGCTCACGCACGTCCAGCAGCGGAACCACTCCCGATGAGCCGCGCGACCGTTCTGGAGGCGCGGAACCTCCGGGTCCACCGGGGCCACGTCCAGGTCCTCGATGTGCCCGCGCTGGAGCTCCGCGCCGGGGAGGTCCTGGCCCTCATGGGCCCCAATGGCGCCGGCAAGAGCACCTTGATGCTGGCCCTGGCCGGCCTCCTGCCTCTCTCCGGGGGAAGCCTCCGGTTCAAGGGCGCGGAACTCCGTCTCCGGCCCGAGCGCGAGGCCTACCGCCGTCGCATGACCATGGTCTTCCAGGATCCCCTCCTCTTCGACGCCACCGTGGCCCAGAACATCGCCACGGGTCTGAAGCTGCGTGGCGTGCCGGCCGCGGTGCGGGAGCCCGCGGTGCGGGCCTGGGCCGAGCGCCTCGGCATCGGCGACCTGCTGGAACGATCGGCCCGGCAGCTGTCCGGAGGCGAGGCCCAGCGCACCGCCCTGGCCCGCGCGTTCGTCCTGGGCCCGGAGATCCTCTTCCTGGACGAGCCTTTCGCCTCCCTGGACGCGCCCGCCCGCGAGGGCCTGCTCGACGACCTGGGCCACATTCTCGCCGAGACCGGCAGCACCGCCGTGATCTCCACCCACGACCAGGGCGAGGCGGCACGCCTGGCGCACCGGCTGGCGGTGATGAAGGAAGGCACCATCCTCCAGATCGGGGGCCTGCGGGAGGTCATGAACCACCCGCAGGATCCCTTCGTCGCGGCCTTCGTGGGCATGGAGACCCTCCTCAAGGGGCAGGTGACCGCCAGCGGGGAGGGCCTGCTGACCCTGAGGCTCGGCAAGGGCTTGGGCGGCCATGAGGTGCTGGCCATCGGCGAAGCGCGGCCCGGTCAGACGGTCCTGGTGGGCGTCCGCCCTGAGAACGTGACCCTGTCTTTACAAACCGACAAAACCAGCAGCGCCCGGAACACCTTCCCCGGGACCGTCGCCAAGGTCCTGCCCAGGGGCCCCTTTTTCAAGGTCGAGCTGGATTGCGGCTTCTTCCTGGCGGCTTACGTAACCGCGCAGTCCCTGGCGGAACTGGACCTCGGCCCCGGGGGTTCCGTGGTGGCCTCCTTCAAGGCCACGGCTGCCCACCTCATCCGCCGGGAGGGCCTCGACACCGAAGTGTGACCTGCGTCCATTGCCGGGGGTCCGAGCCCGGACTAGCCTCACATCTGGGGTGGCATGGCCATCCCTGATTGACGTGTAGTCAACGGGTCCGAGACCGGAGGCCTTCGAGCCATGAAACAGCTGGTGATCGATTTCCAGAAGTGCGATGCGGGGCGCAACTGCAATCACGAGTGTGAGTTGGAGTGCGCCATCAAGGTCTTCAAGGTGGATGACCCCGCCCAGGCCGCCCTCCAGATCAAGGCCTACGAGGACGGCGGCGGCAAGGCCGTCCTCTGCGACCAGTGCGGCGATTGCGTGGTGGTCTGCCCGTCGGAGGCCCTCAAGCGCAACAAGCTGGGCGTGGTGATGATCGACAAGCAGCTCTGCGTGGGCTGCTACATGTGCATCGGCTTCTGCGAGAAGGAAGCCTTCATGCGGAACCCCGACTGGATCGTCCCCCACAAGTGCACGTCCTGCGGCATTTGCGTCAAGGTCTGCCCCCACGGGGCCCTCTCCATCGTCGACGTCCCCGAACCGGCCGTCCGGATCATCTGAGAAAGGGAATCCCATGAGCCAGCTCGTCTTCGATCCCAGCAAGGTGATGGACATCGATTACACCCAGCGCACTGAATACCTGGAGGGCCTGGAGGCCATCAAGGCCGCGCATAAGGTGTTGAAAGAGATCAGCTACACCCCCAGCCTGCCCGACAAGGGCTACACCAATCGCACCCTCTACGTGAACGTGGGCTCGCTGGAGATCACGGAGAAGCCCGTCACCCAGCAGATGAAGGATGTCTTCATCGGCGGTCGCGGCTTCGGCCTCTACCACCTGTGGAACGCCGTGAAGCCCACCACCCGGTGGAACGATCCCGAGAACGAAATCATCATCAGCCCCGGGCCCGTGGCCGGCATGACCCAGTACGCGGGCACCGGCAAGTCCCTGGTGGTGAGCCTGTCACCCCAGACGGACATCCCCATCGATTCCAACGTGGGCGGCTTCTACGGCCCCCTGCTCAAGTTCTCGGGCTTCGACGCCCTGGAGCTCCAGGGCAAGTCCGACAAGGACATCATCCTGTTCATTGATGGTGTGAAGGGGATCATCCGCATCGAGGAGGCACCCACCGATCCCGTGGACAGCCATGTGCTGGCGGAAGTGCTCACGCACATGTACGCGGAGAACGAGAAGGACTTGCCCAACATCTCGGTGGTCTCCACGGGTGCGGCGGCCGAACACAGCCTCATCGGCATGCTCAACTTCTCCTTCTACGACCGCCGCCGCAAGTGCGTCCGCTTCAAGCAGGCTGGCCGCGGCGGCATCGGCACCGTCTTCCGGGACAAGCGCATCCGCGCCCTGGTGGTGCGCGGGCCCAAGGTCGCCGGCGACCTCAACCACCCGGCGGATCCCGAGACCATCGCCAAAACCGGCATCAAGTTCCACAAGGAGATGCGCGAGAACGACGACACGCAGTGCATGATGCGCCGGAACGGCACGGCGCACATCGTCGAGATCATGGACGCCTACGACCTGCTGCCCGTTCACAATTTCCAATTCGGTTCGCACCCGGATGTCCACAAGATCGACTCCAGCTACTGGCAGCAGCGCTGCACCCAGCACACCGTGGATGGCTGCTGGTACGGCTGCTCCATGGCCTGCGCCAAGGGTGCGGATGGCCTGGTGCTGAAGACCGGCCCGTACAAGGGTGACATGGTCACCGTGGACGGCCCCGAGTACGAGAACGCGGCGGGCCTGGGCTCCAACTGTGGCGTTTTCGATCCCGACTACCTGCTCGAGCTCAATTTCTACTGCGACACCTATGGCATCTGCACCATCACCTATGGCACCCTCACCGCCTTCGTGATGGAGTGCTACCAGCGCGGCATCCTCAACAAGGAACGCACGGGCGGCCTGGAGATGACCTGGGGCAACGCCGAGGCCGACCTCGAGATGATGCACCAGATGGCCCGCGGGATCGGCTTCGGCGAGATCGCCGGCCTGGGCGTCAAGAAGATGAAGGAGTACTTCATCAAGAACGGCTGGGGCGATCCCCAACTCATCAACGACATCGGCATGGAGAACAAGGGCCTCGAATACTCCCAGTACATGTCGAAGGAATCCCTGGCCCAGCAGGGCGGTTACGCCCTCACCAACAAGGGCCCCCAGCACGACGAGGCCTGGCTGATCTTCATGGACATGGTCAACAAGCAGCTGCCCACGTTCGAAGACAAGGCCGAAGCGCTCTACTACTTCCCCCTCTTCCGCACCTGGTTCGGCCTCAACGGCTTCTGCAAGCTGCCCTGGAATGATGTCGTGCCCGCGGACAATTCCTCCCAGCCCGAGGCCCACAAGGTGCCCGAGCATGTGCAGAACTACGTGGACCTCTTCAGCGCCACCACGGGCATCCAGATCGACAAGGAAGAGCTGATCAGGCAGTCCGCGAAGGTCTACAACTTCCAGCGGGTGTTCAACATCCGCATGGGCAAGGGCCTGCGACTGCACGACGCGGCGCCGTACCGCTCGCTCGGGCCCGTCACGAAGGAAGAGTACGAATCCCGGGCCGAGCGCTACGACCAGCAGATCATCACCGAGATGGGCCTCGATCCTGCGGGCAAGACCACCGAGGAAAAGATGGCCCTGCACCGAGAATGGCGCACCGGCCGCTTCTCCAAGCTCATGGACAGCGTCTACACCCGCCGCGGCTGGACCCTGGACGGCGTGCCCACTCTGGCGCGCCTGAAGGAACTGGGCCTTGATGCGTTCCCGGAAGTCGTCGAAGTCGTCAAACAGCACCTCTGAGAGAATCGACCGCGTTCGCGGCCGATTCTCTTGGCGAAAAGCAAAAGCGGAAGGCGCCCATGATCCTGGTCAATGAAGAGCCGCTCGACTGGCACGCGGGCATGACGGTCCGGGACGTACTGAAGGCACGGAACTACCGCTTCCCCATGCTGGTCATCCACGTGAACGACGCGCTGATCCAGAAGAAGGCCTACGACACCACCACCATCCCTGATGAAGCGGTGGTGAAGGTCATCCACCTCATCAGTGGGGGGTGATTCCCGCGGCGGGCATCAGGGGCAGCAAGATCCTGAACCGAGCTCCATGTCCGGGTTCACTCGCGACCTCCATCCGACCGCCACCCTCCTCCACCAGGGCCTTCAGGGAAGGCAGGCCCAGACCTGTGCCCTGGCCTGGGGCCTTGGTGGTGAAGAAGGGATCGAAGATCCTCGCCAGGATGTCCGGGGCGATGCCGATTCCGGTATCCGCCACCTCCAGCAGGGCCATCGGCTTCTCCGACTCCCCCACCCCGGTCCGCACGGTGAGGGTACCCCCCTCCGGCATGGCATCCCGAGCGTTGGCCACGAGGTTCACCACCATCTGCTCCACCCGGAGTCCGGAGCTCTGGACGATGAGACTGTCGCCGGCAGCCTCGATCCGCAGCTCCACGGACCGGGGCAGGATGATCCGCAAGGTCGCCTCCATCCCCTTCACCGCCATGCCCAGGTCCAGGAAGGACAGACTCTCCTCCTCCCGCCGGGCGAACCCCATCAAGCGACCCGTCAGGCGTGCGGCTCGATCCGCCGCCAACGTGATGCGGGATAGATCCTCCGGATCCGGTGCATCGCCTTCGTCCAACTTCAGGGCGGCCAGTTCCGCCGAGACCTTCACGGAGCAGATCAGGTTGTTGAGGTCGTGAGCCAGACCCGCCCCCATCAAGGCCACGGTGTTCATGCGCTCGGTCCTGAGCAGCGTGCCCTGGACCTGTTCCAGGGCCCGGGTCCGCTGCCGGACGCGATCTTCGAGGGTTCGACGCGCCGCCTGCAGATCCTGGATGGACTGGAACTGCCGCAGGAGGAGCAGCCCCACCATGACGAGGAAGATGGCAAAGGCGACCCGAGTCACGCTTTCCGGGTTCGTGGCGAGCAGCACGGCCAGGACCCCGATGGCGATGGCCACGGGAAGGTAGGGGAGCAGCACCGTGGTTCTCCGCTCAGATCCCGGACCGGCCAGGACCTGCTCCACCGGGCGGGGCGACCAGGCCGCCAGCCCCTGGAAGAGCGGAATGGCCCCGGCCAGGACGATCCATCCCTGGGTGGCCACGACCGGGGGCAGGCCAGCCATGGCCCAGCAAGAGAGCGCCGCGAGCCAGGCCAGCGCCGAGGCCCCGAGCCATCCCAGCGGACCCTGGATCCGGCCGGGATCATACGAGGTCATGAAGACCAGGCCACCACCCAATAGCGCCGCGTTGAGATAGGCCACGAAGACTCGCAGCCCCATGCCATGGGCCGCAGCGCGGAGATTACCCTGGACACCCATCACCCAGAGCAGGAAGAGCACGGACGCCGCGAAGATGAGACCGTCCTGGATCCGCCGCCAGAGCACCCCCCTTGATTCCTGGGCCCGCGGAAAGCTCAGGACCCCCGCCAGCACCAGGAGGCCGGTTCCCAGGCCCAGCATGCTCGGCAGGCCCGCGGCCCAGGGCCCGGTCCAGCCCCGACTGAGAAACAAGCCCACGATCAGGTTCGGCACCTCGAGAGCGGCCGAGATCGTCAGCAGCCACCAGGCCAGGCGACTCTCGTCGGGAGACCGCCAGGCGCGATAGCCCAGGCTCGCCACAGCGAGGAACTCCAGCCCCATGTAGCACAAAGGCCAGACCAGCTGGCGCTGCTCCGCGGGAAGCACGGTGTGGAGCAGGGCCGCGGCACTCCAAAAGATGACCAGGGCCGCCCGGGCAGCCATCGTAAGGGGACGGCCCAACGGGTCGCGCCGTTGGGAGGGTGAGAATTGCCCAGGCAAGGAGTCCTCTCGGAAGGATCCCCATAGCTTAGCGGAACCCCTGTGGACCGCGGAGGCTTCCTCAGTCTCAGAGTTCCAGGGTGATGCCCTGGGCCAGCTCCACACTCCCGCTGAAATTGATCGCGCTGGTCTGGCGGCGCATGTAGGCCTTCCAGGCGTCGGAACCGCTCTCGCGCCCGCCGCCGGTCTCCTTCTCGCCGCCAAAGGCGCCGCCGATCTCGGCGCCGCTGGTGCCCGTGTTCACGTTGGCCAGGCCGCAGTCGCTGCCGGCCGCCGAGAGGAACAGCTCGCTCTCGCCCAGGTCGTTGGTGATGATGGCGCTGGACAGACCCTGGGGCACGCCATTCTGGAGGGCGATCGCCTCCTCGATGGTGCGGTAGGGCATGAGGTAGAGCACCGGCGCGAAGGTCTCCTCCTGCACGATGGGGAGGTTGCCGGACACTTCGGCGACGCAGGGAGAGATATAGCAGCCGCCAGGGTTGGACAGCTTCTCGCCGCCGATGAGGATCTTCCCGCCCTGGGCCTTCACGGTCTCGATGGCCGCCAGCATGGTCTCCACGGCGCCCGCGTCCACCAGGGGTCCCATGAGGATCGCGTCCTGGCGGGGGTCGCCGATGGGCGTCTTCTTGTAGAGCTCCAGCAGCCGATCGCGGAAAGTCCCGTGGATGGACT
>CAVPLE010000011.1:0-58922 GCA_963705865.1 uncultured Holophagaceae bacterium | reverse complement strand
GGAGGTGGTAGACCTTGGTCTCGTAGCGGTCGCCGGCCTGGATGGCGCGCTCCACGCGGATGGTGCCGGGGCGGTCACTCTGCTCCATGAGCCAGGCCATGTCATCGGTGCCGTACTGGCCGAGCATGACCTCCATGGGCACACTGTGGTGAAGGATGCTGCCCTGGCCATCGGGCCGGCCCCGCTCGATGTTCTTGCGGCGGCTTTCGACCGGATCCACCCAGACATACAGCACAGAGGCCGTCTCGAGGATGGCGGGCGACAGCGTCTGGAAGGCCGTGTCGTAGCCGTGAGGCGGGCACAGGGGGAAAGCCGAGCCGTGCGCGCCGCCGCGGGCCGCTTCGATGACCAGCGTCCGGCCCGACTTGTCCTCGGCGTTCTGGCGATTGAGGATGTCCAGCTCGGCGCGACACTCAGCCTCCAGAGCCTCGGCCATCCGTACCCGCAGCCGATGGGGGAGGTCGCCCAGGTATTCGGGGAGGCCAACTTTGGCATGGGCCGCATCCAACCGATCGAAGAGGTGCTGAGCGGCATTGGTGGTCTCGGCCTGGCGGCTGGCCATGAGGTTCGCGTAGTCCTCGTTCAACAGCTCGATGAGGACCGCCCAGGTCCAGTTGTCGCGAAAGGGGCGGTTGGGTCCGTGGTAGTAGGCGTAGCCCAGGCCGTTGGCCTTCAGCTCGTCGTCGATGCGGTGCATCAGGTGGACGTAGGGGTAATCGTCGAGTTGCAGGGTGGGACCCATGTGAAAGTCGTTCCGGCACTGGTCCGGCGTGAGGCTGGCCAGGTAGCGCCGGACCTCCGATTTGCCGGAAGCTGGCAGGCTGAAGAGAAGGATGGTGTCGAGAAGCTGGGTCATGGAGTTCCGCCGTGCGAATCCTCAAATATGCCATGCCTCCCATATCCGCGCTCATGTTATGCCTGAAGCATGCGTGATCGCGAGATCGTCGAGCGCGTCCGGGACGCCACGGACCTGCTGGCCCTGGTGGGCCAGGCGGTGAAGCTGCGGAAGCAGGGCTCGGCCCATGTGGGCCTCTGCCCCTTCCATGCCGAACGCAGCCCCAGCTTCCAGGTCGTGGCCAACCGCGGTTTCTACCACTGTTTCGGTTGCGGCAAGCACGGAGACGCCTTTGCCTGGCTCATGGAGCGCGAGGGCATGACGTTCCCCGAGGCCCTGGAGCAGCTGGCTCGAGCCGCCGGCATCGACCTGCCCCAGCGCCGGGAGCGCCCAGCGGCCGAGCTGGATCTGGAGACCCGCCTGCGAAGTGCCCTGGAAGCCGCGCAGGCCTTCTACGAGCGGCAATTGGAGCGCCATGAGGAAGCCCGGGCCTACCTGCGTCGGAGAGGTTACGAAGGTCCTTTTGTCGCCGAGGCCGGCTTCGGGGTGGCGCCGGACGGCTGGGATCCCCTGGTGACTCACCTGCGCGATCTGAACTTCTCCGGCGAGTTGCTGGAGCAGGCGGGCCTGGCGAGCCGCAGCGAGCGTGGCACCCAGATCGACTTCCTCCGCAACCGCCTCACCATCCCCATCCACGACGCCCGGGGCCGCCTGGTGGCTTTTGGCGGCCGGGTGCTTGGCGATGGCCAGCCCAAATACCTCAACACCAGGGATACGATCCTGTTCCACAAGGGGGAGACCCTCTTCGGCTTCCATCGCGCCAAGGGCGCCATGAAGGACGGAGCCCTGGTGGTGGAAGGCTATTTCGATGTGCTGCAGCTCCACCAGCACGGCATCCACCAGGCCGTGGCCCCCCTGGGCACCGCCCTCACCGAGGAGCACTTGAAGCAGCTGGGCCGGTTCACCCGCCGGGTCATCCTCTGTTTTGACGGCGACGCGGCGGGCCGGCGGGCCATGGAAAAGAGCCTGCGGATGGCCCTGCCCCTGGGCTTCGAGGTGCGTCTGCTCGAACTGCCCCAGGGCGAGGATCCCGATACCTGGTGCCTGAAGCTGGGCGGCGAGGCCTTCCGCGACCTGCTGCGGGCCGCGCCGGACTGGACGGCCTTCATGATCGACCGGGCCATGGAGGGCAAGGATCTGAGGCGCATCTCCGACCGGATGGGAGCCTTCAAGGACCTCCTGGACTTCCTGCCCTACCTGCCCCGCACCACCGAAAGCCGCGATCTCTTCTCCAGCCTGGCCCATCAGCTGCAGGTACCCCTGCAGGAGCTGGACCGGGCCGTTCGGGGCCGGCAGGCCCCTGGCCAGGAACCTGAGGCACCCGCCCAGGCCGCCTCGCCCCAGGAACTCGACGAGCTGATCCGCGGCCTGCTGCTCCTCAGCACCGCCGGCCACTGGCAGCGCGTCCAGGAGGTTCCACCAGCCTGGTGGGACGGCCTCGATGGGGCCCCCCTCCTCCAGGCTCTGTTGGATGCGGAGGGGGATCCGGCCCGCCTGCCTGAAGGCGCCCTCGCCGCCATCCGGCACCTGGATGCCCAGGCCAGCCGCCAGGACGAGGCCGGCCGGGATGCCGAGGCCCTCTTCGTGAAGCTCGAGGCCCGTTATGTGGACCGGGAGCTCCAGGCCAACAACCGCCTGCTGCTGGACCCCAGCACCCAGGTGGACCCAGCCCTCCAGCAGCGGGTGGAGGCCCGCCAGAATGAGCTGCTGGGACGCCAGAAGGACCTTTCCCGCCGCCGACGCGGACCCCGTTGAGGTCCGAGCAGAAGATCCGGCCCTTGCCTGAATCCGCAGATCCCCTATACTGAAAAGTTCCGGACACGGCCCGGTACATTGGCCGTGTTCTGTTTTCCCCTCGGCCGCCGGGTCTTCCCGTCCCACTGGCCCGATGCCTGCAGCGCTCTTTGAGGTCCGAATGGTTCCGACGCCGCCACGCGATGCCTACTACACCCTAACCAAAGCCCTGATCTCCATCGGAAGGAAAAACGGATTCCTGCTGGTCGACCAGCTCAACGATTTCCTCCCCAACACCGCCTCAAGCCCCGATGACCTCGAAGTGGTCATGGGTCTTTTCGCGCGTCTGGGCGTGGGCATCGGAGCGACGGAAGAGGAGGCCCAGGCCGCGCGCGAGGCCATCGAGCCTGAATTCATCATGGTGGAAGGTGGCGGGAAGGGTGACAAGGATCTCGAAACCGAGATCGACAGCCCTGACAGCGACAAGTTCAACGACCCGGTGCGCATGTACCTCAAGGAGATGGGCACGGTGCCCCTCCTCAAGCGCGAGGACGAGGTCGAGATCGCCAAGCGCATCGAAGTGGGCGTCCGCAGCGTCATGCGGGCCCTGTCCCGGTCTCGTCTGGCCGCCAGCCTGCTCATCGACATCGGCAAGATGCTGAAGGAGAATCCCGGCAAGATCCGCGAAGTCGTGGGCCTCTCTGACGAGGTGGACGACGACGAGGATGCGGAGAGCACCTCCGCCACCCAGCACGTGCATCACCAGTTCGAGAAGCTGCTGGTCTTCGACCAGGCCCTCCAGGACCTGCTGGAGATCAAGCTCCAGGTGGATGCCGGCACCAAGACCCTGCCCAAGAAGCGCAAGCTGGATCGCGAGATCCTCTACGCCCGGGCCCGGCTCTCCCGGCAGATCCGCAAGCTGGGCCTCAACAGCCTCGCCGTCACCCGCCTGATCGACCGCATCACCCACCAGCACAGCCAGGTGATGGCAGGCGAGCGCAAGTGCCGTGAGCTGCGGGACCGCCTCAAGAATCCCGCTTTTGCCAAGCTCAAGGACCGCTACAAGGACGAGCTGGCCCACATCGAGAAGACCCTGGCCGACTTCTTCGAAAAGTACGAGACCACCAGCGACTACTTCCACAAGGACTTCAATGGCCTCAAGGCAGCGGAAAGCATCAGCCGCGGCGCCAAGGCTGAGCTCATCGAAGCCAACCTCCGCCTGGTGGTCAGCATCGCCAAGCGCTACACCAACCGCGGCCTGCAGTTCCTGGACCTCATCCAGGAAGGCAATATCGGCCTCATGAAGGCCGTGGACAAGTTCGAGTACAGCCGCGGCTTCAAGTTCTCCACCTACGCCACCTGGTGGATCCGGCAGGCCATCACCCGCGCGATCGCGGACCAGGCCCGCACCATCCGCATCCCCGTGCACATGATCGAGACCATCAACAAGCTCATCCGCACCCAGCGCGAGCTGGTGCAGAAGCTCGGCCGCGAACCCTCCAGCGAGGAGATCGCCCACGCCATGGACATGCCCGTGGGCAAGGTGCGCAAGGTGATGAAGATCGCGCAGGAACCCATCTCCCTCGAAACCCCCATCGGCGAGGAGGAGGATTCCCACCTGGGCGACTTCATCGAGGACAAGACCGTGGTCTCCCCCGTGGAACAGGTCGTGCAGCAGCGCCTCAAGGAAACCGTCCGCAACGTCCTCAACACCCTCAGCGAGCGCGAAGAGCGCGTGCTGCGCATGCGCTTCGGCGTAGGCGACGACGGCTCCGAGCACACGCTGGAGGAAGTGGGCAGCGAATTCGCCGTCACCCGCGAACGCATCCGCCAGATCGAGTCCAAGGCCCTGCGTAAAATTCGCCACCCGCGTTATTCCAAGACTTTGAAAGCATTCTTGGGATAACCACACTCGCGGAGGATGCCAAGAAAGCGGAGGGTCGCAGAGGAGAAAGCCCTTTCCCTTCTCTGCGGCCCTCCGCTGCCTCCGCGCTCTCCGCGAGTATTTTTTCTGCTTTCCCTGGATAGCCTGAGCCTGTGACCGACGCCAAGAGCCCTTTCGCTCCGCGGCAAGATCTTCTTCGCGATCTGGATCGCGGCCATGGCCTCGAACGTGGGCACCTGGGTGCAGAGCGTGGGCGAGAAATGGCTCATGGGGGAGATCACCCGGTCCCCGGTGGCGGTTTCGTGTTTTCTCGTTATCGGCGAGTCTCAGCCTGACCGAAGGGATCAAGGGCCTCCACGAAGATCACGAAGAGGAAGACGAAGGCCACGAAGGCAGGCCCTAGCGTCTCGGCCAGGGCATCCGGGCCTCTGGCCCCCGGTCGCGCATGGCGCGGCCGGCTTCACGGGCGGCGGCCCCGGGCGGCTTCCAAGGGCCGCCATGGCCGCCGCCCGTGAAGGGATGTCCGGGATGAGTCGAGCCCCATTCGCGTCCTTCGTGAACCCGCAGGGTACCTTCGTGTTCTTCGTGGAGATCTTTCCTGGCTGAGGCTCGCCGATAATCAGATCGTGGTTTTCGGGGGCCCGATCTTCTCTCTGCTGCCCACCCTGGCCATCCACAGGCTCCACCTCGGTTCCATGGCCTTCGGCTTGCTGCTGGGCGGCACCGGGGCGGGGGCGGTGGGCGCCACGCTGGTCCTCCCGGCGCTCCGACGAAAATTGACGCCCAACGCCCTGATGGTGGCCGCCACGGCCACTTTCGCGGCGGGCCTGCTGGTGTTGGCCTTCGTCGCCCACACCCTTTCCGTCGGCCTGGCTCTCCTGGTCTGCGGGGCCGGGTGGCTGGCCGTGCTGAGCACCTGCAACACCGGTGTCCAGCTTTCGGTGCCCTCATGGGTCCGGGCCCGGGCCCTGGGTGTCTACATCACGGTCTGGGGTGGCGCCATGGCTGGTGGAGCGGCCTTCTGGGGCGTGGTGGGCGAACACTGGGGCATCCACACCGCCTATGCCGCGGCGGGGATCGGGATGCTGTTGTTGCTGGCGGCCACGGCCCACCTGAAGATCCAGGCCCTCCACCAGCCGCTGGACCTGAGCCCCCACCATCTCCTGCCCCATTCACCCGGTCCCATCCATCCCAACGAGGGGCCGATCCTCACGGTGCTTGAATACCGGATCCCCGAGGAGCGCAAGGCCGCGTTCCAGGAGGCCATGCGGGAGGTCCGCCGCATCCGTATCCGGGATGGCGCCGTGCGATGGTCCCTCTTCCGGGATCTGGTGCCGCCCGACCCAGGGCAGCTCCGGTTCGTGGAGAGCTTCCTCAGCTCCGCCTGGGGCGACCAGAGCTCCTTCCTGGATCGCATCCTGGAATAGGCTCCTAGGAGTCGCGGGCTGTTTCGGTCATGCTGGATCCATCGCTTCGGAGCCCGCGCCAGTGCTATCCAAGGACCAGACCCTGGGGAAGTACCAGATCCTGGACCGCCTCGGCTCTGGCGGTTTCGGAGCCGTGTACCTGGCCATGGACACCTGGGTCAACCGCAAGGTGGCCCTGAAAGTGCCTCACCAGCAACAGGACGAGATCGTCGATCTGCTGAAGGAGCCCCGCATCATGGCGGGCCTGAAGCATCCGAACATCGTCGAGCTGATCACCGTCGAACGGAAGAACGGGATCTTCTTCATGGTCCTGGAATACATCGAAGGCGAGAGCCTCGATCGGCTCATCCGCCGCGAACGCACCCTGCCTCCGGGGCGGGCCCTGGAGGTCGGCCTGGACGTCTGCAGCGCCATCGCCTTCGCTCACGGCCACCAGATCCTCCACCGTGACCTGCGCCCTGCGAACATTCTCCTGAACCGCGAGGGCGTGGCCAAAGTCACCGACTTCGGGACTTCCCGAGTGCTGGAAATGCAGCACGTCCCCTACGCGCCCACGCGCATCGGCTCGCCGCCCTACATGGCCCCCGAGCACTTCCGGGGTCGGGCTGTCTTCCAATCCGACCTCTGGTCCTTGGGCATCACGCTCTACGAGATGCTCACGGGCACCGTCCCCTTCTACGACGCGGATCCCCTCAAGATCGCCCAGGCCTTTACCACCCAGCAGATCCTGGCGCCCCATCTGCGCAACCCCATCGTGCCCAAGGCCTTTTCCGAAGTGGTCATGAAGGCCCTGGCCGTGAATCTCGGTGAGCGCTACTTGTCGGCCCAGGCGTTTCTGGAGGTCCTGCGCCGTCTCAAGGACAGTGTCGCCCGCGAAACCCGCCCCCTCGGCACGGCCGTGCTCGCCTCGAACAGCTCCGGCCCGCACCTCACGCTGCGCGCGGCCACCCAGGCCAGGCTCTGCCGCTTCTGTTACCGCCAGCTGCCGCGCATGGCCATGATCTGCCCCAGCTGCGGTGAAAAAAACTGATGGTCTGGCACCCGGCGAAAGAAGCGGTGCAACGGCTCTGGGGCCGCCGCTGGGTGCGCCGCGTGGCCTACGTCCTGGTGGCCGGCACCGCCACCATGACCATCGTCCCCTGGTTGGCCACACGGCCGGCGGTCACCCGCTGGACGGTCTCTAAGCTCGACGCCCTGGTCCGTGATGAGACCGGCCTCACCCTGGAAGTCGGCCAACTGGAAGTCCACCCCCTCTTCGGCTCATTCACGATGCGGAACGTACGCCTGGGCGGCGATCTGCTTACGATACAGAAAGTAGAGGTCCAGGCCGATCTCGCCTCCCTGCTCTCCCCGACGCCTCACCTTTTCTCCATCCGAGTGGAGTACCCCCACCTCCGCCTGACGGAGGCGGGACTGTCCGCCATCCACCTGAAGGAGCACCCCCCCCGGAAGGGCCCCCTGCCCCAAGTGCGGCTGGACCTGCTCAGCCTCACGGGGGGCGTGATCGAAATCCCCGAACCGCTGCGGGGCCTGCCCGCCATGCGCTACCAATTCGAGGTGAAGGCCACGGGGCCAGAACCCAACCGCCTGCGGATGGATGTGGCGGGCCCTCAGTTGCTGGTCCGGGGTCCGAAAGGCTGGGAAAAGGGTCGCCTCGATTTGAACGGTGAGCTCTCTGAGAAGCTCGTGGTTCTCAAGGGGGGCTACATCCGCCTAGGGGAAAGCCAGTTCCGCCTGCACGGGCGATTCGATACGAAGACCCCCCAACGACCTGAAAAGGTTGAGGCCAACCTCACCGGAGTCCTGGCCCTGGCGCAGGCCTCCCACTGGGGTGGCCTGGGCCGGCCACCCCTCACGGGCAACCTGGACCTCACGGCCTCGGTGCGTGGCGCCTTGGCGAATCCACAGTGGACGGTCAGCGCCGAGGGGGCCGGCCTCAGGCCCTCGGAGGGCGCCTTGGCCCCCGGCAGCCTCGATCTCCGTGGCAGCGGCAACCTGGAAGGGTTCCAGTTGAGCCACCTTTGGTGGCATTCCTCCCAGGGGGACCTTTCCCTGGAAGGGGGCTGGTCCCGCAAGACCCCAGCCAAGGGAACCCTGTCGGGCCAGGCCATGGACCTCGGGGCCCTCGGCAAGTTCCTCCGATTGCCGGAATTCAACGGGGTTCGGGGCACACTGAAGGCCCAGGTGGAAGGTCCCCGGGATCCTGCTGCCCTCGGTCGGCCGGACCGCTGGCAGGGATCACTTCAGCTCGGATTGACCCAGCATGGGCTGGAGGCCGGAAACCTGCAGGCCACCCTGCGGAATGGCCGGGCCACCCTGGGCCAACTGCACTTGGACCTGGAAGCCCTCAAGGCCGATGGAACTGGCTGGGCTGACCTGAGCCCGCGTGGGCTGGTCCGCCTGGAAGCCGAAGGCAAGGTGGATGTGGGTGCGGCCCAAGTGGCCGACGCGCTCCGGGCCTGGAAGGTGGTGGACCTCGATATGGCAGGGCAGGCCCAAGCCCAGGCCAAGGTCCGGTGGAGCCGAAGTCCCGGCCTGGAGCTGGAGGGCTCGGTCGAGGTGACCAAGCCCCGTTGGCACGGATCCCTGGCCGACAGCGTCCAGGCCAAGGTCCAGATCCAGGGCACCGAATTGCGCGTCACGGACATCGACCTGAAAAAGGACGAAGGTCGCGGGGGCGGCGACCTCTGGCTCACCTGGGGGCGAACAGCTCCGGGCCAGCCGCAGATGGATATGTGCTTCACCGCCTTCCGCCTACCCGTGGCCGAGGGGCTGAGGGCCGCAGACCTGAAGGACAGTGAAGGAAAGGAACTCCCCATCACGGGCACTGGGGGAGGATGGGTGCGCCTTCAGGGCACCTTCGACCACATCACCATGATGGGCGCGGCCCAAGTTGAATCTGGAGAAGTTTACGGTATCAAAGTTCCAGCGGCTTCCTCGGATTTCGCCATGGACCTGGATACCCTCCGCCTGCGCCTCGACGATGTGCGGATCGGGGAGCGACTCGACCAGCTGGGTAAACCCGAAGTCGGCCCAGAAGGCGCCTTGGCCCTGACTGGCAAGGCCGACATGGACTTCCAGCGCTGGACCTGGCGGGTGGATCTTTCCGGGCGCCTGGATTCCCAGCTCCTGGCGCTCCCCGGGCCCCGAATCCAGGCCCAGGTGGAGGCCCGGCTGCTGGGCCCCATCACCAGCCCGTTCGGCGCCCTGGACCTGCCCGAAGGCCAGGCCACTCTGAGCCGGGGCCGCGTCTTTTTCGAAGGCCGAAGCGTGGAGGGCCTCGAAGCGACGGTGAAGCTGGAGCGGGGCCGGATGGAAGGTCGGCTCGGCATCGAAGGCATGGCGCACCCGCTGGTAGAAACCCAGGTCCGGCGGGACGGACCCGATCTGGTCGGCGGCTTGGCCTTGAATGTGTCCCCCGGCAGTGCCCATACGGACCTGCTCGCCCGGGGTCTCACGAATGACTTGCTCGAGGACTTGAACCTGGAGGCCGTCGCCCAGGGCCGCTGGAACGGTCGAACGCTGAGCTGGTCCGGTACCCTCAATAGCCTGGCCGCTCAGTTCAGCGCGTTCGAACTGCACCAAGCCAAGCCCTCGGCCCTCAAGGGTGATGCTGCCGGTGCGGAAGTGGACATCATTCTCGAAGGCGGTGCCCGGGGCGCGGTCGATGCCGCCTCTGTCCAGGCGGCGGGCCTCCACCTAACGGGCGCCTTGCCCTTCTCACCATCCGCCCCCCTTGGGCTTCGGACCCAGGGCACCGCGAACCTGGCCCACCTCAAGGCCATCTTCGACCGCGTGATGGAGGTGGACGAATACAACCTGCTCTCCGAGGTCAGGGTCCAGGGGACGAGTCGCTTCGATCTCCTGGTCCACGGAACCTATGGCAATCCGCAGCTGGACGGCATGCTCTCCCTTGATAAGGGTCAGATGTTCATCCGGGGCTATCAAGGCGTGGAAGACCTCCAGGCTGACGTGGTGTTCAAAGACCGCACCATCTCCATCCCGGTGGACAAGCCCCTGCGGGGCACGCTGGCCCACGGCGACCTGGTGGTCTCCGGCGGCATCATCTGGCGGCTGGGTGGTTTGGATACGTACGCGCTGAAGGCCTCTCTGGCCAACTTTCAGCTGCGTGACGTGCCCGATGGCCTGGACCTCCAGGGCACCCTGCGCGCCACCCTGGAAGGTACGGAGGAGAGCGGCCTGCTCAAGGGCCGGTTGCGGGCCGATCGGTTGAGCTACCACACCGAGGTGAAGCTGGCCGACCTCATCCTCCGCAGCGCGCTCAGCGACAGCGGCGGGTTGGTGGGCCTCGACCTGGATGATCCCCTGGAGCGCATCCGGCTGGAATTGGATCTCGATCTGCGCAGCCCCTGGAGTTTCGACACCAACCTCCTGAAGCTGGAAGGCCACGCCGAAGGCGCCTTCCAGGTGCTCGGCACCCTGGCCCACCCCGTCCCCAAGGGCACCCTGGTCTTCCAGCCCGGCGGCCGCATCACCAACATCTTCCCGGCGGGTGACATGGTGGTGAACCAGGGTTCACTCAAGTTCACCGAATCCCGCGCCATGGATCCGATCATCAACCTCCAGGGCAGTGTCACTTCCATCCCGGGCTATACGGTGAACCTCGATATCCACGGCACCCTGAGCAATCTGAATATCGTGCCCAGCTCCACGCCGAGCCTGCGCCAGGACGAAATCGTGGCCATCCTCATCAACCCCGGCAACGTGGCCAACGTCGGTACCGCCAGCGCCACCTCCGGTGCCACCCAGGGCGCCATCACCTCGGGCATCGCCAGCGCCGGCTCCGGCCTCATCTCCACCTTGGCCTTCGCGCCCCTGCAGGAGCAGCTGCGGAGATCCCTCGGCCTGGACCGCGTGAACGTGGCTGTGCGGACGACCAGCATGGGCACCACGGAAACGGAAGTCACCTTCGGCAAGAGCATCAATCTGTTCGGCCAGCGCAGTGCTTTCGTGGTTTCCCACCGGAAGAGCGGCGAGCTGAGCATCACCTCCGGGCAGGTGGAGTGGCGCTTCGGCGACTTCATCCTCCAACTGGGTGCCAGCAAAGGCGTTGGGACCAGGCTCCTTCCGTCAGGGGAGATCCGCCACTCCTGGAGCCCGAAGTAGGCTGGAGGCTGGCGACGGGAGGCGGTAGTTTGGAGTTGGAGATGGCCATGCTGACCGTCAAATGTTTTGCCCGCTATCGCGCCCTCCTGGGTTTCAGCGACCTCACCCTGCGTGCGGTCCCCACCTTGGGTGACCTACTGGACGACCCGCGCTTCGCCGACCTGCCCAAGGACGCCCTGCTGGCGGTGAACCAGACTTTCGCGGACCGCGGTACGCCGCTGGCCGACGGCGACGAAGTGGCCCTCATGCCGCCGGTGTCGGGCGGCTGATCAACCCTCTCGCCGGATCTCCAGCACTTCACCACCACTGAGGCGCAACAGTTCCTGGAAGCCCGGTTCTCGCCGCAGGCGATCCTCCGGGCGTTCGGCCAGAGCTCCCTCCACACCGCCATCGAAGCGGATCTCGAGTTCCCTCAACCCCGGAAGCACGGCCGCCAACGCCGCCAGAACGTGCGGATTGGCCTGTTCCCGCTCAAGATCCTGGAGGGTCTGCCGCACGTTGCCAGGGAAGCGGAAGCGCAAGATCGGTGGCTCCCACCGCAGGTCCGAAGCCATCTGGGGGGCAGTGCCGAGGGCGCGCAGGCCGGGTATGGCGCGAAGCGCTTCGCTGCAGGCCATGCGCAGGTCAGAGGGGGCGGGAGGTCCAGGAGGCAGGGCCGTCTGGACCCGCGGCGGAGCCTGGGCTTGCGGGGCGACCGGCGTGGGCCTGCGAGGCCCCTCAGGCGCCGGCGCGGCCTGGGGGGCCCTGGGAGGGACCGGAGGCGGACCGGGCGGCGGGCCTGAGGGTCGAGCCGCGGCGCCCGACACCAGGGCATCCAGGGGCGCCAGATGCGGCAATTGAGAGGCGGTCACCAGGGCCAGCTCCACGACCACCCTGGGCAGGCTGCTATCCCGCAGGTCCCGCTCCCGGCTCAACAGAAGCTGGAGCATCCGGGCCCAGCGCAGCAGCTCCTGCGGACCGCGAGCCGCCCGGGCCTCCTGCTCCAGCCGGTCGCGGAAGGCCAGTACCAGTTCGCGCCAGAAGGTGGCCCAGTCGGCGCCCTGCTCATTCAGTTCCCGGCAGGCCTCCACCAGGGCCGCTGAATCGCCAATGGCCAGCGCGGACATCACACCCTGCACCAGATGGGCGCTGACGATGCCCAGCTGTTCGCGGACGGACTCCTCCAGCACCTTGCCGTCCCCCGCGGCGATGACGCGATCGAGGATGGTGAGCGCGTCGCGCATGGAACCCTGCCCCGCCTCGGCCACCAGCCGCAGGCTGCCGCTCTCGGCCTCGACCCCCTCCTGCTCGCAGACATGCTTGAGGCGGCCTTCGATGAGTCCCACGGGGATGAGGCGGAAGGGGAAGATCTGGACCCGGCTCTTGATGGTGTCCGGCACGTCCTGCAGCTCGGTGGTCGCGAGCACGAAGATGGCGTGGGGCGGCGGCTCCTCGATGACCTTCAGCAGGGCGTTGAAGGCCTCCGTGCTGAGCATGTGGACTTCATCGATGATGTAGACCCGGTACCGGCAGAAGGCGGGGCGCGTCTGCACCTGTTCCCGCAGGGCCCGCGCATCTGCCACGGAGGCCCGGCTGGCGGCGTCGATCTCGACGATGTCCAGGTTCTGGTCGGGCTGCTCCGCGGCCCGGCAGGGGTCGCAGATGCCGCAGGGGGTGGCCGTGGGGCCCTCCACGCAGTTCAGGGCCCGGGCCAGGATCCGGGCGGTGCTGGTCTTGCCCGTGCCCCGCACCCCCGCGAACAGGTAGGCCTGATGGATGCGCCCGCTCTCCTTGGCCCGCTTCAGCGCGTTGGCCAGGGCCTTCACGCTGCCTTCCTGCCCGACCAGGTCGGAAAGCAGGCGGGGGCGGTACTTCAGGGCGAGGGTGGTCATGGGAAGTCCAGTCTCCCACAAGGTCCCTGGACCGTCAGGTGCTATAAGCGCGCCTGATGACCCCATACGGCGTTTCAAAGTCACAGCCTCCCGGATTCTCGATAGGATGGCTTGATCCCGAAGGGAATTGACGATGCTTGAGGGATCACGACCTGAGCACAGTGCTTGCGGGGTTGGTTTCGTGGCCAGCCGGACTGGCGCGGCCAGTCACGACATCCTGGAGGATGCCCTCCATGCGCTGAAATGTGTGGAGCATCGGGGCGGCTGCGCGGCGGACCAGATCAGCAGCGACGGCGCCGGGGTGATGGCCGACATCCCCTTCGAGATGCTCGGCTACCGGGCCGGCGACATCGCCGTGGCCAGCCTCTTCATGCCCCAGGATCCAGATCGCCTGCGTCGATCCCTGGAGATCTTCGAAACGACCTTCGCCTTCTTCGACCTCAACGTGCTGGCCTTCCGCGAGCTCCCCGTGGATCCCGCCGTGCTGGGCGAAGAGGCGCTGCGCTCCATGCCCACGATGCGCCAGGCCATCCTGCGCCGGCCTGTCCAGTGCCGCACGGACGCCTCCTTCGACAAGCTGCTGTACTCGGCCAAGCAGGTGCTCCGCACCAAGCTGGTCGAACAGGGCATCCAGAACGAGTTCTTCTTCGCGTCCCTGTCGGCGCGCACGCTCGTCTACAAGGCCCTCACCCGGGCCGCCGAACTCGACCGTTTCTATCTGGACCTGCGCGATCCGCGGTTCAGCACGCGGTTCGCCATGATCCACCGGCGCTTCAGCACCAACACCCGCACATCCTGGGACAAGGCCCAGCCCTTCCGCCTCATCGCGCACAACGGTGAGATCAACACCATCGCCGGCAACCGGTCCCGGGCCATCTCCCGCGAGATGTCCATCGGCCTCAAGGCCGACCAGCTGGTGACCCACGGCTCCATCAGCGATTCCGGCAGCTTGAATGAGATCGCGGAGGCCCTGCACTACCGCAGCAGCATCCCCCACATGGAAGACATCCTGGCGATCATGATGCCCCCGGCCGAGGGGCAGAACGCCTTCTACACCTTCTGGAGCCGCGCCATGGAGCCCTGGGATGGCCCCGCCTTCCTGGTCTACTCCGATGGCAGCAGCGTGGGTGCCCGGCTGGACCGCAACGGCTTCCGCCCGGCCCGGTGGGCCATGACGGAGGATCGCTTCTACCTGGCTTCCGAGGCCGGGTCCTTCCCCCTGGACGAAGCCGCGGTATGCCGCAAGGGCATCCTCTACGCCGGCACGGGCGTCACCTTGGATCTGGGCACAGGACGTGTCCATTTCCGCGACCCAGGCCGTTCCCGCGAGCACCGCGACGCCACCTTCGACGCCCGGACCCGCCCCATTGGAGTGCTGCCCGGAACCGAGCCCGAGGGTCCGGTGAGCGTGTTCAAGAAGACCCTCTTCACCTGCTCCCGGGAAGAGCTGGAGAAGATCCTCTATCCCATGGCCGCCACGGGCAAGGAAGCCATCGGCTCCATGGGCGACACAGCCCGGCCCAACGTCTTCTCCTCGGAGCCCCGCCCCTTCTTCGACTACTTCTACCAGCACTTCGCCCAGGTCACGAACCCCCCCCTGGACTACCTCCGGGAAGGCAACATCACGGACCTCCGGGTGTTCCTGGGCCGGGCACCGAACATCTTCTTCCCCAAGGATCTGCTGCCCCTGAACGAAGCGCTGGAACTCCCCCGGCCCATCCTGGACCTGGGCCAGATGCGTTTCCTGGAGCGGATGCAGAGCCTGCGCCCCTCGGAATCCCACATCATCCCCCGCGCCTTCCCCATGGTCTTCAAACGCGACGATGGTGTGGCCGGGTTCCATGCCGCTATCGAACAGCTGGCGGCGGATGTGCAGGAGGCTGTCAAGCAGGGCACCAGCGTCATCATCCTCAGCGACCGCGAGGCCAGCGTGGAGCGGCCGCCCATCCCGGGCCTCATCGCCCTGCGCGCCGTGGTGCATACCCTCAACGAATCGGGCCTGCGGCTGAACGCCTCCATCGTCATGCTCACCGGGGAGGCCCGCACCTCGCACCACCTGGCCGCGCTCATCAGCTTCGGCGCCTCCGCGGTCTGTCCCTACCTGGCTTTGGAAATCGCCCGCCACGACGAGCATCCGACCTTCGGAACCTTGACCCCCGACCAGCGTGAGCGGAACTTCGTCAGTGCACTGGAATCGGGCCTTCTGAAGATCATGGCCAAGTGCGGCATCTCCGTGGTGCAGAGCTACATGAGCGCCAAGCTCTTCACGGCCGTGGGCCTCGGGCCTGAGCTGATGGAGACCTTCTTCCCGGGCCACGCCAGCCCCCTGGGCGGCATCGGCTACGAGGAGCTGGCGGGCGACGTGCTGCGCAAGACCAGCCTGGCGGCCCAGGCCGGCTTCATGGACCGGCTGCTGCATACGCACCAGTTCCGCGAATCGCCCCGACCGGGCGAGGGCGAGCGCCACGGGCTCACCTCTGCCCGGACCCGCCTGCTCCACCGCCTGGTGGCCCTGGAGCCGGATACGGTGGAGGCCCGGGAGCTGTACCAGGAATACCTCGCCTCCCTGAAGGTCGACGAGCCCATCAACCCGCGCCACCTGCTGGCCTTCCGGCCTGCCGCGACGCCCCTGCCACTCGATCAGGTGGAGGATCGGTCCGCCATCCTGAGCCGCTTCGGCGCCGGCGCCATGTCCTTCGGGGCCGTGAGCGCGGAAAGCCAACGCGACCTCATCCTCGCGATGGAAGCCGTCGGGGGGCGCAGCAACAGCGGCGAGGGCGGCGAGAACCCCTTCTATTGGACGGACGGGATCAGCGCCTCCACCAAGCAGGTGGCCTCGGCGCGCTTCGGCGTGACAGCCGAGTACCTGGTCTCGGGCGAGGAAATCCAGATCAAGGTCGCTCAGGGCGCCAAGCCCGGCGAAGGCGGCCAGCTCATGCGCGTGAAGGTGGACGCCACCATCGCCAAGGCCCGGTTCTCCCTGCCGGATGTGGACCTGATTTCGCCGCCGCCTCTGCATGACATCTACAGCATCGAGGATCTCAAAGAGCTCATCCACGAACTGCGGCAGGTCCACCCCGGGGCGAAGATCAGCGTGAAGCTGGTGTCGGGCACGGGCATCGGCACCATCACCGTGGGCGTGGCCAAGGCCGGAGCCGACATCATCTACGTGGCCGGCGGCGATGGCGGCACCGGCGCCGCCACGCTGGGTTCCATGAAACACGCGGGCCTCCCCTGGGAATTCGGCCTCATCGAGGCCCACCAGGCCCTGCGCGAGAACCAGCTTCGGGGCCAGGTGGAACTGCGCGTGGATGGCGGCCTCCTCACCGGCAAGGACCTCGTGACCGCGGCCATCCTGGGCGCCGAAGGCTTCGAGTTCGGCAAGCTGCTCCTTGTGGCCGAAGGCTGCATGATGGCCCGGATCTGCGAGAAGAACACCTGCCCCGCAGGCATCGCCACCCACGACCCGAAGTTCAAGGCCCGCTATTCGGGAAGCCCCGAGGCCATCGGGCGCATGCTCATCCACCTCTCCGAGGACGTGCGCCGCCACCTCGCCTCCCTGGGCGTCGCCTCCCTTCACGAACTGCAGGATCGGGTGGATCTGTTCCAGGTGGCGCCGGATCACGCGGCCTTTGTGCGGGACCGCAAGCTGGACCTTTCGGGTTTCCTCGATCCCCGTCCCCAGGGGATCGGCTCCAATCCCGTGCCCTTCAACCAGGAGGGCGTGGCCGCCCTGAACCAGCAGATCCTGGCAGACGCCGAGCCCTTCCTGGCCGACGGCGGCAAGCATCATCTCACTTACGCCATCACCACTGGCGACCGGGGGATCCTGGCCACCCTGTCCGGGGCCATCGCCCGGCGCGTGCGCGAGCGCCGCCTGAGGAACGAGGATCCAGCCGTGCGCGGAACCCTGCGTCTCGACTTCATCGGCAGCGCGGGTCAGGGCTTCGGCGCCTTCCTCACCGAAGGGCTCGACGTGCGCCTCCAGGGCGAGGCCAATGACTCCGTCTGCAAGTCCATGTCCGGCGGCCGAGCCGTCCTCCTGCCGCACCCCGAGGCCTCCTACACGCCGGAGACGAACGCCATCCTGGGGAACGGGGCACTCTACGGCGCCACAGGTGGAACGTTATTGGTGCTCGGCCTGGCCGGGGACCGCTTCGCCGTCCGCAACAGCGGCGCCACGGCCGTGGTCGAGGGCGCGGGCCACCACGCCTGCGAGTACATGACCCGGGGGGCGGTGGCCATCCTCGGCCCCGTGCTCACCAATGCGGGGGCCGGCATGACGGGCGGCTGCCTGTTCCTGCGGCGTGACCGTGGGGACCAGGTGAACCACGATTACCTCGCCACCATCCCTTGGCGGGCGGAGGAGGAGGCCCTGTTCCGCGACCTCCTCGAAACCCACGCCACCGAAACCGGAAGCCGTACCGCCACCACCCTGCTCGAAGACTGGCCCGCGACCCTGGCCGCCTACGCGCCCTTCGTGCCGGTGGCCGTGGCGAAAGCCTCCCGGCCGCAGGAACAGGTGCTCTAGGGTCTGTTTTCAAAGTGAAAACAGACCCTAACTCACCCGGTCGAACAGCCCCGGTTGACGGACCGGCGGTGGCGGCGGCGGTTCTGCCTTGGCTGGGCGCTCCCGAACTTTGCGGCGGATGGGGAACGCTTCGCGGAAGGCCTGCCGGATGCCTTCGGCATAGACGGGATCAAGCACCTTCAGCCAGCCATGATCCGCCAGCACCTTGTAGAAGGGATCTTGCTTCAGCAGGCGCAGACCACCCACCCAGGCTCCGGAGGCGCCGCTGGCCTTGGCCCGTCGGGCGAAAGCCTGGGCATCGTGCACGGCCATCAGGGGCGTCACGGCCACCGTCACCCCGATCCCCGCCGCGGCGAGGCGCTCCATCGCAGCCCAGCGGCTGGGGATGGCCGGCGCATGGGGCTCCACGGTCTGGCGCACGGTGTCGTCATCCGTGGGGATCGAGAGGCCGACCGTCAGCCGGTCGCCAAAGGACCGCAGCAGGTCCAGATCCTGGAGAATCAGGGGCGACCGGGTGTGGACGATGACCTCGGTGGTGGGGCAGAGCAGCAGCACTTCCAGGCAGCGGCGGCTCAGGCGATACCGCCGCTCCAGGGGCTGGTAGGGGTCTGTGGCCGAGGCCATGAAAACCCGCTCCCCATGCAGCCGATGCCGCTGGGACCAGAGCAGCTCCGGGGCGTTCAGCTTGGGTGTCACCCAATTGCCCCAATCCTCAGGCTTGTGCAGGGCATTGGGGTACTCGCGGACATAGCAGTAGCGGCACCCGTGGCTGCAGCCGCGGTACGGGCTGAGGGCGAATCCGAACCCGTAGCGCTCATCCTTCTGGGGCCGCAGGATCGAGCGTGCCTCTTCCGGTTCCACGAGCAGTCCCTGGAAGAGCGGCAGTGGTTCTGGAGGAAGGAGCAGCGGGGTCATGCTCCAAGTTTTCGCTTTTTATTCGTCAAGTCAAGGAGATGTCTCTGCGATGCGGTGATGAGCACGGTTCATCCCGCCGAAGAGGGCGACGCCCATCAGGCATCACCCTCTTCGAGAATTGGAGATAGCGGGCTGCCCTACTCGATCTCGACCGTGAACGCAGCCGTTCCAAGCTCCGTGCCATCCGCAGACAGGACCTTCACGGTCCAGTCGCCGGCATCCCCGGCCCGGAAGGTGCGGTAGGCATTGGTGCGGTAGGGGGAGTGGGGCACCTTCAGTTCCTGCTTCGAGGTGCGCTCGCCCTTGCTGAACACCACGGTCACGGAGCTGTCGCCTGCGCCGGTGACCTTGGTCCAGGCGTAGATCTTCGTACCGGCAGCGACCTTGAAAGAGGCGGACTCGCCCTGGATTTCCATTTTCTCCACGCCCGTGCCGATCTTGATCTCGGCGCTGGCTTGGGTTTCAGCCTTGGCTTCCGCCTTCGGAGCGGTCTTGGGTTCCGCCTTGGGCGCGGGTGTCTGGGCGAAGAGCGCCGCGGAGGCGAGGAGTGGGAGGAACAGGCAGGTGCGCATGGCAGGGCTCCTGAAAAGTGGCCCCATTCTGCGCCCGATGTGGGCAAATGTCACCCTACTCATCGTTAATAAAAAAAAGACCCCACCCTAGCCGATCCAGGTCTCCAGCCCTTCCAGGATGTCGCGCACCCCTGGCCCGAACCGGGCGTTGCTGAGCCAGTCCACGCCGGCGGGCAAGCCTTCCAGGGCGGCTTTGACCCGGGCCCGGTGGCCCAGCTCAGGGCGTGGGATGGCACGCTCCGCACGCTCGTGGCGCACCGCGGCGGGATCGCCGAGCGTGGGCACCCAGTGCTTCAAGCGGGCGTAGACACCTTCCCAGGCTTCCAGCTCCGCCGGTTTGCCGAAGGCCCCGCCGATGAAGCTGCGAAGTTGCATGAGGCCTGCCGGCGCACTCTGGGGATCCATCCAGGACGGTACAAGGGAACCAAGATATCCCCGGCCTTCGGGGGGGTGGATGAGGAAGCCGAAGCTGTCCTTCAGGGCTGGCAGCGGCGCATGGCGGCTGTGCCAGAGATCCACGGAGGTGTACGGAATGGCACCCAGGGCCTCCGCGCTCTGGTGCGCCACGGAGCCAAGCAGGGCCGCCGCCTCGTAGGCGGGGAGTGCCAGCACCACGCGGTCGGCCTCGCGCACCTCACCACCACCGCTCACGCGCCAGCGGCCCTCCGGAAGAGCTTCCAGGCGCTCCGCCCGCAGGCCCGTGCGCACCGCGCCAAGCTTCGAGGCCAGACGGATGGGTAGCTGCCCCATGCCGCCCTCGGGCACCACCATGTGGCTCACGCCACCCTTGCGGATGCCGTTCACCAGGCTGCCGGTCGCTTCCCACTGGCGGAGTTTCGGGATGGCATCCACGGACAGGATCTCCGCGGGCGCGGCCAGGACGCCGGCGATCATGGACGGCAGCAGCTCGGTGGCCACGCCCTTGCCCAGCCGCCGGGTGATGAAGGCACTGAGGCCCTCTTCCGGCTCGGCTGGCCGCACGGGCTGGAAGGGTTCCAGAATCATCCGCAGCTTGGCGCCCACGGACATGAGTGGCGAAAACATCAGGGCCGGCGGCGAGGCGGGCACAGGGATGAGGCTGCCGCCCTTCCCCACCCAGCGGGCGCCGGTGCCTGGGGACTTGAACGGCAGCTCGATGGCGCTGAAGAGGCGGTCCACCGCCGTACCCTTCTGCCACAGCACACCCTGGGGCCCGGTCTCGAAGTGGCCGCCCTCCCAGGGCAGGGTTTTCATCCAGCCGCCCACCGACGCGCCCGCTTCCCACACCTCGACGGGCTCGCCCTTCCGTTGCAGGTGCCAGGCGGCAGCCAAGCCGGTCACGCCGCCGCCGAGGATCAAAATGCTCATGGGAGGATCTCCATTACGCGCCGCGTGAGGCAGCGGATGTAGGCGGGGTCGGTGCCGGGGGCGGCCACGCGACGGTAGGTGCGGATGCCCGCCTTGTCCGCCACGTGCCGGTACTCGATGTCCAGCTCGTGGAGGGTCTCGATGTGTTCGCTGACGAAGCTCATGGGCACGACGATCACGTCCTTGCCGCCCATGGATTCCAACACCGATTTCAGCGGCGGCTCCAGCCAACGCACCGGGCCCGTGCGGCTCTGGTAGGCCTGGAGGTAGCCGCCGGGAACGGGGCCCAGCCGGGCGATCAGCGCCTCTCGGGTGGCGTGGATTTCCTTCTCGTAGGGATCGCCCGCCTCGATCTGGCGCACGGGCAAGCTGTGCGCGCTGAAGATCACAGTGGCGCCCGGGAGTTCCTTCAAGGCGGCGCGAAGGGGGCGTTCCAGGGCCTCGAGGTAGTCGGGATCCGTGGCGTAGTGATCCACGCCCGGCAGGATCTCCATTCCGGCCTTCGCGGCCTCCACGGCCAGCTCCCGCAGGCTGGAGCCCGTGGTGGCGCGACAATCATGGGGATAGAGCGTCACCGGCACCAGCTTCGTGATGCCCTGGCGCTTCAGGGCCTTCAGCAGACCTTCGGCCCGGGGCGCGGCATACCGGAAGCAGAGTTTCACGGGTTCGGTGCGCCCGGCCGAGCGCAGGGCCGATCGCAGCGCGGCAGCCTGGGAGGCGCTCTCGCGGAGCAGGGGCGACCCGCCGCCGATCTGGGCGTAGCGGCCCTTCGCGCCGGGCGCCCGGAGGCGCGCGATAAGGCGGGCGAAGGGCCCCTGGAGCCAAGCCGGGCCCGGCAGCCGGATGAGGTCCCGATCGCCGAACAAGGCCGCCAGGAAGGGTTCGACCTGATCCAGGTTCACCGGACCGCCGAGGTTCAGGAGCAGGATCGCCGTATCTCGCATCATCCTCCACCTTACGCGAGACCTGGCGGAACTTTCGTCACGGAAACCCGTACGCGGCATGACGTTGGAGGGGCCGGCATCCCATAGACTGTCCTGACAATGGAGTCCGCCATGCCCGCGCCCGCCGCCCTGACCGCCTTCGCCGCCCTGCCTGATGACGCCCGGCTATGGCTCGTGGCCTTTGATCGGCCCGTGGCGGTCGAGCGCCTCGCCCCCGAGGTGGATACCCTGCTCGGCCGGTGGCGCCACAAGGGGGTCGAGTACCACGGAACCTGGACGCTCCTGGAGGACCGCATCCTGGCCATCGCAGAGCCAACCCTGGCCTCCCAGCCTTCCGGTTGCGCCATCGACGGCATGCTGCGGGGCGTACGGCAGATCGCCGAGCGACTCGATCTGGGCCTGCAGGATTCCCATGATGTGCTCGCCCGCCTGCCGGAGGGCCTGCGGGCCTTCATCCGCGCCGACCTGGAAGGCCGCCTGGCCGACGGCACCCTGGGCGCAGGTACGCCCGTGCTGGACCTCGCCCTTCTCACTGTAGGGGACCTCCGGACCGGTCGCCTCGAACGCCCTCTCGCCGCCACCTGGATCGGCCGGAAATTCCTTCGGACCGCACCCCTAGCCTGAAGCTGCGGGGCTTTCCCCCGCAGTACGAAAACGAGGCGGCAAAGCCGCCTCGTTTTCGTATGAATGGAATGAGGTTAGAAGATCGACTCACCCGGCTTGCGGCGCCAGGCTTCGGAACGCTTCTGCCCTTCGACCTTGGGCTTGGCATCCTTGGCAGCGGCCAGGGTCTGCAGGAGGGAGCCGCCCATCTGGGAGGCGACGCTCTTGGCCAGGGCCGGAGCGGCGGGAACCACGGGGGAGCTCACCGGGCCGGAGGCGGAACCTTCCGCTGCGGCTGGTTTGGTGGTGATCTCCTTCAGGCGCTTCTGGTACCAGACCTTCCGCTTGGGATCGATGGCTCGGGTCTTACCCGTCCCCTCTCCCTTCTTCAGAATCTTGGGCTTCGGCTTCTCACGGTCTTCACGCAATACGGAATCGGGCTTCGCAGCTTCTTCCAGGATCTTTGCCAGGTTGCCAAGGCCACGCAGGGTCATCATGTGCGGTTACTACTCCAGAAGGGGCCACGGGCCGCCATTCATAAGGTTACCGGCAGAGCCTTTGCTTACATAGTGATTTTGAACACGAGGTTCGGTTTTTTCGCCGTCATGGGCAAGACGCTCCTGGGACACTGAGGTCCATGGAAACCTCGACCGCAACGCTGAAGGCCCGCCTGGATGGGCTTTGCACCCGCTACGACACGGCCGGGGCTCTGGTGAAAGATCCGCTCTCCGTGCCGCTGGCCTACGAGGCGCCCCTGGATCGAGAGGTGACGGCCTTCGTGGCGGCCCATCTGGCCTACGGGCGGGTGGACCCCATGATCAGGGCCGTGCGCGGCGCCCTGGCGCCCCTTGGAGCCAATCCCTCGGCTTGGCTCCGGAAGCGCTCCGAAGCCGATATCCGCGAGGCGTTGGCCCGCGCCCTGGAGGGTTGGGCCTGGCGGTTCCACACCCCCGCCGACCTCGCGGCGTGGCTGCTGGCCTGGAAGCGGCTGGATGGAGAAAGCGGCGCCGGCCTTGAATCCCACCTCCTGCCGGGGCCCGATGGGGACCCGGACGCCGCACTCTCCCGGCTGGTCCAGCGCCTCCGGACGGAACTCCCGGCCACCTATGGTTCCCGGTTCTCCCTGCCCGACCCCCAGGAAGGGGCCGCCTGCAAGCGCTGGCGGATGTTCCTGCGATGGATGGCCCGCCCGGGCTGGCCCGACCTGGGGCTCTGGGCCCGCTACCCCGTGGACCAGCTGGTCATCCCCCTCGACACCCATGTGGCCCGCGTCTCCCGCTTCATCGGCCTCAGCCGCCGGGCCACACCCGACGGGAAGATGGCCCGCGAGATCACCGAAGCCCTGCGCCGCCTGGACCCCGTCGACCCTCTCCGCTACGACTTCGCCCTCAGCCACCTCGGCATCCTCGGCGACTGCCCCGGCATCCGGAAACGCGCTACCTGTGCGGAGTGCCCGCTGTATTCCGTGTGCCGGGCCGGCTCGAAATCCGCTGCGCGGATTCCGAGATAGGGAAAGGACCTTGGGGACTCACTGGGAGCGTACGCCAGTGCCGACCCGTGAGCGCAAGCCGCAGGCGCCGCGCGAACGGATGGCAAGTCCGGCCCTTTTCCGCCAAAGGCGCAAAAGGGCCGGGCTTGCCACGGCACTCGGGGGAACGACTTAGGGCTGCTTCTTCCGATCTGACCCGGTTCGTCGCACCCCGATGCATGGGGCCCGGCTTGGGTACAGGGTAGTCCGGAAGAGGTAGGTCGCGCCAGCGGAAGGGGCCTGCGTGGAGGCGCGCCGGCCCTCGAAGTGACGGATTTCATGGAGGTTTTTAATTGCTGGAAAAATCCGGTGGGCAGCCCTTGACACCCCTACATGTTGGGGCCATCCTTTTCTCCCGGCACAACCCCTAGAGGTTTCCCCCCCAAGTCCCCTTCCAGTAAGGGAGTGCTTTGTGCGCCTTGCCGGAAGCATCTTATCTGTTTGAACGTCCTTTTCCACCCCCTACCCAGGACAGCACCCATGAAGATCTCCCGCCACTTCACGAAGGCTGGTCACGACCCGCTGGAAGGCTTCCACTTCGTCCCCAGGACCAGCCGGATTTCCAAGCTCGACGGCACGGTCGTCTTCGAGGCCAAGGACGTGATGGTTCCCGAAGCCTGGTCCCAGGTGGCGGTGGACATCCTGGCCCAGAAGTACTTCCGCCGGAAGGGCATTGATGCCCAGAACGGCGGCGAGAAGGATGCGCGGCAGGTGTTCAACCGCCTGGCGGGCTGCTGGCGCCACTGGGGCGAGACCCACGGCTACTTCGACACCACCGACGACGGCCAGGCCTTCTACGACGAACTCACCTACATGCTCGCCGACCAGATGTGCGCGCCCAATTCGCCGCAGTGGTTCAACACGGGCCTGCACTTCGCCTACGGCATCTCCGGGCCGGCCCAGGGCCACAGCTACGTGGATCCGAAGACCGGCGAGATGATGAAGTCCACCTCCGCCTACGAGCGCCCCCAGCCCCATGCCTGCTTCATCCAGAGCGTGGCCGACGACCTCGTGAACGAGGGCGGCATCATGGACCTGTGGACCCGCGAGGCCCGCATCTTCAAGTACGGCTCCGGCACGGGCACCAACTTCTCCAAGGTGCGCGGCTCCGAGGAACCCCTCTCCGGCGGTGGCCGCAGCTCGGGCCTCATGAGCTTCCTGGCCGTGGGCGACCGCGCCGCGGGCGCCATCAAGAGCGGCGGCACCACTCGCCGGGCCGCCAAGATGGTCTGCCTCGACCTCGACCACCCCGACATCGAAGCCTTCATCGACTGGAAGGTGACGGAAGAGCGCAAGGTCGCCATGCTGGCGGCCGGCAGCGCCATGCTGCGTCGCCACTGGGAGGCCATCTGCCAGACGGTGGAAGGCTCCACCAGCAAGGATGCCGATCCCAAGACCAACGAGGCTCTGCGCAAGGCCCTGGCCCGCGCCAAGCGGGAGGGCGTACCCACGGCCTTCCTCACCCAGTGCCTCGGCCGCCTGACCGAGGGCGATTTCGCCCGGGATCTCGCGGGCTACGACACCTCCTGGGACGGTGAGGGCTACCTCACCGTGGGTGGCATGAACTCCAACAACTCCGTGCGGGTGCCGGATGCCTTCATGCGCGCCATGGAGATCGACGGCGACTGGGAGCTGAAGCGCCGCATCGATGGCAAGACCAGCAAGAAGCTGCGCGCCAAGGATCTGTGGGCGAAGGTGAACCGCGCCGCCTGGGCCTGCGCCGATCCCGGCATCCAGTTCAACACCACCATCAACGACTGGCACACCTGCCCCGAGGATGGCCTCATCAACGCGAGCAACCCCTGCTCCGAGTACATGTTCCTGGATGACACCGCCTGCAACCTGGCGTCCCTGAACCTGTGCACCTTCCTCACCGATGACGGTGGCTTCGACCTGGTGGGCTACCGCCACGCCATCCGCCTCTGGACCGTGGTCCTCGAAATCAGCGTCCTCATGGCCCAGTTCCCCAGCGAAGCCATCGCGCAGCGCAGCTACGACTTCCGCACCCTGGGCCTCGGCTATGCCAACCTGGGCGCCATGCTCATGCGCATGGGCATCCCCTACGACAGCGCCGAAGGCACCCAGTGGTGCGCGACCCTGACGGCCATCCTCACCGGCGACGCCTATGCGGCCAGCGCCGAGATGGCCCACGAGCTCGGGCCCTTCCCCGGTTATCAGAAGAATTCCGCCCAGATGCTGCGCGTCATCCGCAACCACCGCCGCGCTGCCTACAACGCGCCAGCTTCGGAGTACGAGCAGCTCTCCATCCGTCCCCAGGGCCTCACCGGCGCCGGCGTCCCCAAGCGCATCGTCGATGCCGCCCGCGAGAGCTGGGATACCGCCCTCACCTACGGCGAGCAGTGGGGCTATCGCAACGCCCAGGTGACGGTGCTGGCGCCCACGGGCACCATCGGCCTCCTCATGGATTGCGACACCACCGGCGTCGAGCCCGACTTTGCCCTGGTGAAGTTCAAGAAGCTGGCGGGCGGTGGCTACTTCAAGCTGGTGAACAGCGCCATCCCCGAGGCTCTGGCCCGCCTCGGCTACGCTCCCGCGCAGATCCACGAAATCGAGCGCCACGTCGTGGGCTGGCTCCAGATCACCGACGAGACCCCCGGCATCACCCGCAGCATGCTGAAGGGTGCGGGCTGGGCCGAGGAGGAGATCGCCTCTGTGGAGCAGAAGCTCCCCACGGCCTTCGACCCCGCCTACGCCATGGATGTCGAGCGCCTGAAGAAGGACTTCAGCGCCGAGCAGGTGGAAACCTTCCTGCTGGCCCTGAGCGGCACCATGACCGTGGAAGGCGCGCCCCACCTCAAGGATGAGCACCTGCCCATCTTCGACTGCGCCAACCGCTGCGGCCGCACGGGCCGCCGCTACATCGCCCCCCTGGGCCACCTGCGCATGATGGGCGCCGCCCAGCCCTTCCTCAGCGGCGCCATCAGCAAGACCATCAACCTGCCCGCGGAAGCCACCGTGGAGGAGATCGGCCGCATCTACGAGGCCAGCTGGCAGCTCATGCTCAAGGCCGTGGCCCTCTATCGCGATGGCTCCAAGATGAGCCAGGCCATGTCCACCAGCCTCGACCTGCTGGACGGCGCCGATACGCTGATGGACGACCAGGCCACCCATGCCGAGAAGACCCCCGTCCTGGCCCAGGCCCTGACCAACCAGCTGGTGCGCACCTACCGCCGGCGCCTGCCCAACCGCCGCGGCGGCTACACCCAGGCGGCCACCATCGGCGGCACCAAGCTCTACCTGCGCACCGGCGAATACGAGGACGGCAGCCTCGGCGAGATCTTCCTCGACATCCACAAGGAAGGCGCCGCCTTCCGTGCCGTGCTCAACTGCTTTGCCATCGCCGTGAGCATGGGCCTCCAGCACGGCGTACCCCTGGAAGAGTTCTGCGATGCCTTCCTGTTCACCCGCTTCGAACCCGGCGGCATGGTTTCCGGCAGCGACACCATCAAGCTGAGCACCAGCCTCATCGACTTCGTGTTCCGCGAGCTGGCCATCAGCTACCTGGGTCGCTACGACCTGGCCCACGTGGAGGCCGATCAGATCGTGAACGCCACCACGGGCCTGCATCCCGGCAGCCAGGCCCCCGGCCTCGCCAACCTGCCCAGCCTGCCCACGGGCACACCCCTGCCCTTCCCCGAGGCCGCCGCCGGCGCGGCCGCCCACGAACACGAACTCCAGCCCGTACTGCAGCCCGTAGGTGTGGGCGCCCGGGTCGTCAGCGCCGCCCAGGTCGCCCGCGAAAAGGGCTACACCGGCGACCCCTGCCCCGAGTGCGGCCACCTCACCCTCGTCCGCAACGGCGCCTGCATGAAGTGCCAGACGTGTGGAGCTACGACCGGGTGCAGCTGATCGACAACATAAACAGACATCATGCCTCGGTGAGGCACCACGAGGGATGAAAACGGTGGTGGCGGCGACCCACTCGTGAGGCCCCGCCAGGGTGCGGGCCAGGCTGGTTTGCGGCATTCTCAGGTTGGGATGTCCTGCGAAGGCCGTTTTTCCTGTGGAGGCGTGACCCCGCTTAACAGACTGGCCCGCGCTGGCAGTAGTACCACGTTGTGTCGCGGCCCGCTAGGGCCAGCACGAATTGCAGTGTCGTCCAGCATCCACCGCGCGATGCTGAGGGTGCTGGGCAGCTGCGGCAGGTCATCAAGGCGGAACCAGCGGGCGTCCTCCAGTTCGACAGGATCGGGCTGCAGCTCGCCCGAGAGGTGGTCGGCCAGGAAGGCCACCATGAGTCCGTTGGGGAAGGGCCAGGGCTGGCTGCCGAAGTAGCGCAGGTGATGGACACGGATGCCCAGCTCCTCGGCCACTTCCCGATGCACGGCCTGCTCCAGGGATTCCCCGGGTTCGGTGAAACCCGCGACGGCGCTGTACACCCCGGGCTTGAAGTGGGGGGAGCGGGCCAGGGCCAGTTCCCGGTTGGCCCCTGCCCCGCGCTGGATGAGCACGATGATGGCCGTGGCGTTCGAGGGGAACACCGTCCGCCCGTAGGCAGGGCAGCGGCGGCCATGTCCTGCCTCGGGTCCTTCGCAGGGCTCCAGCGCCGTGGCGCAGCTGCCGCAGAAGCGGTGCCCCGCCTCGACTTCCGGAAGGCCCGCCGCTGAGGGCAGCCACAGCCGGTCGCCCTGGAAGATGATCCGCAATTCCTTCATGGCCCATCCCCTCCGGGCGGCCAGTCCAGGTATCGCCGTCGAAACCAGGCCCTAATGCTTGCCATGCCCCTTGTGGTCGCCACCTTCCCGGCCCCCATGTTTCTCCTGCCCCTTGTGTTTGCCGTGGTCGCGGCGCTCGCGGCTGGGCCTCTGCTCCACGCGGCGGCCATCCCGGCGCGGCGCCGGTGCCGGGGCGGGCTTCTTGGTGAGGCCCAGGGGATCTGGCAGGCCCAGGGGATCTGGCAGGCCCAGGGGATTGGGGAGCTGGGCCATCAGCAGGGTGCTGCCGAACATCAACGCTGCCAGGGTACGGGCCATGCGGGTCATGCAGCCTCTGGAGACATGGAAAGGGGCGGCGGGTCCGCCGTGCCGAACCTTCATCCTACCGGGTTCTACACGAAGAGCACCGCATGCACCGGCGGCAGGTGCTCGGCGAGGGTGAGCCAATCGTCGCCGGCGTTCTCGCTGATCCACACCGATCCCGTGGTGGAACCGAAGGCCAGGCGCTCGCCGCTGCCGTCCAGATCCAGCGCGTGGCGGTACACCAAGCCGTACGCCCAGGCCTGGGGCAGGCCCCTGCCCAACGTCTCGAAGGTGCGGCCGCCGTCACGGGTGCGGTTCACCACCACCTTGCCCTCCGCGGGGATGCGGCGCTCGTCCTTGATGGCGGGCACGAACCACGCCGTGTCGGGATCCTTCGGATGCACCACCACGGGTTGGTCGGACATCGTCACCCTCCGGACAAAGCCTGCATGACGTAGATCTCGCTGGCCACGGACACCGGATCGGTAAGCCCCCGGCGGTCCACGATGGGCACGCCGTCCACGAAGACGGCCATGTGGAACCTCAGGGCGCCGTGCTCATCCAGCACGTAGCCCCGCAGCCGCGGATAGAGGGCGAAGGCCGCCTCCAGGCTCTCCTGCACGGTGGCGCCCGTCACCACGCAAGGAGGGCAGGCCACGTGGCGCTGGAGGTTAGTTGTGAATGCGACTCGGGACATGCGGGAGCCTCAAGGCCCCGCCACTTTCCTCCACCGCCATCCTACCTGTCAAGACAGGCAAGCGTTAGTCAAAGCGGTCGGGATTATCCCACCGGTTCAGGTGCTCCTGAGCCTTCTTCCTGGCGGCCTCGAATTCCGCCTGGGCGGCGGCGAATTCTTCATCCTCCAGCTTCGTCGGATCAGGGAGGGGATGCCCGGCCAGATCGTGCAGGGGCGCGGCTCGGCGTTCCACCCCGACGATTCGGCTCCAGGCCTTCTTGCGCCGTTCGACCTGTTCGATCATGGTCCACCTCGGGCTCCAGCCAAGCATAGGTTCCGGGGGCCAACCTGCCATTGTAAAAAAGCGCAGGGGGATCACTCCCCCCGCGCTTGTGCTTGGTTTCCCCGCTGAAGGGGGTTCCTACTTGACCAGGCCAAGGTCCTTCACGGCCTGGCGCTCTTCTTCGAGTTCCTTGGCCGTGGCGTCCATCTTGGCTTGGCTGAAGGCGTTGATCTCCAGGCCCTTCACGATCTCCACCTGGCCGTTCTTCACGGTGACGGGGAAGCCGTAGACCAGGCCCTGGGGCACGCCGTAGCTGCCGTCGGAGGGGAAGGCCATGCTGGTCCAGTCGCCCTCGGGGGTGCCCAGGGCCCAGGAACGCATGTGGGCGATGGCGGCGTTGGCGGCGCTGGCGGCGCTGCTGAGGCCGCGGGCCTCGATGATGGCCGCGCCGCGCTTGGCGACGGTGGGGATGAAGGTGGTTTCGTACCAGGCGTGGTCATTGACCAGGTCGTAGGCGTTCTTGCCGTCCACGGTGGCGTGGTAGAGGTCAGGGAACTGGGTGGTGCTGTGGTTGCCCCAGATGGTCATCTTCTGGATGGCGGTGACGGGCTTGCCGGTCTTCTCGGCCAGCTGCGAGATGGCGCGGTTGTGGTCCAGGCGCACCATGGCGTGGAACTGGCCGGGCTTCAGCTTCGGCGCGTTGGACAGCGCGATCAGGGCATTGGTGTTGGCGGGGTTGCCCACCACCAGCACCTTCACGTTGCGGCTGGCCACTTCGCTCAGGGCCTCGCCCTGGGGCTTGAAGATGCCGCCGTTGGCGTTCAGCAGGTCGCTGCGCTCCATGCCGGCCTTGCGTGGCAGGGCGCCCACGAGCAGGGCGTAGTCCGCGTCCTTGAAGGCGACCTTGGGATCATCGGAGGTGACCACGCCGGCCAGCAGCGGGAAGGCACAGTCCTTCAGCTCCATCACCACGCCGTTCAACGCCTTCAGGGCCGGCGTGATCTCCAGGAGCTGCAGGATCACAGGCTGGTCCTCACCCAGCATCGCGCCACTGGCGATGCGGAAGAGCAGGCTGTATCCGATCTGGCCGGCTGCGCCGGTGACGGCCACGCGAACGGGGGGCTTCATGGGGATCCTCCTGGAAGATGGCCCATTCTATACCGCTCGAATGAACAGAAAACCGACGGGTCGGGAATCCGTGACTAAGATCCCTCTTCCCTTCAGCCCCCTGGAAGGATTCATACTCTCTACATCAATAGGAAAGTTCCGTTGTTTTTCATCCGATAGGATGGAATCAGACATGTCCATGCGCGCCCTGCTCCGCTTTGCCCAAACCCTCCTGCTGGTCAGCCTCGCGCTGGGGGCCACGGCTGCAGGCATCCCCAGCTCTGGGCGCATGGTCTTCCGCGGCTACGGCTCCGCCGAAGGCCTGGAGCACACCAGCCTCACCACCCTCGCGCAAGATGCTGATGGATTCTTGTGGGTGGGGACCGAGGGTGGTGCGTACCGCTTCGACGGCACCAGCTTCCGGCTGTGGAGCCTGCCGGAGGGCCTGCCTTCCGCCTGGGTCCGGGCCTTCGCCCCCAACCCCGATGGCAGCCTCTGGATTGGCACCCGGGCGGGCCTCTGCCTGCTGCGAGACGGTCGGGTGCAGACCTTGGATCCCGGCGATCCCATGGTCTCGGCCCAGATCCACCGGATCCTCCGGGATGCCAGCGGCCGAGTGTGGGTCGCGGCCGAATCCGGTCTGTTCCAGAGTGCCGATGGCGGCCTTCGCTTCGCGCCGGTCCAGGGTTGGCCAGGCGGTCCAGCCTATTCCCTGGCTCTGGATGGCGAGGCGCTCTGGGTGGGCGGAACGTCCGTTCTCCGCCACCTCGACGGAGCCGGCGGCTGGCGCACCTGGACCGCCCGCGAAGGTGTGCCCGCAGAGCCAGTGAAGGCCTTGTTGATGACCCCATCCGGTACGCTCTGGGTGCGCACGCCCAGCCAGCTCCGCGTCCTCGCGCCCAGGGACACGCGCCTGGGACTCCCGGCCCTGGGACTGCCAGCCCTGGCCGTGAGCTTCTACGAGGAATCCCTCAGTCCCGATGGCGATGGTGGTGTGTTCGTCCCCACGGCCAAGGGACTGATCCATTTCACGGACCGGGCCTGGAGAGTCCTCGACGAGACTCGGGGCCTGCCTTCGGGCTGGGCCAATCAGGCTTTCGTCGACCGCGCCGGCAACCTCTGGGTGGCCAGCCTGGGTCTGCATCGCCTTCAGGGCCGGGGTGCCTGGGAGAACTTCACGCGGCAGGATGGCCTTCCGGCGGACAGCACCTGGGGTCTGCTCCGGGATCGGACCGGAGTGCTCTGGATCGGCACCAGTGGCGGGCTGGCACGAATGGGAGCCAAGGGCCCCGAGGCCTTTCCCCTCGCCGCGGGGATGGTTCTTTACGCCCTGAAGGAAGGTCCCGACGGCTCCATCTGGGGGGCGGGCGAGCAGACCTTCCTGATCCGCATCAGCCCGGATCGTTCCCGGCTGACGCGCATCCCGCTGCCGCCTTCCAGGAGCCTGGCGTTGCCGGTGGTCCTGACCTTCGATCGCCATGGCGACCTGTGGGTGGGCACCACCCACGACGGGCTGTGGCGGGTCTCCGATCCCTCGGGACACGCCAAGTTCCATCGGGCTGAATTCCCTGGAAGCGCGGCCATGGAGGCCATCACAGCCCTGCACGAGGATCCCCAAGGTCGGCTGTGGGCCGCCACGCAACTGGGCTTGGCTCGCCTGGATCAGAACGGCTGGCGCCTCTGGGGCCGGGAGATCGGGCTCCGCAACGCTCCCCTCGCGGCCTTGGCCCCTCTGCCCGATGGGACCGCCTGGCTGGCCTACCACGAGCCCATGGGCCTCACCCTCGTGGATCTGCGGGGCGAGGCTCCCAAGGTGGTGCGGCATTGGAACCGCAAGGATGGCCTCGCCAGCGATTCGGTCTACAGCCTCGCGGTGGATGCCTCGGGCCGTCTGTGGGTGGGCGGGCCACGGGGCGTCCAGCTGATGAATGGTCAGGATCACCGCCTCTTCCGGCGGGAGGACGGCCTGACCAGCACCGACTGCAACCCCTTCTCCACGTGGACGGACGCGGATGGTGGCGTCTGGTTCGGTTCCACCGCGGGCCTCCTCCACCACCCGCCGGACCAGGGACTCCAGGCCCAGAACCTGCCCGAAACCCTCTTCGTCTCTTTCCGCCTGGGCTCACGGCTCTGGGAACACCCCTTCGCGGGCCCCTTGGATCTGGGCGCCGTGCCTTTCCGGGACAGCACGCTGACGGCCCATTTCACGTCCCTGACGTTCGAGCATGAGGGTCGGCTCCGCTTCCAGTCCCGCCTGACGGGCCTCGACGATGGCTGGGTGGACATTCCTTCACGGGACCTTCGCTACTCCGCCCTGTCACCGGGGCGCTACCGTCTGGAAGTCCGTGCCCTCATCGAAGACGGTGGCGCGGGACCGGTCGCCTCGGCGGCCTTCCGGGTCCTGCATCCCTGGTGGCTGCGCTGGTGGGCCTGGCCCGTCTGGGGTGGGCTGGCGGTCTGCGCCGGGGTGGCCATGTTCCACTGGCGGGTGCGCGTGCTGGAGAAGCGCAACGAAGAACTGAAGGTACTCGTCTACCAGCGCACCGAGGCCCTGGAATTGAGCAACCTGGCCCTCGCGACCATCTCCACCACGGATCCCCTCACAGGCCTGCGGAACCGTCGCTACCTCGAGGATGAGCTGCCGCCCGTCCTCGCTCTGGTCCTGCGCGCCCAGCGCGACCACCTGGGCACGGACCACCACCCCAGCGAATCCTGCCTCGTCTTCGCCATGCTCGACCTCGACCACTTCAAGCGCGTGAACGACACTTACAGTCACGCGGCCGGGGATCTGGCCTTGAAGCAGGTGGCCGATATCCTGCGACGGGAGGCCCGCGAGTCCGATTTCCTCGTCCGTTGGGGCGGCGAGGAGATCCTCTTCGTGGGCCACACCCCCGACCTTGATGGCGCCGCCACGGTGGTGGCGCGCCTCCATCAGGCTCTGCGGGAACACACTTTCGACCTGGGCGTGCCGCAACCCGTGGCCATCACCTGCTCCATCGGTTTCTCCCTCTTCCCCTTCCAGTCGGACCACCTGGAGGCGGCGTCCTGGGAGGATCAGGTGCGCGTGGCGGATCGCTGCCTCTACGCCGCCAAGCGTTCAGGCCGCGACGGCTGGGTGGGTGTGGCAGCCCGGCCCGGCCAGCCGGCCGGCCTGGCTCAGCGCTTCGACCAGGGCCCCGCCCTCTGCGCCCTGGCGGGCACCGTGGAACTGCGCCACAGTCCCCGGGAAGGGAACTTGATCTGGCACTGAGGCGCGGCCTGGTGCCTCGACTCGCCCAGGGAAAGCCCTCCACGAAGGACACGAATACGCCCTTCGGGCGCAAGACAGGCCACGAATGAATTTCGATCAGATGGGTAAACGGCCCCTCCTTCAGGCCCCGGTCCCACCTTCGTGTCCATTCATCCTTTCCTTCGTGCCCTTCGTGGAGGCCTTTTCTTTCCTCCGGCCGGGACTACCTACAGCTTCGCCTCCATCTCCTTCACCATCTGCTCGCCGCCGAGCCGGCGCATCTGGTTCAGGATCCACGCCTGTCGACCCCGGATGTAGTCGCTGGGGGCGTTCGCGCGGAACTTGCGGGGGTTGGGCAGCACCGCCGCCAGCAGCGCGGACTCGGCCGGCGTCAGGCGCTTGGCGGGCTTCCCGAAGTAGGTGCGCGCCGCGGCCTCGGCACCGTACACACCGTCCCCGAACTCCACGATGTTCAAGTAGACCTCCAGGATCCGCTTCTTCGACCACCCCACCTCGATCATCAGCGTGAACCAGACCTCCGCGCCCTTCCGCGCCCAGGAGCGGGTGTTCCAGAGGAAGAGGTTCTTGGCTGTCTGCTGGGAGACCGTAGAGGCGCCGCGCTTCCGGCGGCTGTGCTCGTTGTGCTGGATGGCCTTCTCGATGGCGTCCCAGTCGAAGCCGAAGTGGTCCGTGAAGTTCTGGTCCTCGGAGGCGATCACCGCCGCGCCCAGGCTGGGCGAGATGTCCTCGAGGGGCACCCAGGTGTGGTGCGGGTTGTAGCGCTTATCGCTGGACCAGGATTCCACCCGGCGTTGCACCATGAGGGCGGAGACTGGCACCGGCACCCAGCGGAACACCAGCACCAGCAACAGGCTGAGCCCCAGGAACAGGCCCACCATCCAACTCAGGACCACCAGGATCCGTCTGCCCCAGCCACGCTTCTTCTTCGCCATCTCTCCAGGATGCCAGCCCCGCCGCCCTGTGGCATCCTCGCAGGCGGAGGACGGCATGAGCGAAGCCCTGACGGGACCGGAACTGGTGGCGCTGGTGCGGCGGGTGTTCCAGCCCCGGCCGGAGGAGAAGGCCCTGGCCATCCTGGTGGACTTGCCGGACGTCAAGGTGCCGGACGACGCGGACTGGGTGGCCCGCAGGGACATCGCCGCCGCCTGGGCCGCCGAATTGAACGCCCACCCCGCCGAGCTGGGCCTGGACACGCACCTGGTGGTCTATCCCAACGTCCACACCAACAATGGCGACCTGCCGGAACGCGCCTGGCTTCACGCGGGCGGCCCCCTGCCCGCGGTGGAGGCGCTGGATCCCGCAGCTTCCATCAGCTTCGCAGATCTCTACGCCGGCCACCCCATCCTCATCGCCCTCACGAAGTTCTCTGCCACGGCGCCCCTGAAGCTGGCCGCGAAGACGCACCCCATCCGCGCCGCCACCATGCCCGGCTTCCGGGCCGACATGATCCCCGCCCTGCGCCTGGACTACACCGAGGTGAACCGCCGCGTGAACCTCCTCAAGGATCTGCTGGACCAGGCCGAAGGCGCGGATTTCCAATTCGATACACCGTCGGGTGCCTGCGAGCTGCACGTGGACCTGCGCCATCGCACCGGCCACGCCTCCGGCGGGCTGCTGCCCAAGCCCGGCGTGGCGGGCAACCTGCCCTCGGGCGAGGCCTACATCGTGCCCTACGAGGGAGAGCTCGCGGGCGATCCCAGCCGCTCCGCGGGCATCATGCCCGTGCAATTCGGGGATGAAGTGGTGCGCTACCGCATCGCCGGGAACACGGCCCAGGAAGTGATCTCGGAAGGCCCCAAGTCCCGCAAGGAGGCCGCCCTGCTGGCCAAGGAGCCCGCTTACGGCAACCTCGCCGAGCTGGGCCTGGGCGTGCTGGCAGCGTTCGGCATCAAACCCATCGGCGAGATCCTCCTGGACGAGAAGCTGGGCCTCCATCTCGCCTTCGGCCGCAGCGACCACTTCGGCGGCCAGGTGGGGCCGAAGGATTTCAGCGGACCCGAAGCCGTGATCCACATCGACCGCGTCTACGTCCCCGAGACCCAGCCCGACGTGAAGGTGGTGAGCGTGGATCTTCAGATGGGGGATGGGACCACCGTGCCGCTCATGCGGGACGGGGCGTATTCGGTGGGGTTCTGATCTCCTGCCGTAGAGAGTTTTGCCACGGATGAACACGGATGAAAGTTATCGCCTTTCATCTGCGTGGATCTGTGTTCATCCGTGGCTGATTCCCTCATCGGAAATCGGATCAGCCGGTCGTGGCGTGGGGGGCACCTCGGCACAGCGGCGGCAGAGGCAGACCACGTTCCGGAGGTCCTCCGGGACCAGGGCCAGCGAGGCCGGGTTGAAGGTGACGGTGGTGCACCAGCAGGGCACGTCCGTGCGGCCGCAGGCGGAAGGCACGCACCCGTTCGGCCCGCCGCAGAGGGGGCAGGTCTGTTTCTGGGCAGCCGTCAGACGGTGGTAGTCGAGGGGCATGGAAAGCCTGAGGGGACCGGAGGTCGAGACATCATGGGCGGATGGTGGCGATGGTGGCTTGCATGAGCGCGACCACCTTGGGGATGGTCCCGGTCCCGGAGCAGGCCTGGACCTCGCCCGTGCAGACCGTGAGGGAACGGCCCGCGTTCTGGACCCGTCCGATGGCAAGAAAGCGGTCGCCGAGGGCGGGTCGCAGCAGGTTGATCTTGAACTCGGCCGTGACCACCTCGCACCCCGGCGGCGCCATCGTCAGCGCTGCGTACCCGCAGGCGCTGTCGAGGATGCTGGTGATCGCGCCCGCATGGACGTAGCCATGTTGCTGAGATATTCGGTCGGAGAAGGGCAGCGAGATGTGCACCTCCCCCTCCGACACCAGGGCCAGTTCCGCCCCGAGCGTCGCCATCAGGCCCTGGGCCTGGAAGCTGGTGGTGATGCGGTCTTGGAGATTCGTCATCGGCATGGGTGCGACCATTCACTGGCGCAGAATCTTGCCCATGGACCTGCCCTTCGCGAGTTCATCAATGAGCTTGTCGAGGTATCTGATCTTCTGCGTGATGGGATCCTGAATGTCCTCGACGCGAATACCGCAAACGACACCCTTGATTTGAGAGCTGTTTGGGTGGATCGCCGGGGCCTGGTCAAAGAAACTCTGGAAATCAATGTTGACCACCGTGTGGTGCCTGAGCTGCTCGAGACTGTAGCCCGTCAACCAGCAGATGATGGTGTCCACCTCCTCCTTCGTCCGATGCTTGCGCTCGGCCTTTTGCACGTATAGCGGATAGACAGTCGTGAAAAGCAGCTTTGAGATTTCGCGTGCGGGCATGGTGACGTCTCTTGGTTCGATCGTTTCAGGAATGCCTAGCGAAGGAAGTTAACCGGCCCCGCCTGCACCGAGGCGCTGAACGGAGCCGAGATAGCGAGATGAAGAGAAAGAGCGGAAGGCAATGCAGGCGGGGTCCGAGTTGAGCGCAAGGTTAGGCCGAACGCTGATGCCCGGTGAACCGATCCCCAAGGACGGGCACGTTAGGCGGAGGTGGGCGGGTGAGGGCACGATGCCGGATCAACACGCCCAAGCGCTGAGAATGGGAAAGAGCGGAAGACTGATGAACCAGGACCAGCGGGAAGTGACAGTGATGGAGTAATCCACTTTAGCGCGAAGGGGCCTCGGGGAAGTCAGACCAGAAAGCGTTGTGCCGAGCCCGCCCACGTCGGCCTAACTACGTTTAGACGCCTGTGAAGAAAAAGGACGGTGATGGGACCACTCTCCCACCACCGTCCATCCCCGTCCATCGCCAGATTGCTTTGTCTTTTCTTTGCGTCTTAGCGCCTTTGCGTTGACTCTGTTTCTGTGCGAGCGGCCTACCGCTTCGGATAAGCCGGAATCGCCGGGAACGCAGGCGTGGGATTCTCGCGCAGCTGCTTCAGTAGGGTCTCGATGCCGACTTCGAGCTGGCGGTCGTGGCCCTGCATCAGGCTGGCGGGATCGTTCTCGACGGTTAAGTCGGGGTCGACGCCATGGTTCTCCACCCACCACTTCCCTTCCCGTCCGTAGAAGCCGTTGTTGCTCTGCTCGACGCGGCCACCGTCCAGGGTGAACTGGGTGTTGATGATGCCCACCAGGCCGCCCCAGCTGGGCACGCCCACGATGGGGCCCAGCTTGCGGGCCTTCACGTGTTCGAGGAAGGCCTCGCCGTCGCTGCCGTTCTGCTCGTTGGTGAGGAAGACGTAGCGGCCATCGCTGGCGGTGCCGGGATAGCGGAAGGGGCCCATGCCGCGCAGCACGTTGAACCCCACCTGCTTGCGTTCCAGCTTGTCGATCATGAAGAACTCGGTCCAGCCGCCGCCGTTGCCACGCACATCGATGACGATGCCCTTCTTGTAGCGGAAGGCGCGCCAGTACTTGTCGAACTGGCCGATGTTCTGGTCGCCCATGGCCGTGAGATGCATGTAGCCCAGCTGGCCGTGGGAGCGCGGCATCAAAGACTCCGGTGAGGGGTGGACCACTATACATCGTTTAGCGATGAACACGCGAACCCAATCCTCGCCACCGGCCCGAATCGCCTTGTGACACCTCGAAACTGGTGCTAATTTGACCTTCCAACAGGTTTCCCATGTTCCGTTCCGGTTCCGCCAGCATTCCCGCCGCCATCGCGATTATTTGGTCGCGCGAGGGGGCATAGGCCGGATCCGATCCACGATTCCAAGCCCCCCGCACCGCAAGGTCGGGGGGTTCTTCTTTATCCCGGAGTCCCCATGAGCCCAGCCCTGGTCCAACCTCCCCAGGATCTCCTCGAGCGCATCCTCACGGCCCTGGTCTACGACGTGGCCATCGAGTCGCCCCTGGAGGCGGCGCCGCGCCTGTCGGCCCGGGTAGGCTGCCCGGTGTGGCTGAAGCGCGAGGACCTCCAGCCGGTCTTCTCCTTCAAGCTGCGGGGCGCCTACAACAAGATCGCCCAGCTCGACCCCGTGGAGCGGGCGCGGGGCGTCATCGCCGCCTCCGCCGGCAACCATGCCCAGGGCGTGGCCCTGGCGGCCAGGAAGCTGGGCCTCCAGGCAACGATCGTCATGCCCGTGACCACACCCCGCATCAAAGTCGATGCCGTGCGCGCCCTGGGGGCCCAGGTCGTGCTCCATGGGGATTCCTTCGACGAGGCCTACGCCCACTCCCAGGCCCTCATGGCCACCGAGGGGAAGGTCTACATCCATCCCTATGACGACCCCGACGTGATCGCGGGCCAGGGCACCATCGGCCTGGAGCTGCTGCGTCAGATGCCCCGGGGCCTGCGGGCGGTCTTCGTCCCCGTGGGCGGCGGCGGCCTTATCGCCGGCGTCGCCGCCTACCTCAAGCGCCTCCGGCCCGAGATCCGGGTCATCGGCGTGGAGCCCGTGGATGCCGATGCCATGACGCGATCCCTGGCGGTGGGCCATCGGGTGCGGCTGGAGCGGGTGGGCCTGTTCGCGGATGGCGTGGCCGTCAGCCAGGTGGGCGCCCTGCCCTTCGAGCTCTGCCGGCGGTACGTGGACGAGATGGTGCTGGTGAACACGGACGAGATCTGCGCGGCCATCAAGGATGTCTTCGAGGAGACCCGCTCCATCCTGGAACCTGCTGGCGCCCTGGCGCTGGCGGGGCTCAAGGCCTGGGCGGCGCGCCATGGGGAGGCTGCCGACAGGGGAAACCTGGTGGCCATCCTGTCCGGGGCCAACGCCAATTTCGACAACCTCCGCTTCGTGGCGGAGCAGGCGGAGCTGGGCGAGAAGCGCGAGGCCATCCTCGCCGTCACCATTCCCGAGCGCCCTGGCAGCTTCAAAGCCTTCTGCGAACTCATCGGCCACCGGGCCATCACCGAGTTCAACTACCGCCTGGCGGATCCCGACCGCGCCCACATCTTCGTGGGCCTGCAGATGGCCGATCGCTCCGAGCTTGAGCCCCTGCTGGGGCGCCTGCGGGCCGAGGGGCTGGAGGCCCAGGACCTGAGCGACAACGACATGGCCAAGCTCCACGTTCGCCACCTGGTGGGCGGCCGGGCCCCGACAGCGACCCATGAGCGCGTCTACCGCTTCGAGTTCCCCGAGCGTCCCGGCGCCCTGCTCCGCTTCCTGGAACACATGAGCCGCGGCTGGAACATCTCGCTCTTCCACTACCGCAACCACGGTGCCGACTACGGCCGGGTTCTGGCCGGCATCCAGGTGCCCCCGCAGGATCAGGCCGCCTTCCAGGCCTTCCTGAATGGCCTGGGCTACCAGTTCGTGGATGAGGGCGACAACCCCGCGTACCGGCTGTTCCTGGGCTGACCCATCGCCAACAACCCTAGAACAGCTTCCCCACCAGGGCCGCCAGAGCGGTCTCGGTGCGGAGGATGCGAGGGCCAAGATCCAGGGGCTTCAGGCCGGCTCTGATGAGGCTCTGCACCTCGGCCTCGACCCAGCCGCCTTCGGGGCCTATGGCAAGAGTGACGGGGGCCACGAGTACCTTGGGCGCGGGCTCACCTGTGCCGGGGTGGGCCATGAGCCCTGTGCCGCCCGCCAACAGAGCCGGCAGCTCGTCCTCCACGAAGGGGCGGAAGAGCCGCGCCAGGCGCAGCTCGGGCAGCACTGTGTCCTTGGCCTGCTCCAGGCCCAGGATCAGCTGCTCACGGAGGTTTTCGGGCCTCATCCTCGGGCTGGCCCAGTAGGCCTTCTCCACCTTCCAGGCGTTCAGCAGTACAAGGCGGGTCGCGCCCAGGCTCGCGGCCGCGGCCACCACGCGGTTCAGCACCTTGGGGCGCGGCACGGCGATCAGCAGGGTCAAGGGCAGCTTGGGCGGCGGCGCCTGATCCAGCTTCAGATCCAGCTCAAGGGCTTCATCGTCCAGGCGCAGCACCCGACCCAGGCCCATCTTCCCGTTCAGCAGGCCCACGGACAGCTCGTCGCCCAGGGCGGCGCGATGCACCTCGCGGACATGGGCCAGGCGCCGGCCCGTGAGCCGGGCGCGATCCGGGGCCGTCAGGTCCTCCGGCAGCAGCAGCACCAGGTTCAAGGCAGGTCCCCGCCCAGGTCCAGGGCCAGGATCAGGTCGCGGTCAACCTGGTCCCCGATCTTGAAGACGTGGTCACCCACCTCGCGGAAGCCGCTCCGGGCGTAGAAGGCCAGGGCCTTGTGGTTGTTCTCCCAGACGCCCAACCAGAGGGTGTCCGCGCCCCAGGCCAGCGCCATCTCCATCGCCTCTGCCATCAGGGCCGCGCCGCGGCCGCCGCCCTGGGCCGCGCGCAGCACGTAGATGCGCTGCAACTCCACCGGCCTCTTGCCGGGGACGCCAGGTTCCCGGTGGCCCAGGCGCAACTGGAGGAAGCCCGCAGGCACGCCTTCGATCTCCAGGATCCGGGCGGGCCGGGAGGGGTCCGCCAACTCGGCGCGCTGGGTGGCCTCGCCATAGGCAGTCGCCAGGAAAGCCTCCAGGTCCGGGCCGGAGATGTGCGGCTCGAAGGTCTCGCGGAAGGTGCGGGCGCCGAGGTCCGCGAGGATGTCGGCATCTTCTGGCGTGGCGGATCGGATGGTGATGGCGGGCATGGGCGTTACTTTCGTTTGGGGTTGGAACGGGTTTTCGGTTTGGCGCGTGCGGCCACGGCGATGGCTTTGGCCATCCAGACCGCGAGCTGGTCCGGGTCCTCCAGCACGTCCTCGGGTAGCTCGTAGTACCCCATGGGTTTGGCGGCATCGCCGAAGGGCAGGAAGGGTCCCATGCCCGCGGTGACGAAATCCGGGCGGTTGCTGTCGTCCACCTTGAAATAGAGCGTGTCCTCGGCCACCAGGGCGAAGGCGCGACCCTCGGCGAAAAAGCAAAGACCGCCGAACATGGGACGGGAGGTCACGGGGCGGATCTGCCCCATCTGCTCCTGGAGGTATGTGCGGAAGCTCACGGAAACGGCCATGGAGACATGCTACCTTCCCCAGGATGCGCCGCTGCAATCGGCCTTTTCGTCAGGATCCACCATGCGGATCAATACCCTCGATGACCTGCTCCGCGCCGTGAAGGACCGTCCTCACAAGCGGCTCGTGGTGGCCTGGGCCAACGACGCCCACACCCTGGAGGCCGTGAACGCGGCCGTGGAGGCGGGCCTGGTGGAGGCCATCCTGGTGGGGGACGAAGCCGTGATGACGAAGGTGCTCCAGGAGCTCGGCCTTCCCAAGGAGCGTTTTCGCATGGTCCATTCGCCCACGGCCACTGAGGCGGCCGACAAGGCTGTGGCCATGATCCGCTTTGGCGAGGCCGACCTGCTCATGAAGGGCCTGCTGAGCACGGAACTTTACATGAAGGCCATCCTGAACAAGGACCAGGGCCTGCTGGAGCCCGGCGCCATCCTCAGCCATGTGACCGTGATGGAGCACCCCGGCCATCCCAAGCTGCTCATCGCGGGCGATGTGGCGGTGATCCCCGAGCCGGAATTCAAGGAGAAGGTGGCCATCCTGGGCTACCTGGTGAAGACCGCGAAGGCCCTGGGCATCGAGACCCCGAAGGTCGCCGTGCTGGCGGCCTCGGAGCAGGTGCAACCGAAGATGCGCGCCAGCGCCGAGGCCGCGCTGCTGTCGAAGATGGCGGATCGCGGCCAGATCCAGGGTGCCCTGGTGGACGGCCCCATGGCGCTGGATGGCGCCATCGATCCCGAATCCGCCCGCATCAAGGGCATGAAGGGCCCCGTGGCGGGCGACGCCGACTGCCTGCTCTTCCCCAACCTGGAGGCGGGCAACACCTTCTACAAGGCCGGCACCAAACTCGGCGGTGCCGAGATCGCCGCCGTGGTGGCTGGTGCCAGGGTGCCCTGCGTCCTCAGCAGCCGCGGCGACACCGCCAAGACCAAGCTCAGCTCCATCGCGTTGGCGGCATTGCTGGCTTAGGCGGGCCTTGGCGGGCCTATTTTTTCTCCAGTTTCAGCTCCGAGAAGGTCATCAGGATCTGCTGCTTGTTCTCGCCCGTCCAGACGCTGAGGTCCAAGGCGACGGGAAGGGGCAGGTCCTGGATGGCCTTGTTCTTGATCAGGACCTTCAAGCGCAGGGAGGAGGCCTTGGACCGGTATTCGGCATCGTACCCAGCCAGCACCAACCCACCTGGCTGCCGGTCGAAGACGGGTCGGATGGTGGAATCAAACGCGGGGCTTTGCACCCTCATGTCGGTGATGACGAAGGCCTTGTCCATCTTGAGCTGGACCTTGGTGTCCCCCGCCTCATCCCAATCCACGCGGTAGTGGGTGCCGGCATCCTCGATCCGGGCGGCATGGCCCACGGGCGGGAACGGCGATTCGACCATGAAGGGAGTCCAGGTCTGGAAAAATCCCGTGAGGGTCTGTTCCATCCCACCGTAGGCCTGGCGCAGCACGAGTTCAGGGTCCGGTGCGGTCTTGGGCGGGCCCGCGTGGAGAGCTGGGCCCCAGGCCGCGGGGCAGAAGGCGACCAGCAGCGTGAGGAAGGTCTGGGCAAAGCGCCGGCAGTGGCTCAAGGGGCCTCCACATCGTGAGTTTCAAGAACGGTTGTCCTCAGTCTAGAGGCAATGGCCGCATCAGGCGGGTGGATATTCCTTGGCCCCTTCCCGCCCCGACAGCACCCGCAGGGCGCCCTTGGCGAGGGCGGCCATCTCGTTCTCGCCGGGGTAGACCTTCACGGGGCAGCCCATGGCCGCGGTAAGGCGGCGCAGTTCACCCACCAGTTTCGGCGACCGGGCCATGCCGCCCGTGAGGAGAATGGCGTCGATGGAGGCCCCCTCGAAGGCGGGCACCTGGCCCGTGATGGCCTTGGCGATCTGGTAGATCATGGCCTCGTAGACCAGCGTGGCCTCTGCGTCCCCGGCTTCCACACGGCGCTCCACCTCACGCATGTCGGAAGTGCCCAGGAGATCCATGAGGCCACCGCGGCCCTTGTTCTTGAGCTTCAATTCAGCCTTGGTGTACTTGCCGGAGAAGCAGAGATCGATGAGCTGGCCTGCCGGCAGGGTGCCTGTGCGCTGGGGCGAGAAGGGCCCTTCGCCGTCCAACCCATTGTTCACGTCGATGTAGCGTCCCTTGCGATGGGCACCGACGGTGATGCCGCCCCCCATGTGCGCCACGATGACGTTGACGCGCTCATAGAAGGTCTCGTGCTCCTCGGCGTAGCGGCGGGCCGTGGCGATCTGGTTGAGGGCGTGGCTGATGACGCGGCGGGGTAGTTCCTTCAGGCCCGAGACCTTCACCTTGGGGTCGGCTTCGTCCACCACCACGGGATCCACGATGTAGGCGGGCTTGTCCGTGCCGGCCACCAGCTCAGCGGCGATGAGGGCGCCGAGGTTCGAAGCGTGTTCGCCGCGCCCTCCCGCCTTCAGATCCTCCAGCATGACGGGCCCCACCCGCCAGGTGCCGTGGGGGATGGGCCGCAGCAGGCCGCCGCGCCCGGCCACGGCGTCGAGGTCGGCCAGCGCGAGACCCTTGCTTGCCAGAAAGCGCAGCACGGCGTCCTTGCGGAAGGCGAACTGTTCGGTGATCGGCTTGCCCTCGAAGGCCTTCAGGTCTTCGGCGGAATGCTGAAGCTCCTCGGTGAACCGTTCTTCGTCCCCCTCGAAGATCGAGGTCTTTGTGGAAGTCGAGCCAGGATTCAACACCAGCACGCGATGGCGGCGGAAGAAGGTGTCCTTGGGAGTGCGCTTCCACTCGCCGTAAGCATGGAGCCGCATCAGCGAAGCCTTCACGGCGAGCCGGATGTCCTCTGGGGTGCAGTCCATGGGCAGGTCCACGCCCTGGAACCAGAGGCCGAACATCACGGGGAATTTCTTGGCCTCGGGAAAGCGGGTGGCATAGAGGTGGTAGAGCAGGTTGCCCATGTCCAGGTTGGGGCACACGATCACGTTGGGGACGCCTTCCCAGGGCAGGCCATCCGCATGGTAGAGGCCGGCGGAACGGCGCGACAGCGCCACGCTGACCTTCACCTCGCCCCGGATCTGGATGCTCGCGTAGCGCGGGCTGTGGGCGACGCGTTCCGCGAGGATCTCCGGCACCAGGTCCGCCGCCTGGCGCACGAGTTCCGGCGAGGGGCCCTCGTCGCTGCCGCGATTGGAGTAGGACACCATCGCGCAGCGGATCTCCGGCAGGATCTCCTCGGGAATGAGGTCCCGGGCCACGGAGCAGGTGCCCACGGCCACCTCCGCCAGGGTGCGGGGCGTCATGCTGGCGTTCACGCCCACGTCCCCGAAGACCACGATGTTGTGGGGGTAGACCTCTTCGGGGTGTTCGTCCGGCAGCACGAAGACGCCGGCCTCGCAGGTGACGCTGCGCTGGGCCAGGATGTCGACCATGGGACGGAAGAAGGCCTTGGGCTCGTGGATGGCGCCACCCACGACCATGTCGGCGTGCCCCAGCTTCACCGCCCAGATGCCGAAGCGCCCGGGCTCGGAGACCAGCGCCCGGGCCTCGGCCAAGCCGATCGGCTTGCCATGCGCTTGCCCGAAGGCCACGCAGGCGATGGCGAAGGATTCCACCATATCGGGGCGGGAAGCGGGTTCGAGGAAGGCGCTTTCCGAAAGGGTATAGGCCACCCGGTCCACGCCCAGATGGACCAACCGCTGAGCGGCCACGGCCCGAACCTCGGCCTCGGGCGCCAGAAAGACCGGGCGGATGAACCGGCCCAGGAAGCAGGCGGCTTCGAGGGTGCGCGGGTCCAGAGCCTCCGGAAACATCACCGTGGGACGGTTCCGGGGCACGGCCAGCAGTCGGCTGTCGAGGGACGCTTCGATGTCAAACATGGGGCTCCAAGGGCTTGGAAGGCCTTACCTCGCTGAGTCTAGCAGCCAGAGGATTCTATTTTGCCGATCAGGTGGTCACATATCCTGCGAGTGGTCTGCGACCCGGGCCGACTCCACCCAGATCACCTCGCAGGAGCCATCCCCGGTATCCGTCCGACTCAGGCTGCTGACCCAATGCCAGCCATCCTTCCCATCGGCGCGCACGAGCTGGCCTTTCAGATCGACCACCTGCCCTACCCTGGCCGCCTTCAGGCGCCGGGCAATGCCTTCGTTCGCGGGGATCATGTGCATGTTGGCGCTGTGGTCGATGACCTCCGCCTCCGGGATGGGCATGTGGGCGGCACGCCAGAAGTACCACCGGTCCCGCTGCTCGATGCTGAAAGCCTCGAGGACCCGAGAATCGGACATGGGCCCCCAGCCCAGGGCCAGGTCCACGGGGGACAGCTCAGCGGCCCGGTCGAAGCGGTAGCGCTCGGCGCTCAACACCCGGGCACGGATCTCGAAGGCCGCGAGCGATGTGAAGGTGTGGTTCCGGTAAGTCCAGGCCGCCGCGGCTTCCGGCTTCGTCTGCACTGGATCCTCCGGTGCGAGGACGCCCGGCGGCTGAGTCACGGCCCGACCCGACCACCACCAGATTCCTCCCAGCGCCACGATGACCGAAAGCGCCAGCCTTCCCCAGTGCTCCCGAAGCCAATCCAGCGATTCATCCATGGGATAAGCCTACCTTGGGCCCGGGGAGGATGATCCCGGTCAGAATTTCACGATGTCGCTGGCGATGAATTGATGGTGTTCTGTCCACGGATCCCGAACCAGGGGAAAGGCGACCGTCAACAGGAACACCCGCCCGACCGAGCTCTTCAGGTTGCCCAGGCGCAAGCCACCACCCACATCCACGTAGGTCCGGCTCCAGCGTCCGGTGTCGGTCCGGCGGATGGCCCCCGCATCCGCGTACGCCACGAACCCCAGCCGCAGGATGCCAAGCCAGTCGTAGGGCGTATTCACACGCTCCTCCAGTGAGGTCATCCACCGCCGATCGCCCAGCAGCATGTGGTTCCCGTACCCCCGCATGCCCTCCATCCCACCGAGGTAGAGGTAGGATCCGGGATCTGGCCGGTGAACCGCGTCCATCTGCGCGTAGGCCGCCTGGGTCTGGTAGCGGAATCCCTGGTAGTAGGCCGTGAGGCTCAGGTTCAGGGACACCTCCTGCCAACCGTCGGACTCATGGCGGGCGGCACCCTGGGTACGGAGCAACAGGAGGGAACTGGCCCCCGGGGCCCACCCTTTGGAGGCGCTCGCCCGCACGAAGGGCGAGGCGACATCACTGCCAAGGTTCCTCAGGTAGGACCCCGCGCTGATCGTCGCCTCCCAGCCAAGGTTGAAGTCCTCGGGGTGGGTCATGCCGACCAGATCCACGAAGGTGCGGAACTGGTCTTCGTACAGGCTCCACGAGACATGGACACCCCTCAGCAGGCGATCCCGCAACTGGGGAACGGGCAGACTCCCGGCGGCGAGCGTCTGGATCGGGCCATATCGTGACTGCTTGAGATCCAAGCCACCACCCAGTCGCAGAGCTCGCCCATCCAGCACGGCCGTAGCCATCGATCCTTCGACCAGAGCGCTCTGCTGTTGGGAAGAGAACATGTAGGCGGCCTGCTCCAGGTTGTAGACCGTGTCGATGGCGTCCGAGGACGAAGCCCGGAACGTCATGGACCAGGGGGTCTCCAGCCCGCGATAGGGTTTGGCCAGTTCGAGAAAGCGTGTTTTCCCGTCCGAGAGCACCTGGTAGCGGGTGTCCAGGGTCCACTGGGTTCCGAGGATCTGGCGGTCCAGGTACTGCACGGTGTCGATGGACCGTTCGGGGGTCTTCTCGTGAGCCAGGATCAGGTCCTTGCCGAAACCCAGGAGGTTGGCTTCATGGAGGGAGAATCCGAAATTCCGCTGGCCACCCACCTGAGTGAAGCCGGCGCTGCCCTTCAGGGTCCAGGCATCCCGAGTGCGGACCACGGCCCTGACCGCCCCGGTCTCGTCCATCTGGGGGTCGATCCGGGCATCTTTCAGGAAGCGGAAGGTGCGCAGATTTCTTTCAGTCTCATGGATCAGGCGGGCATTCACCGTCTCGCCTGCCTGGAAAAGGAGCTCCCGGCGCACCACCTGCTCCCGGGTTTCGATATGCAGGAAGTTCGCCGCACGCCCGATCCAGTGGTTTTCCTTGGGAAGCGAGAGATCGAAGACCTCGCCGATGCGGAGATCGATGCTCACGATGATCGCCTGTCTGGCCTCCAATTCCTCCCAGGTGGGCGTGGCCTGGGCGGCGAGGATGGAACCTGTCAGGAAGGCCAGAACCACAGCCATTTCGCGGTGGCCTCCCTGCCATCGCCCTCTTTCCGGGAAGATTTGCATGCCCCAGCCTAGGCGGAATGGTGATTCCCGTCACGGCGCAACCGCCGGATATGGCTATGATCTGAGCCTTCGTATGGTTCTTTCCGCGTCGGATCCCAGTTGCCCACTCCCCCAGGCGTGCGGGCGCGGGACCGCGGACGAACTCCGGAACCTCGGCGGGACGGCGCCCGGGGCCTGTACACTCGACCCAACCCGTTCTCTGGAGTCCTCATGGACCTCACCTGGCTATCCGCCAACTCCGGCCTGAGTCTGCTCGGCCTTCTCGTCATCGCCTTCGCGCTGACCCTCCTCGGCAAGTGGATCCGCTACATCCCCAACAACCGCGTGGGCATCGTCGAGAAGCTCATCAGCGGCAAGGGGTCCGTCAAGACCGGACTCATCGCCCTCAGCGGCGAGGCCGGCTTCCAGCCCCAGCTCCTGCGCGGCGGTTGGCACTTCCTCACGCCTTTCCAGTACCGCATCCACAAGATGCCCATGGTCACCATCCCCCAGGGCAAGATCGGCTACGTGTTCGCACGTGACGGCAAGGACCTGCCGCCCTCCCAGGCCCTGGCCAGCAACATGCGCGGCGCGGACTTCCAGGACGTGCTGGCCTTCATCCAGAACGGCGGGGAAAAGGGCCCCCAGCGGCAGATCCTCCGTGAGGGCATGTACGCCATCAACCTGGTCCAGTTCGTGGTGCTCACCGAAGACCAGGTCTACTACCTGCCGCTAGACAAGAGCGAGGTGGAGACCTTCCAGAAGATGAGCGCCATCATCGCGGAGCGTGGCGGCTGGCGTCCCGTGATCATCAAGGGCACGGATGACGCCGTGGGCATCGTGACCGTCCATGACGGCCCTTCCCTGGGCAGCGGCGAGATCATCGCCTCCACCGTCGGCGAGGATCCGCACCAGCCTTCGACCTACCACAACAACTTCCAGGACGCGGACAAGTTCCTGGTGGCGGGCGGTCAACGCGGGCGCCAGTACCAGGTGCTGGTGGAAGGCACCTACTACATCAACCGCCTCTTCGCGACAGTGGAACTCATCCCGAAGACGGTGGTGGACGTGGGCACAGTGGGGGTGGTGGTGAGCTATACCGGCGCCAAGGGCGCCGATATCAGCGGCCTGGACTATCGCCATGGCGAGCTGGTCACCATGGGCCAGCGCGGCGTGTGGAGCGACCCGCTCCTGCCCGGCAAGTACGCCTTCAACACCTACGCCGGCAAAGTGCTCATGGTGCCCACCACCAACTTCATCCTCAAATGGACCAAGGGCGAGGTGGGCAGCCACAAGTTCGACGAGAACCTGACCGAGGTGAGCCTCATCACCAAGGACGCCTTCGAGCCCAGCCTGCCACTCTCCGTGGTGGTCCACATCGACTACCGGAAGGCGCCCCTCGTCATCCAGCGCTTCGGCGACATCAAGAAGCTGGTGGAGCAGACGCTGGACCCCATGGTCAGCGCCTACTTCAAGAACATCGGCCAGACCCGCACCCTCATCCAGCTCATCCAGGACCGCAGCGCCATCCAGGAGCAGAGCGGCACCCAGATGAAGGAGAAGTTCGCCCAGTACAACCTCGAGTTGCAGGAAGTGCTCATCGGCACGCCCACCAGCGGGGCCCCCGGCGGGCAGATCGAGCAGATCCTCGTCCAGCTCCGCAGCCGCCAGATCGCCGACGAGCAGGTGGAAACCTACGGCCGCCAGCAGAGCGCCGCGGTGAAGGAACGCGAACTCCGCGAGGCCGAAGCCCGCGCCAAGCAGCAGACCCTGCTGACGGAGTCCGCCATCGGCATCGAGGTGCAGAGCAACCAGGGCAAGGCCGAGTACGCCAAGGCCCAGCAGCAGGCGGCCCAGATCCAGACGCTTGCCGGCGCCGAGGCGGAGAAGGTGCGCCTCATGGGCGAAGGCGAGGCCAAGCGCATCAAGGTCATGGCCGAAGCCCAGGCCGAGCAGGCGGCCCGCGTGGGCATCGCCCAGGCCATGGCCATCGAGGAGCAGGTCCGCGCCTACGGCGGTCCCCAGTTCCAGCTGGTGCAGCAGGTCATGAACCGCTTCGCCGAGGCTATCGAGAAGTCCCAGGTGGATGTCGTCCCCAAGATCCACATGGGCGGTGGCGACAAGGGTGGTGGCAGCCTCATCGAAAGCCTGCTGGGCCTCCTGCTCAGCGAAAAGGCCGGCCAATTGGCGGGCGTGGTGCCCACCGCAATCAACCCCGAGGCCGAAGCGCTGAAGGCGACGATGCGGCAGAACCTGACCAAATAGCGGACACATGCATGGACGCCGGGGCGGCTTCTGCCGCCCCGGTCGCATGCTAGGCTGGACCCACCAACATTTCCTGCTGATCGTGGCCGTATGACCTGCTTTCAGCGATCGGCCAGTGCTATACCCTTCCGCCCAGGGGTGTCCCCATGATCGCCTTGCTGCTGTTCCAGGCCCCTCCCCCGACCCCCCAGGTCCAATCCCAGCCCGCGGCGATCATGGTCGGGGATGCGATGCCGCCGGCGATGGACGCCTTGATCAAGGCCAAAAACTGGGGAGGGCTGGCCGACTGGTTCGAGACCGTCCCTCCGCCCACCCGCGGGAAGTATTACGAATGGTGGATCCAGTCCCTCAATCGGAGCCAGCGCTGGGAACGGTTGCTGGTGGTCTGCGAGGCCCTGCAGCCCCAGTTGGAGGCGAAAACCGGCCCCCGCCCCGCCACCTACCGCCTCTATCGCGCCCAGGCCCTGAGCCAGCTGGGGCGCCATGCGGAGGCGGCCCGGGCCCACGGTGAAAATGGCCGGCTGGGCTATCCGGACGGACTCCCCAACGCCTGTGCCGAGGCGCGGCTCGCCCAGGACTGGAACGCCCTGCTCACCTTCGCCGACGAGTTGCTGCAGAAGCGGCCCGAAGACGCCCTGGGACTGGCGTGGAGGGGTGAGGCGCTGGCCCGCCTGGCGCGATTGACTGAGGCCGAGCCCGTCCTCCGAGCCGCCGTGGCGAAGGATCCGAAGATCGCCTACGCCTGGAACAACCTTGGCCGATGCCTTAACGAGGAGAAGGCCTGGGTCGAGGCCTGCGACGCCTTCGATAAGGCCCTGGCGCTGGAGCCCAATCAGCTCGAGGCCCTCTTCAACCGTGGACGGGCCCGCTTCGAGCTGAAGCGGTACAAGGAAAGCCGGGATGATTTCCGCGCAGCCCTCGCGCTGCGCCCCGACGATCCCGTACTCGCGGAGAACCTGCGCCAGGCCGAGCGTTACGCGGCCTTGCCCGAGCCGGGAAAATCCCCCACTGCCAGGAAACGCTAGGGAATCCCCTACACTGGTTCCCATGTCCGACGCCCTGCTCCTGGAACTCCTTGATGGCTGCCGCCGCCTCCACGCCGGGGGCCTCCTCGCGGCCTCCGATGGCAACCTCTCCGTACGCCTGCCCAACGGCCTCATCGCGATGACGCCCAGCGGTGTACCCAAGGCCAAGGTGCGCCTGGAGGACCTGGCCCATCTCACGCTGGCCGGCGAAGTCCTCTCGGGACGGCCCAGCAGCGAACGGGCCATGCACCTGGCCATCTACCGCGCCGTGCCCGCGGCCAAGGCGGTGGTCCATGCCCATCCACCCACGGCCATCGCCTGGTCCCTGGCCCGGCCCGATTTGAAGGAACTGCCTGCGGATGGCCTGCCGGAAGTGATCCTCGCCGCGGGCCGCATCCCCATCGTACCCATGGCCATCCCCGGCACCGAGGCCATGGGCGCGAACCTCCTGCCCTTCCTGCCCGACCACCGCCTCCTGCTCCTCGCCCGCCACGGCGGCCTCTGCTGGGGCGAGCACCTGGACGAAGCCGTGGGCGGCCTCGAGCGCCTGGAGCAGGTCGCGAACATCCTCTGGAAAGCCGAAACGCTGGGCGGGGCGAAGCCGCTGTCAGTACCCGAAATCGAGGAACTACAGGCGCTGCGAGCGAAGATCGGATCGAAAATCATTTGAATTGAAACCGCAGATGGCGCGGATGTCGCGGATTGAATGGTCGAGGTCACGCGTTTTCATCTGCGCAATCTGCGTCATCTGCGGTTAAAGAAAAAGGTCTTCCATGAACCCCTTCGATTCCCTTGGTCTCCGCCACGATGGCCGCACCCTCTGGGTGCTGGACCAGACGCAGCTTCCGGATGCGGAGGTGTGGCTGGACGGCAGCGAGCCCGAGGCCATGATCGCCCTCATCAAGCGCCTTGCGGTACGGGGCGCGCCCCTCATCGGCGTGGCGGCCGCCGCCAGCCTGGCCACCTTTGCCCAGCGCGGCGCCTCGGCCACCGAATATGCCACCGCTTGCGCGGCCTTGCGGGCGGCCCGACCCACGGCCGTGAACCTCATGTGGGCCATGGACCGCATGAAGGCCGCCAGCGACCCCGGGGCCGAGGCGCAGGCAATCTTCGAGGAGGATGTGCGGCTCTGCGAAGGCATGGCCACCCATGGCGCCGCGCTCATCCAGGATGGCGAAGGCATCCTCACCCACTGCAACACCGGCGGTCTGGCCACCGCGGGCATCGGCACGGCCCTGGGCGTCATCCGCCGCGCCCACGAGCAGGGCAAGCGCGTTCATGTGTACGCCGACGAGACGCGGCCTCTGCTCCAGGGCGGCCGGCTCACGACCTGGGAATTACGGAAGCTGGGCATCCCTTCCACCCTCATCACCGACAGCATGGCGGCCCTGTTGATGCGGGATGACAAGGTGCAGCGCGTGCTGGTGGGCTCGGACCGCGTGGCCGCCAACGGCGACTTCGCCAACAAGGTGGGCACCTACGGCGTCGCGGTGCAGGCGCGGTACCACGGCGTCCCCTTCCATCCCGTGGCGCCCTTCTCCACCGTGGACTTGACCTGCCCCAATGGCGCGGCCATCCCCATCGAACTGCGCGACCCCGCCGAGGTGCGAGGCTACGGCGCCTGGCACTGGGCCCCAGAGGCCATGCCGGCCTGGAACCCCAGCTTCGACGTCACACCTGTGGACCTTGTCACCAGCCTCGTGCTGGATCGGGGCATCTACAGTGCCGCTGAGTTGAAGGCAGGGGCCTTGGCGAAGGGCTAGTGCCGCTTCTTTCCATCTCTGCTTCAATGAGAGGAAAGGTCTCAAGCACTGGAGCATCTATGATCATCAAGCGGCCTGCGGCAGCGGGACGGATCTTCCTATTGTCGGCGATGTCCCTGGCCTTGGCCGCTCAAGAGCCCGTGCCAGCGCCGCAGGGAGCCCCTGGCGAACCTCCGAAAGAGAAGCCCAGGGAATCCTGGGCGGCGGAATCCCAGCCCGTGGCAGTCAGCCGGACGCCGGGCCAGGTGGCCATCTTCAGATGAGGAGGATATCCAGCGTTCCGGCGCCCGCACCCTGGGCGCGTTCCTCCTTCGCGAGCTGCCAGCCCAGGTCCAGAACCAGGGTGGACCGGGACTGCCCTCCCGCATCTACCTCGGTGGCAGCCGTCCGCAGGACACGCTCGTGATGATTGATGGCATGCCCATGATGGATCCTGGCCGCCTGGGACAGGACCTCAACGAGGTGCCCCTCCTTGGCATCACCCGCATCGAGGTGATCACCGGCTCACCCAGCTCGGGCCCCAGCGGCCAAGGCGGCACCATCGCCCTCTTCACGGGCAGGCCCGTCAAACCTGGCGCCTCCGGCGACTTGAGCGGCCTTGGCGGTAACAACGGCCAGGGGCAGAGCACGGCCACCCCAGGCTTCGCCTGGGCCGGTGGCTATCTCCGCGGCGGGAACCTCAGCACCGAGGAGAAGCAGGTAACACCCACGGACCGGCCCTACCGCCAGGTCACCAACTTCCTTGGCCTGGGGCAGACCTGGGGACGGACCGTGTGGACCGTCGCGTGGCGCGGTACCTACTTCGGTGTCCCAGAGCCCTTCCAGGAAGTCTCGGACACCCTCCGCGTCTACAACCCCGCGCGCGAGAGCCGCCAGCGGAGCGACAGTGGCCAGCTGCGTGTCGACTGGGCCCTGGGGGCCGGTCTGAACCTCGAGACGAGCCTCGGCCTCGCCAGGTTCCAGCACGATCAGCCCGAGACAGGGGCCCCCCTGCCCACGCGTTTCGAAGGCCGTGAGACGCGGTTCCAATCGGCGCTGCGCATCACGACCGGCCCCCGCTCGGGACTGAGCCTCCGGCTCGAGGGCCAGGACACGCGCCAGAACGGAGATGTCGATCCCGCGATCCTCGGCGCCGCCAAGGGCACCCAGGCTGGTTTCGGCCTCGAATGGACCTTCGAGCCCTTGCCCGGAACGCGCTTCCTGGGCCAGGCCCGGGGGACCCGGGACCGCCAGTCCCTTGTCCAGGGAGGGACCGACACTGAGGTGCTCAGCGCCTCGGGCCACACCCTTCGGCTGGGGTTCAACCAGGACCTCGGCGGCGGCTTTCGCCTCTATGCCGCGGGGGGGAGCGGTCGCACGGCACCGACCCTCCTGCAGCAGCTGCGGAACAGCCAGATTCCCGGCACCGCGCCCCTCCGCATGGAGCAGAGCACTTCCCTGCAGGTCGGCCTCGGCTGGGGGCAAGGCAACTCTGGTACGGCCGCCTGGAAAGCCAGCAGCAGACGGGCAAGGATCTCATCGGCCCCAGCGGCCTGGCCTATGTGAACCAGGACCGGGTCCGGGTGCGCGGAACCGATGCCGCCATCGGCTGGCGTACGGCGAAGAAGCTGGGCCTGGAAGCCTTCGTCCGGGCCCAGGAGGCGCGGGATCTCAATGCCCACGATGGGCAGCAGTTCAGCACCTCGGCCTCGCAGCGGCGGCCCTTCTCCACCCACGGTCTCAAGGGCTTTTCAGGTTCTAGCCCTGCAGGGCCGCCTCGCCGTGGCAGCCGGGAGCACAGCGCGCCCGGGGCTTCTCCTGTGGTAAGTCAGCGTTCACTGGCCGCGTCCGCTCAACGCCTGCAATCCCACACCGATCACGATGATGAACAGGGCCACCCAGCGCATGGGGGTCATGGCTTCGCCGAGGAAAGCCCGAGCCATGAGGGCGTTGGCGATGAAGCCCAGGGCCAGGAAGGGGTAGGCGTAGTTCACCTGGACCATGGAGAGCGCGCCCAGCCACACCACCACGCTCACGGCGTAGCAGGCGAGACCCGCGATCACCCAGGGTTCCAGCATGAGCCTCACCAGCGGGCCGACGGCGAGCTGCATCCCCCCGGCGGCCTGGAGGCCTTTCTTCAGGCAGATTTGCGCCGCCGCATTGAGCAGCACGCCCAGCACGATGAGGGGAATGGCCTTCACATTGGGGCTCATGGGGTCTCCGGAACGGGGATGGCGAGATGGGCTTCGAGGGCGGCCCAGATGGTTTCGGCCGGCACCTGGGTCATGCAGGGATGGTCCGGCAACGGGCAATGCCAATGCTGACATTCGAGGCAGGCGAGGCCTTCCTTGCGCAGCACCGTCACCTGCGGTCCCCGGGGCGACGTGTGGCGGGGGATGGTGGGGCCGAAGATTGTCACCACGGGTACCCCGCAGGCCGCGGCCAGATGGGCCAGACCCGAATCATTGGCCAGCACGGCGGCCGCACCGGCCAGCCAGGCGGCGCTCTGGGACCAGGGGATCCGCGCCGTGAGGTCCAGCACTTCAGGCACCCGTTCTTTGAGCCGGCCGCCCCAGATCACATCGTCGCCGGGGCCGCCCAGCACCACGATGCGGCAGCCCCGGGCAAGGGCCCGACTCGCCAGATCCACCAACAATTCAAGCCCAAGGCGCTTGGCGCCAGCGGCGGCGCCGATGGCGAAGGCCAGGTAGGGACCCCGGTCGAACCTGGTCGCATGACGAGCCGCCGCCACAGCCTCGGCACTTGCCAGCCTCGGACGGAACGGCCGAAAGGCGGGTGGCCCCAGCTCCGGATAGCCCAGGCGCACGATATCCCTGTAGCGATCCAACGAGTGGTCGTCTCGGCCCCAGTATTTGAGGCTGGCTGTCAGCAAGAGCGAGGCTCCGCCATCCCCACAACCCACGCGGCGGGGCACCCGGGCGACAAAGGCGGCGGCGGGGGCGCGCAAGCTCTTGGCCAGAGCCAGGACTGAAGCGGGCCGGTGGGCCCGCAGGAGCCGGGCGCCTTCCAGCAGGCTTGTCTTTTTCGCCGGATCAGCACAGGCCCCGACGTAACCCTGGGAGCCCTCAAAGAGCTCCACGGTGGCCGCAGGGCCCCAAGCCACCAGGGGTAGACCCTCGGCGAGGAGGGGTGCCGCCGCCTGATGCATCAGGATGGCGTCGCCCACGAAACGGGGCATCCGGAGCCAATGGGCGCCTGCGGGGATCATGGCTTCTTCTTCAGCAGGAGGATCTCGCCACCGCCCGTGGGCACGGCGGCCAGGACCTCGAAGCGGGCGCGCAGGGCCGGGGTCATGCCCCAGGCGTCCTGTTCCCACTCGCCGCGCTGGGCCACCAGGCGGGCCTCGGCATCCAAGCGTTCCAAGGCCTCGGCACTGCGCAGTTCGGGCATGAGGTGGTCGGTGTAGACCATGACCCCGCTGCGGATGGTCTGCCAATAGAAGACCTGCCGTCCGGCGATCAGCGGTTGGACAGCCGCTGTCCAGCGCCGGTAGTTCTTCTGCGGATCCAGCAGGCGGAAGCCCCAGGTGCCGCCCACCAGATAGAGCAGACCCAGACTCAGGGCGGCAGCGGGAACCAGGCTGCCCGCTCGTTCCCGCCATGCCTGGGCGGCCACGACGAGCGTGCCGCCGATCATCAGGAGGGCCATGAGCCGGATGGGACCAAGGAAGGGACTCACCTGGCTCTGCAAGGTCGCACCGCCCGCGCCCTGAGCCAAGGCGATCAAGGCGATCAAGGCGAGGGTCGGCAGGGCGAGACCGGCCGCCAGCAGGAGACCCAAGCGACGGACCCGGGCGCCTTCCATCCTGCGGAACAAGTCTCCCAGCAACAGAGCCAGGAAGGGATAGCTCATCAGCAGGTACTTGCCCTGTTTGCTCTGCACGGCGCTGAGGAAGACGAAAGGCACCACGAAGGCCACCAACAGGAACCGCTGTGCGGGCACGCCCAGACGCCGCTCCCGCCGAAGGTGGAGGGCCAGGGCCGGGAGCAGGAGCACCCAGGGGAAAAAGTCACCCAGGAGATACTCGAAGTACCGCCACCAAGGCTGGATGTGGTCCCAGGCGTGCGTGGCGCGCTGGAAGTTCTGGAAGATGATCAGCTCATAGGCGTAGTGGGCCCCGCCTTTCAGGCCCGCGGCCACGTACCAGGGTGCTACCAGCAACAACGTGATGCTGAGGCCGGCGAGGATACCCGCGCGCCGCAGCACGGCGAAATCCCGCTGCCAAGCCAGGAAGGCGGCCAGCACCAGCGCAGACAGGACCGGCGCCAGCGGTCCCTTGGCCAGGAAGGCCAGGGCCAGCCAGAAATAGGCCTTCAGGAACCAGCGGCGATGTTCCCCGGGCACGGCTCCGGGGTGATGCTCTCGAAGCAGGAGGTAGCCACCCAACCAGGCCAGCCAACTCCAGGCCAGCAGGGCCGCGAAGAGCATGTCGATCTGGATGAACTGCCCCTGCCAGAACCAAAGGGGCGTGGTGGCGAGGATCAGGGCCGCGGGCTCGGCGGTGCCAGGTTCCAGGAACCGCACAGCCCAGCGCCGGAAAGCCGACAGGAAGGCGACGGCCGCGATCACCGAGGGCAGGCGCAGAGCCCAGGCGGCCACGCCCTGCGTGAAGCCCAGGCCGCCTGTGAGCGTGTCGAACAGGACAGAGGACGCCTTCATCACCCAGTAGTACAGGATCGGTTTCTCGCTGTAGGGCACCCCGTTCAGGTAGGGCAGCAGCCAGTCGCCCCGCAGGCGCATCTCCTTGACGCACTGGGCGAAATCCGGCTCATCCGGCGCCCAGAGGTCGCGCATGGGCAGCACCGCCAGCAGCAGCAGGGCGAGAAGCAGTTCGGGCGCATGGGCGCGCAACCAGCCGACAAGGCGGGCCAGAGCTTTCGAGTCACGCTGGGGTGGCTGAGTCGGAGTTCCATCCATCCTTCCATCTTCGCCTGGAATCGGCCCTCTCGCCCAAAGGGGTAGAATCGTTCCATGGTCCCCGCCCTCTTCGCCCTCCTCCTCATTGCCGCCCCGGTTTCCACCGATGGCGTGAAAGAGGACATCAAGCAGGCCGCCAAGCAGATCGGCCATGGCGCCAAAGAAGGCGGCAAGGCTGTGGGCCACGCCGCCAAGGAAGGTGGCAAGGCCGTGGGCCACGCCGCCAAGGAAGGCGGCAAGGCCGTGGGCAAGGGTGCCAAGACCGCCGGCAATCTGGCCATAGACGAGCGCGGCGCGCGAGATGACGCCCGACTCGCGCATCTCGTGCCACAGATCGTTGCCTTCGCGGGTGCGCTCGCCGACGCCGCCGAAGACGGAGTAGCCCGCCGTGCCGCTTGGCGACGTCGTTGATCAGCTCGACGATGATGACGGTCTTGCCCACGCCGGCGCCGCCGAAGAGGCCGATCTTGCCGCCGCGCGGATACGGTGCGAGCAAGTCGACGACCTTGATGCCGGTCTCGAAGGCTTCGACCTCGATGGCCTGCTCGGTGAAGGCCGGGGCGGGCGGTGGATCGGTAGTAGGTCGTGGCCTCGATCGGGACCTGCTCGTCCACCGGCTCGCCGACGACGTCGACGACGCGGCCGAGGTCTGCCGGACCGACCGGCACCATGATCGCCTTGCCGGTGTCGCGCACGTCCATGTCGCGCACCAAGCCCTCGGTGGCGTCCATGGCGATGCAGCGCACGGTCTCTCGCCGAGGTGCTGCGCGACTTCGAGCACCAGGTTCCAGGCCTGATCGTTGATGGCCGGATTGGAGACCTGCAGCGCGTTGTAGATCGACGGCAGGTGGGTGTCCGCAACTCGACGTCGACCACGGGGCCGATGACCTGGGTGACTTTGCCGATGTTCACCTGGGTGTCCATCGATTCCTCCGCATCCTGCCGGTCGGGGTGGCCGCGTATCGCGACGGGCTCAGCCCTCGAGGGCCTCGGCGCCGAGACGATCTCGATGAAGCTCTGGCGACGGCGGCGGGCGTGCCCGTCCATCCGAGGTCCAGCCGGTCGATCATGTCCGCCGCGTTCGACGTCGCGCTGTCCATCGCCGTCATGCGCGTACCGTGCCGCTGGCGATCGATTCCAGGAAGGCGTGGTCGAGCAGCGTGGCGATGTACTGGCGCAACAGCCG
>CAVPLE010000010.1:0-5099 GCA_963705865.1 uncultured Holophagaceae bacterium | reverse complement strand
CCAGTCAGGCCGGGATCGCCAGTCTCGACACCATCTGCAGGCTCCGGGGGATTGGGAAAAGTCATGGAATCATCCTACTGGAAGGCGTGCCCGCCCGGATGCGCGGAATCGGACCTGGATCACAAAGGATGCCCCGGTTGGCTTCGATCGTTGACCTGCGCCGTACCTGCGCCGCACAATGACTGGTCCTGGAGGCTCCATGCGTGGGTACGCGTCCATCCTGCTGCTGATCCTGGTAGCAGTGGCCCTGCCGATCATCATCCTGAATTTGTCACGGCTCTTGCGCCCAAGTTGGCCAAGTGCGGCAAAGTATTCCACCTACGAGTGCGGCATCGTCACCACCAGCGGAGCGCGGGAGAAGTTCTCGGTCCGCTACTACCTCGTGGCGGTGATGTTCCTGGTGTTCGACGTGGAAACCGTCTTTCTGATGCCCTGGGCCATTCAGATGAAGGAACTGGCCGTCTTCGGCTTCATCGAGCTGGGCCTGTTCCTGTTCCTGCTGCTGTTCGGCTACGGCTACATCTGGTCCAAGGGAGCCCTGACATGGGAATGAACCAACCCACCGCCCTTGAGCACATCCTGATCACCACCAAGGTCGAGAAGGTCATGAACTGGTCCCGCGCCACCAGCGTGTGGCCGGTGACGTTCGGCCTGGCCTGCTGCGCCATCGAGATGATGGCGGCGGGCGCCAGCCGCTTCGATTTCGACCGCTTCGGCGCCGGGATCTTCCGCGCCAGCCCCCGCCAGGCCGACCTGATGATCATCGCGGGCACGGTGACCTACAAGATGGCGCCGGTCATCAAGACCCTCTACGACCAGATGCCTGAACCCAAGTGGGTGATGGCCATGGGCTCCTGCGCCACCGCCGGCGGGCCCTTCGACTCGTACCACACGATCCAGGGCGTGGACAAGGTCATCCCGGTGGACGTCTACATCCCGGGTTGCCCGCCCCGTCCCGAGGCGTTCATCTACGGATTCCTGAAGCTGCAGGACAAGATCATGACCAGCAGCCTGGCCGACCGGTACAAGGACATCTTCGAGGAGGTCGGCTGATGTCGGAACCGAACGTCCCCCAGACTCCAGAAGCGGCGGAGGCGCCTGCGGGCCCCTACGTGTACGACTACAAGGCGGCGCCGTACCGCCAGATCGCCATGCCGAAGACGGTGCCCCTGCCGAGCCACCGCACCTACGTGGCCGAGCAGAAGGCCGCCGCCGAGGCCGATGAGGCCAAGTGGCAGAAGACCCTGGCCGACTACGAGACCGCCAAGGCCAAGGCCGAGGCCGAGGGGAAGGACGCCCCCAAGCCGCCGGTCCGGCCCGTCCCCCGCAAGGACGACAACGACATGAAGCCCCCGGTTCCCCAGGAGGCGACAGACGCCGACCTCCTGAAGCTGAAGGAGCTCCTGGGCGACAAGGTCGAGGAGATCTTCGAGCAGGCCGGTGAACTGGTCTGCCAGGTGAAGAAGGAAGCGATCCACGAGGCGCTGACGCTCTGCCGCGACGAGGCCGCCCTGAAGTACGAGATGCTCGCCGACCAGTCCGCCACCCACTACCCAGCGGCCAAGGACTTCGCCTGCAGCGTGGTCTACCACCTGACGAGCATCAGCCGCCGCAAGCGGCTCCGGCTCCGCATCCTCGTGCCCGAGGGTTTCGCGCCTGAGAGCGCCTGCTCGCTCTACCCCAGCGCCAACTGGATGGAGCGGGAGATCTACGACATGCTCGGGATCCGCTTCCAGAGCCATCCCGACATGACCCGCATCCTCTGCCCCGAGGACTGGGAAGGCTATCCGCTCCGGAAGGACTATCCGACCGTGGGCTGGGGCCAGCGCGACGTCGCCTTCCGCGAGGATCGCGGCGGCATGCTCGAGCGCATCGCCCTCCAGAAGGCCGGCCAGCTGGGCATCAACCTGAAGCAACCCAAGGCGGACTAGGAGCGGACGGTGTTCAAGAACGAGGAAATGGAAATCAACCTGGGCCCGCAGCACCCGTCCACGCACGGTGTGCTCCGGGTGAAGCTCCGGTTGGATGGCGAGACCGTCACCCACTGCCGGCCGATGATCGGCTACCTGCACCGCGGCGTGGAGAAGATCTGCGAGAACCAGTCCTTCTTCCAGGGCCAGGTTTGGACGGACCGCATGGACTACTGCTCCGCCGTGGCCAACAACCTGGGCTGGGCGGAGGCCAACGAGAAGCTGCTCGGCATCACCGTGCCGCGCCGCGCCCAGTACATCCGCACCCTGCTGAACGAGTTCAACCGCATCGCCTCGCACCTGATCTGGCTGGGCACCCACGCCATGGACATCGGCGCCCTAACGGTGTTCCTCTACGCCTTCCGTGAGCGCGAGGACGTCCTGGACATCAACGAGGCCTTCTGCGGCTCGCGGCTGACCACGACCGCCTTCCGCATCGGCGGCCTGCGCGAGGACCTGCCTCCCGGCTTCGAGAAGATGGTGCGGAAGTTCCTTGCGAAGTTCTCCGACTGCCTCGAGGAGTATGAGGCCCTGCTCACCGAGAACCGCATCTGGAAGAAGCGCACCATCGGCGTGGCCCGTCTCAGCGCCGAGGACGCCATCGCCCTGGGCGTCACCGGCCCCATGCTGCGCGCGGCCGGCGTGGCCTACGACATCCGCAAGGCCTTCCCCTACGCGGCCTATGCCGAGATGGACTTCGAGATTCCCACCCGCACCGAGGCGGATACCTACGCCCGGTACCAGGTGCGCATGGCGGAGATGCGCCAGAGCGCCCGCATCATCCAGCAGTGCATGGACGGCATGCCCGAGGGGCCCGTCATGGCGAAGCTCCCCAAGATCCTGCGCTCCGAGGTCAACGAGGTCTACCACGCCACCGAGTCGCCGAAGGGCGAGATCGGCTATTACCTCGTGGGAGAGAAGGGTTCCCTGAACCCCTACCGCTTCCACGTGCGGGCTCCCGGGTTCATCAACCTCCAATCCCTGCCCAAGATGGCCGAGGGAGGACTGATCGCCGACGTCGTCGCGGCCATCGGATCCCTGGACATCGTGCTCGGCGAGATCGACCGCTAGCCGACGAGGATCCCAAGACATGCTGACCCCGACCCTCACCCAGTCCATCGTGATCACCCTCATCCAGTGCCTGCTGGTGGTGATCTTCGTCTTCGTCGTCGTCCCCCTCACCGTGTTCGCCGAGCGCAAAGTGCTCGGTCACCTCCAGCAGCGCCTGGGCTCCACCCGCGTCGCCAGCGGGCACATCGGCGTCACCGGTTGGATGAACCGCGGCATGTGGAAGTGGGGCAAGATCCCCGTCCTCTCCTACTGGCGCGGCATCCCCGGCCTCGTGGGCGACGTCCTGAAGCTGATCCTCAAGGAAGACGTCATCCCGGCCAAGGCCGACAAGTTCGTCTTCTTCCTCGCACCGTCCATCAGCATGGTGGCCGCGATCGTGGTGTTCGCCGCGATCTCCTTCGTGCCCGGCACCTTCTTCACGTTCCCCACTTGGTTCCCCTACCTGGGCGGCCTACCGGTCTCCGGGGGCATCTCCGACATCAACGTGGGCCTGCTCTGGATCCTGGGCGTGGCGACCGTGGGGGTGTACGGCATCGTCCTGGCCGGCTGGTCCTCCAACTCCAAGTACCCTCTCCTGGGCGGCCTGCGCAGCGCGGCCCAGATGGTGAGCTATGAAGTCCCCCTGACCCTCAGCCTCCTCGCGCCGGTCGTCCTGTCCGCCAGCCTCAACTTCAGCGAGATGTCCTCGCGCATGGCGATCGGCATGCCCGTCTGGGCCCTGGTGCCCCAGGTCATCGGCTTCCTGCTCTACCTGACCTGCGGCTTCGCGGAGACCAACCGCCTGCCCTTCGACATGCCCGAGGCCGAGAACGAGCTGGTGGCGGGCTTCCACACCGAATACTCCGGCATGAAGTTCGGCCTCTTCTACTTGGCCGAGTACATCAACATGACCGTCGTGTCGGCCCTGGCCTCCGCCTTCTTCCTGGGCGGCCCCTGGCTGCTGCCCTTCGGCCTGCAGGGGCTGCTGAACCCCTACCTGCCCGGGTTCCTGTCCTGGTTCGCGGCGCCCCACGCCATCTTCTTCGTGGCCAAGATCGTCTTCCTGCTCTTCACCTACATCTGGGTGCGCGGCACCATCCCCCGCTACCGGTACGACCAGATCATGGCCGTGGGCTGGAAGTACCTGATCCCCTTGGCTCTGGTCAACCTCCTGCTGGCGGCCGTCATCCGCTGCTTCGCTGTCTAGGGGCCGTCCATGAACAAGTTCCTGAGGACCCTCCTCCCCGCCGACATCGCCAAGGGCCTGTCCGTCACCGGCAAGCACTTCCGCCAGGTCTTCTTCACGGCCAACCGGCGCAAGGTGCCGTTCCACATCGTCTCCGAGTACCCGGAGGTGCCCGCCAAGGTCCAGCCACGGTTCCGCGGGCGCCTGACGATGCTGAAGGACGAGCAGGGCGTGATCAAGTGCGTCTGCTGCCTGGCCTGCGAAAAGATCTGCCCCACCCAGGTGATCACCATCGAGAAGGGCAAACAGGAGGGGCGCAAGATGCCCTATCCCGTGCGCTACGACTTCGAGATGGAGCGCTGCATCTTCTGCGAATTCTGCGTGGAGAGCTGCGGATTCGACGCCATCATCCTCAACCACCAGTTCGAGCTGGCCGCCTACAACCGCGAGGACTTCTCCCTCGGCACGGAAGGGCTGGGCCAGAACATGTTCGAGCCCTCGCACGTGGGCAAGTTCAGCGTGGCTGACGACTGATTCCATCCCTTCGCGCCTATCCAGAGGACGTCCCATGGAACATTTCATCGAAACGATCGGCCGGAACATGTTCGCCATTTTCGGCGTCTTGGCCCTTGTCGGCGCCTTGCTCATGATCGGCTCCAGGAGCGCGATCCACAGCGTGCTGGGCTTCCTCTTCGCGATGTTGAGCATCGCTGGATGCTTCCTCGCGCTGGAGGCGGAGTTCCTGGGCATGGCCCAGATCCTGGTCTACGCGGGCGGCATCGTGGTGCTCTTCCTCTTCGTGGTCATGCTCGTGGAAATGAGCAAGAAAAAGGAGGGCCGGGTCTTCCAGCTCCAGTCGCGCTACGCGGCGGGGGCCGTCGCGGTGGGAGCCG
>CAVPLE010000009.1:0-48405 GCA_963705865.1 uncultured Holophagaceae bacterium | reverse complement strand
CCACGTATTGCTCAGGGTTTCCGGCCCGACCCGCGGCAGATCGTCACCCTTGCGCATCACGTCCTCGACGTGCAGCAGCAGGCGGCGGCCGAGGCTGCCACCCGGATGCGATCGCGCGAAATCCTCTTCGGTGAAACCACGCGCTTCGAGCACCGCAATGGCGGCGCATCGCCCATGGCGAGCGTGGCGGTCGTGCTCGCCGTCGGTGCCAGGTTCAACGGGCAGGCTTCGGCCGGAACGCTGACGTCCAGCGTGACCGTCGCATAACGCGAGAGGGTGGAAACGCCGTTGCCGGTCAATGCGATCAGCGGCACGCCGAGAACGCTTGATGACCGGGAGGATCGTCAGCAGCTCCGCCGTCTCGCCGGAATTCGACAGCGCGAGGACGACGTCGCCGTCGGTGATCATCCCCAGGTCGCCATGAATCGCTTCGGCGGGGTGGACGAAGAACGACGGGCTGCCCGTACTGGCGAGCGTGGGGCGATCTTGTTGCCGACGTGGCCCGACTTGCCCATGCCGGTGACGACGATACGTCCCTTGCAGGCCAGCAGCAGGTCGCGCTTCCTTCGGCTTCTTCCGGGACCGTCGCCCGGATCTCTACGGCATCATCGCCCAGGCCTGAGCCTCATCCTTCGCCCAGGATGCCGGCCACGGCCGTGTAGGGGTCCAGGGTGCGGTCGGCGATGGCCTGGATGGCCGCCTCCACGCGGGCGGGGCCGGCCTGGGCGCGCGCCCGGCGCAGGGCCGCCTCGGCCAGCAGGGACTCGAAGCGCAGCCGGGCCCGCTCCCGGGCCTTCCGCGCGAGGCCTCCGTGCGCGCGGAGCCACACGCCGTGCTCGCGCACTTGGGCCAGCAGTTCCGCCACGCCCGCGCCCTGCTGGGCGATGGTGCGCAGGACCGGCGGATCCCAGGGGCGCACGGCGGCCAGGGACTTCATGGCCGTCAGCTCCTGCTCCACCTGATCGGCGCCGTCGCGATCGGCCTTGTTGATCACGAAGAGGTCGGCCACCTCCATGATGCCGGCCTTGATGGCCTGGATCTCGTCGCCCATGCCCGGTACCAGCACCACGCAGCAAGTCTGGACGCAGCTCACCACGTCCACTTCGTCCTGGCCCACGCCCACGGTCTCCACGAGGATGGTGCCGAAGCCCGCGGCGTCCAGCAGGTCGATGGCGTCCTGGGTCGCCCGCGCCAGCCCGCCCAGGGCCCCGCGCGTGGCCATGCTGCGGATGAAGACGCCTGGATCCGCCGCGATGCGCTGCATGCGGATGCGATCGCCCAGGATGGCGCCACCGCTGAAGGGCGAAGTGGGGTCCACGGCGAGGATGCCCACCTTCTGGCCCTCGGCGCGCAGGGTCCGGGCCAGCTGGTCCGTGAGGGTGCTCTTGCCGGCGCCCGGGGGGCCTGTGATGCCGATCACCGATGCCCGGCCCAGATGCGGCCAGAGCTGGGCCATGAGCTCGCGAGCGCCGGGGTGGCCATTTTCCATCCAGGAAATGGCCCGGCCCAGGGCCCGGGGTTCGCCGCGACGCAGGGGCTCCAGGAGATCAGTGGCTGAGGACATGGGCCCAGGATGCCAGAGTGCGAGCCTCCGGGCGTCTTGGACCGAAACTCGCGGATGGGGTCCGCTTGCGGTACCCTTGTTCTTTCGGCCCGCGCCGCAGTAGGACCATCAACGATGATCAAAGGGCTGAAACCCTCGAATGACCCCGCTTCCGGGGACGCGGCACCGGAGGCCAAGCCCGCTGCGGGCCCGGCCAAGGTGCCCGTCCGGCTCACCAAGCGGGCCCCCGTGGCCCCCCCGGACCCCAAGGCCCCCCGGGAGAAGATTTGCGCCGAGTGCGGCCTGCATTTCAAGGTGGAAACCGGCCAGAAGTTCTACCTCTGCCCCGATTGCTACCGCCGCTCCTTCACCTACAAGCGGAAGGGGGAAAAGGATGGCGCCCGCGTCCTCTCGCACATCACCTGCGCGGCTTGCGGAGCCCAGGAATACCTGCCCTTCCTTCCGGACGACCCGGCCAAGGCTCTCTGCCGCGCCTGTTTCGCCAAAGAGCGACCGGAACCCAAGGCCGCCCCACGGCACTCCCGTACATGAGTCAGGAGATCTAATGCGTTTTGCCATTCTGCCTTTATTGCTCACCGCCTCCCTATTGCCCGCCCAGGGTTCCGCCAAAGCCAAACCTGCCTCCAAGCCAGCGGTCATCAAGACCACCCCCAAGGCGGAGCCTACGACTGAAGTCGCCCGCCGGGCGTTCCTCCAGATGCTCGACGCCGTGGACGCCGGGTGGTTCGGCCAGCCCTACCAGGGCATCACCTCCGTGGAGATGCAGGGCACCCTCGGCGTGGCCCTCAGCGGCGCCGCCGTGAACCAGAAGGTCGACAGCCTCAGCCAAGGGCAGGTGCAGGGCAACAGCCAGGGCGGCCAGGCCAACCTGCGGCTTAAGGGCACCTACTTCGCCAATGGGGACTTCCGGACGGACCTGGCCGGGGACTTCGGCACCCTGCTCTACACCCGGCGCGGCACCCGCGGCTTCCTCTACAGCAAGGAGCAGAACGCCTACACCACCCGGGTGGACCTGCCCCCCTCCGATGCGCCCACCACCTACATGGCCTGGTTCCGCCAGACCCTGAACGACATCAAGGCCGTCTACATCGACGCCCCCACCTTCCACGCCAGCGTGGCCGGCGAGGAGACCGCGGGTGGCCGGACCCTTCAGCGCCTCCTCTTCAACGCCCCCACCAAGCCCTGGGACGCCAAGCGGCGGGAGCAAAGCATGGCCCAGAGTCTGGGCTTCTGGAAGCGCGGCCGCCTGGAGGTCACCGTGGACAAGACCACGCGGATGCCCCAGCGCCTGGAATTCCGCAACGATGAACAGGGCGTCCACACCCGCATGGACTTCAGCTATGGCGCCGGCAACAAGCTCCAGGCCGTGAACCTCACCAACAGCAGCCGTGGCTTCGAGGGCCCGGGCTGGCTCCGCCTCGGCTACGGCACCGACGGCCTCATGTCGCACGTGGCCGGTGAGCTCACGAGCCAGGAGAAGAAGATCTCCTTCGCCATGGACCTGGCCTGGTCCAAGACCCACACCCCCAACGAACTCATCGCCATCCCCCCCGCCGGGGCCACCAAGCGCGGCCGCGAGGACATGGAGATCCAGCTCATGGTGGGCCTCGCCTCCCGGATCTTCGACCTCCAGCGCGCCGGCCTCAACCTCCGCAGCGTCGCCATCGGCGGAAAGTAAGTAGACTGGATCCATCGGAGCGTGGCGCAGCCTGGTAGCGCACCTGCTTTGGGAGCAGGGGGTCGAGAGTTCGAATCTCTCCGCTCCGACCAAAGATAGTGGGGGTGGGGGTGCAACGCACCCCCACCCCCACTATCTTTGATAGAAGTGAGATTCGAACTCTCGAGTGGGATTGTGGAGGCGCGACTAGATGTCGCGCCGGAGCAAGACCGGCGGCTGGCGAAGCCAGACGCAGTTCGAATCTCTCCTGGATGGGTCGGCGCGAAACGCCCCCTCACCAGATCGGCGCCGCCTCCAGGGTCCGAGCGACGAGCCCGGCCGCGGCCCCGGCGACGGCGTCGGCCTGGGGGGTGAAGGCCTGCTCAAGAGGGTAGCTGGCGGGGGCCGGCGCGTCCGGGCCCGTGGGCGGATGATGGGCGCCCGCAGGGCGTCGAAGGCCTGTTCGGAGATCAGGGCCGCCACCTCGGCGCCCACGCCGCAGAGGCGGCTGGCCTCATGGACGAACGGAAGCCGGGTTTACGCCCTGGCGCGCGGCTTCCCGATGCTCTGGTATTCTTTGCGCGTGAACCCCGCCCCTGCCACTCGAAGCGCGAAACCCATCCTGCGCTGGCGCCGACAGTTCGAAACCGGGCTGGAGTCCATCGACCGGCAGCACCAGGAGCTCTTCGAGGCGCTGGGCTGGCTGGCCGGTGCCATCGAAGCCGGGACGTCGAGGAACCTGCTGGATGAGGCCTTGGCCGCCTTGGCCGGGCACCTCATCAAGCACTGCCAAACCGAAGAAACGCTCATGAAGGAGGCGGGGTTCCCCGACCGCATCGCCCACGCGAACCAGCACCAGGAGGTGGTCCTGCGAGTGCGCGACCTCCAGTACCGGTGGATGAAGGGACAGCCCATGGGCCTGGACGCGGTGGCTTCCCTGGGGGCGTGGCTCGACCAGCACATCTGTGAGTCGGACCTGGCCTATGTGCGTCACCTGAGGACGCCGCGCGGCGCCTGATACCCATTCGCGTTCAATCGTAAAAGGATCCACCACGGAGGCACAGAGCATGGGCACACGGTAGGCGGCGGGCCAGGATGTCCCGAAAGGATCCGGGCCCGCCGCCTACCGTGGCTTCCGGCTTGGCCGGAAGCGGCCTTCGGCCTGCCCATGACGGAGGATCACCGAGGCCTCCGTGCCTCCTCTGTGGCCTCGGTGTCTCCGTGGTGGATCTCTATCTTTGAACGCTACCTGGTATGAGAACTCGGCCAGGATATCCAGGCCGCTGGCACCGGGTATCTGCACGTCCAGGAACAAGGCATCGGGCATGTCGTGCGTCTGTAGCCAGGCCACCAGGTCGCCACCATGGGCGAATTTCGCGAGCACTTCGCATCCAAGGCGTGCCAGGCAGCGGTCCAGGCGCAAGAGAGCCAGGGGCTCGTCATCGGCCAGGACTACCTTGAGGCTGCTGGTTTTGCGTTTGATCATAGAGTGCTCGTGACCCAAGCATACCTCTGGAAACCCAGTTGATTGACGGGCTCAGGTCGTGTGTGTCAATGGGTGAGTCGAATCTGCGGTTCGCTGTATCCGGGCAGATAGAAAGGTCTAGTTGGGTTCAGGGGGAGGTCGTCTCTTGATGGCTGATTCGAGTCCAGCTGGGCGCACTTGGTGCGCCCAGCTGGACTCGAACCAGCGACCTGCAGCTTAGAAGGCTGCTGCTCTATCCACCTGAGCTATGGGCGCGCAGGGGATAGTCTAGCGGGTCGGGGCACGGGTGGATGGGCTCAGGGAGGTGGCCCTGCTCTAGACTGGGGGCCTCCAGGAGGCCGCGATGCCGGAAACCCTCGATCCGATCCAGGATGAGGTGCAGGACCATGCGAGGGACAGCCGCTTCAATGGATTCATCGCCCTGTTCGTGGCGGTGGCGGCGACCTTCATGGCCCTGTGCAACGTGAAGGATGGCAACGTCGTCCAGGCGATGCAGCAATCCCAGGCCAAGGCGGTGGACCAGTGGGCCTTCTACCAGAGCAAGAGCACCAAGCAGCACATCGCCGAAAACGCGGTGGAGATGTTGAGGGTCCAGCTCGACATGAGCCCGGGGTTGAAGCCGGAGGCGCGCGCCAAGGTGGACGCTCGGATCGCCGCCCAGGAAGCGGCCGGGAAGAAGTACGAAAAAGAGAAGGAGCAGATCAAGGGCGAGGCGGAGCAGGCGGCCAAGGACTACGAGGCGATGAATGTCCATGACGACCAGTTCGACCTGGCGGAGGCCTGTCTGAGCGTGGCCGTGGCGCTGGCGGGGGTCACGGCCCTCACCCGGAAGCGATGGCTGTTCGCCGTGGCGGGGGTCTTCGCGAGCATCGGCCTAGTCTTCGGCTTGGCGGGGTTCCTCCACTGGAATCTGCACTCCGAGGTGATGGCCAAGCTCCTGGGGTGAGGTCTGTCATCCAAACGAAAAGGGGGCCCAGCGAGGCCCCCTTTTCGTTGTTTCCGAATGATTCAGAAGTGGATCTGCATCTGGGCCATGGGGGCGGTGACGCGCTTGTTGGTGGCGGGGGCGGGGCCGTCGTGGTTCGGGCCGCCGAACTTGTTGTTCCAGCACTCGAAGCCGGGGCCGACGTAGACCTTCTTCTTGGTTCCGAAGAGAGGGCTGATGTCGAACATCAGCGTCAAGTTGGCGAGGGTCTCGGGCTTGGTCTCGACGCCGAAGCCGTCCTTGCCCTTGGCACCCTCGTAGTTGGCGTAGCCCTTGAACTCGGCGCCCACCTCGCCCATCTGGAAGGGGATGCCCCAGGCGGCGGTGAGGTAGTACGTGGTCTTGAAATCCACGGACCGGCCCACGATGCCGTTGTAGTTCTGCTCGTGGCAGGCGAGGAGACCCAGGTCGAAGAAGCCAGCCGGCATCTTGAAGTGGAAGGTGGGACCGGCGACCAGGAAGCGCTTCTTGGAGGCGAAGGCGTTGTCCTTGGAGTTGAAGTCGAAGCCGGCGGTGAGGGAGATGTCGCGCACGGGGCCGAAGCCGAGGTCGGTCTTCGTGAGCTTGCCGAGGCTGAGGGAGCCGCGGTAGAGCGCGTAGACCTCATTGGCGCCGCTGTTCCCGCTGGCGGTGGGGTCGTTCCGGTCGGACATGAGCATGTCCACGTTGAAGAAGTTCGTGCCGTAGGCCCAGCCGCTGACGTGGCCGAGTTGGACGATGTTCTTCTTCACGGTGCCGTCGATGCCGGGCTCGCGGAACTGGGTGCCGGTGCGGTAGCCGATGAAGGTGTCGCTCCAGTCGGCGGCGGACACGGGCAGGGCGGCCGCCACGAGGAGGGCGAGGGCGAGCTTGGTCATGGAGTCTCCGTGGGTGAGGAAAGATTCACCACGGAGGCACGGAGGCCACGGAGGAAAAACGGAGGGGGACACCGAGGGGTTTCTCCGTGGATTTTCTCTGTGTTCTCAGTGTCTCCGTGGTGGGGCTTTTAGGCGGACAGGAAGAGGAGCTTGAGCAGGAAGATCACGGAGAGCACGAGGATGATCGGGTTGATCTCCTTGAAGCGCCCGGTGGCGGCCTTCAGCACGGTGTAGGCGATCATGCCGAGGGCGATGCCGTTGACGATGGAGAAGGTGAAGGGCATGACCACCACCGCCAGGTAGGCGGGGATGGCGTCGGTGACGTCGTCGAACTTGATCTCCTTGATCTCCGACAGCATGAAGAAGCCGATCATCATGAGGGCCGGGGCCGTGGCCTGGAGCGGCACCATGAGGAAGAGGGGCGAGAGGAAGAGGGCCAGGGCCAGCCAGCCTGCCACCACCAGGGCCGTGAGGCCCGTCTTGCCGCCCTCGGCCACGCCCGAGGCGCTTTCGATGTAGGCGGTGATGGCCGTGGTGCCGAACATGGAGGCGAAGGTGGTGCCCACGGCGTCGGCCATGAAGGCCTTCGACGCGCCCGGGAACTTGCCGTCCTTGTCCAGCAGCTTGCCCTGGGCGCCGATGCCCATGAGCGTGCCGATGGTGTCGAACATGTCCACGAAGAGCAGGGTGAACAGGATGATGAAGATGTTGATCATGCCGCCCAGGGACTTGGTCCAGGTCCAGTCGTACTGGAACATCTTCGGCCAGCTGGGGATCTGGAAGAGTGTGCCCTTGGGCAGGTGGGTGAAGCCGCCGCCGAAGCTCACGGGCAGCAGGCCCACCAGGGTGATGGCCAGGATGCCGAGCAGGATGGCGCCCTTCACGCGCTTGGCCACCAGCACGGCGATGAGGAAGAGGCCCACGACGGACCAGAAGGCCGGCGTGAGGTGGCCGTGGTCCCAGAACTTCGCGATGAAGAGGTTGTTCACGTCATGCAGGCCGAAGAGGGCCGCGGGGTCGTTCTTGAGTACCGGGAAGATCGTGTCGGGCTCGAACTTCAGGCCCACCTGGGTCACGCCGGAATCCACGAAGCCGATGATGGCGATGAAGAGACCGATGCCCACGGAGATGCCCTTCTTCAGCGAGAAGGGGATGGCGTCCATGAACGCCTCCCGCACCTTCATGGCGCTGAGGGCGATGAAGACGAGACCTTCGAGCAGCAGCGCCGTGAGGGCCACCTGGATGGTGTAGCCCATGCCGCCCTGGTTGGCGGGGGCGCAAACGGTAAAGGCGAAGAAGGCCGAGAGGCCGATGCCCGACGCGAAGGCGATGGGCAGGTTCGCGTAGAAGGCGCCGATGAGGGTGGCGAGGATGGCGCAGATCACGAAGGCCGTGAAGCCCTGCGCCGGCGCGATGCCCGCCACCTTGAGGAAGGCGTTGGGGATCAGCGAGATCACGTAGGCCATCGAGATGAAGGTGGTGGTGCCGGCGAGCACCTCCGTGGCCACCGTGGTGCCCTTGGCCCTCAGATGGAAGAACCGTTCCATGCCGCGCTCCTTTGAATCAGGGTTGAGTGTCGTTGCTGATGCCGAGACGATCGAAGGACCAGAAGAGCAGGCTGAGGACGATGGCCACCACCGTGCCCAGGGCCATGCCCTTGAGCTCCACGGTGCCCAGCTTCACGGCCGCGCCGCTGATGCCGCTGATGAGCACCACCGCGGTCAGGATCAGGTTGCGGGACTGGGTGTAGTCCACCTTCTTCTCGATGAGCATGCGGATGCCGGCGGCGGCGATGACGCCGAAGAGCAGGATGCAGACACCGCCCATGACGGGCACGGGGACGCTCCGGATGAGGGCCGCCAGCTTGCCGGAGAAGGACACCAGGATGGCGATGACGGCCGCGCCCCCGATGACCCACACGCTGTAGACCTTGGTGATGGCCATGACGCCGATGTTCTCGCCATAGGTGGTGTTGGGGGTGGCTCCGACCAGGCCCGACAGCACGTTGGAGATGCCGTCGCCCAGCAGAGAGCGGTGCAGGCCGGGATCCTTGACCAGGTCCTTGCCCACGATGTTCCCGGTCACCACCAGGTGTCCCACGTGCTCGGCCAGCACCACCAGCGCGGCGGGCAGGATGATGAGGATGGCTTGCAGGTTGTAGGTGGGCGCGTAGAGGGTGGGCACCTGGAACCAGGGCGCCAGATGGACGGACTGGAGGTTCACCACGCCGAGCCCGAGTGAGATCAGGTAGCCCGCGATGACGCCCAGCAGCACCGGGATCACCGCGAGAAATCCGCGCAGCAGGATGGAAGCCAGGATGGTGACGGCCAGGGTGGACAGCGAGACCACCAGGGCGAGTCGCAGCGGCATGTCCAGCACCGCCGGACCCGCGGTGAGCCCCGCCATGTTGGTGGCCACGGGCGCCAGCTCCAGGCCGATGATGGCCACGATGGCGCCCATGGCGGCCGGGGGGAAGATGATGTCGATCCACCGGGTGCCCGCCACGCGCACCACCTGCGAGAGCAGCATGAAGAGGAGGCCGAAAACGATGAAGCCGCCTTGCGCGGCGGAGTAGCTCAGGCCTGCGGCCAGCACGGCGAAGACCGGCGAGAGGAACGCGAAGCTCGAGCCCAGGTAGGCGGGGATGCGGCCCTTGGCCACCACCAGGTAGATCAGCGTGCCCACGCCGTTCATCAGCAGGCAGGTGGCCGGGTTCACCTTGAAGAGGAAGGGCACCAGCACTGTGGCGCCGAACATGGCGAACAGGTGCTGGAGGCTCAGGGGCACGGTCTGCAGCAGGGGCAGGCGTTCGTCGACGTCGATGGTGCGGCGCTGCATGGGGGCCTCGGCGGGTGGGACCCTGCCGAAGCGCAGGGAGATGCGCCAATCTCCGGGGCCCGGGGAGGGTCCGAACGGTCCGGAGGCACAGGGACAGCTTGATTCTTCCCGGTCTGGGGGATTGTTGGCGTCACACTTTGTTTTTTACAATCATCGCGGGCCGCGGCCGATCCTGCTAAAGAGGCCTCGAAACCCTACCGGGCCCCGCGTCCGCGGCCCGCAGGGGCCATCCGGGGGACCTTGACCTCTTCGTGGGAGCGCCCGGCCTTCCTGAGGAACTGTTTCGTGGACATGAACTCCAGCATGGCCTCGAAGGCGTCCGCGGGCAGGGGCCGGCCGAGCAGGAAGCCCTGGAGGCAGTCGCAGCCCAGCAGCTCCAGCATGTCCCGTTGACCCTCGGTCTCCACACCCTCGGCCACGACGGTGAGGTTGAGGCTGTGGGCCAGCTGGATCACCGCCCGCACGATGGCTTCGGACGAGAGGCCGGGATCCTCGGAGGTCAGCGCCGCGATGAAGGACTGGTCCAGCTTCAGGGTCGTGATGGGCAGGCGCTGGAGATAGCCCAGCGAGCTGTAGCCCGTGCCGAAGTCGTCGATGGCGATCCGCGTGCCGATCTCGCGCAGCCGGTGGAGCGGGGCCAGATCCTCGTGGCCCTGGCGCATGACCAGGCTTTCCGTGAGCTCCAGCTCCAGGCAGCCGGGTTCCAGGCCCGTGTCCGCCAGGGCTCGCGCCACGCAGGCATCCCAATCTCCGTTGGCGAACTGGAGGACCGATACGTTCACGGCGAGGATCAAGGGCGAGGGACTGATGGCCTGCCACTTCGCCATCTGCCCGCAGGTCTCGCGGAGGGCCCATTCGCCGATGGGCAGGATGAGGCGGCTCTCCTCGGCCAGGGGGATGAACTTCACCGGGGGGACGGAGCCGAGGAGGGGATGGTTCCAGCGCATCAGGGCCTCGGCTCCGGCCAGGCGACCGTCCATGAAGAACTGGGGCTGGTAGTACATCTGCAGCTCGCCATTCTGCAGAGCGGATCGCAGGCAGCTCTCCAGTTCCTGGCGCTCCAGCGAGACCTCGTTGAGCGTGCTGGTGAAGCATTCGATGCGATTGCCGCCGCGCTCCTTGGCGCGGACCAGGGCGGACTCGGCGTGGGCCTCCAAGGCGTGGGCGTCCATCCCGTCGTTGGGATAGACGCAGACCCCCAGGCTGGCGGTGAGATCCAGCTCCCTGGAGTCGGCCTGGAAGGGGGCATTCAGGGCCTCCAGGAGCTTCTGGCCCACGCGGGCGGCCGCCACCACATCCTTGATCTCCTGAAGCAGGACCAGGAACCGGTCGCCACCCATGCAGGCCAGCGTGTCACCCTGGCGCAGAGCCTCCTGGAGACGCTGGCCCACCATTCTCAGCACCTCGTCGCCGCCCGAGTGTCCCAGCAGTTCGTTCACCCGCTTGAACCGATCGAGATCCAGGAGCAGCAGGGCGACGATGTGTCCATGGCGCGGAGCCATGAGCAGGGCCTGCGAAAGCCGGTCGGCGAAATGCCGGTGGTTGGGCAACCCGGTGACGGGATCCAGCAGACTCAAGTCCGACACCCGCTGTTCCAACGCGTCGATGCGCCGCTCCGCGTTCCGCAGGCGGCTGATCGCATCGAGACGGTCGATCTTGAGCATGAAGCCCTTGAGATCCAGACCGTGGGGACGCTCGTTCGGCAAATGGACTCCGTATGGCTATTGAATCCTAAGGCACGCGGCCGGATCGCGCCACGGGGGAAGGCCTGCCCCAAGAAAAAATCGTTGGCTTGGGAATGTGAAAGGATCGCTGGTTCCCGGCGCAGCCTGGATGGGCACCTTTCCCGATACCGGATCTGACCGGAGGGTTCCACCGGTCCAGGTTGGGAGCCATGGGAATCAGCCTTCCCGCAGAGGAGCCGCCCTAGGGTGTGCGACTGATCAAGGCGCCTTCGAGAATCTTCGTGTAATAGGCGAGATGGGAATGGGCAGGGAACCGGGCCTGGGCACGCTGCGCCAGGGAGACCGCCGCGGTCGTGCCCAGCATGGAGGCCAGCCAGGGATGGAAATGAATGCTGAGATTGTGCGGTTGCAATTGGTAGCCGAGCTGCCGCTTGTAGCGGTCGAGCCCTTCGTTGGGCAGGATCGAGGTCGTGCCGTTCCCGATGAACCAGATCCCAGGATCCGCAGCGGCGTCCCGGATGCTGGAGAAGTCGAGGGCATGGTCGGGGTGGTGCTCCCGGTCCACCCGAGTCGACATCTTGTAGATGAGGTGCAGCCACTGGCCATCGCGGCAGGAGATCAGATAGGTGGCAAGCCTCCCGTCCACGAAGGCGCCATGGATGGTCATCCCAGGGCAGCGTCCCACCGCGCGCACGAAGGCCTTCCACTTGGCGGGATCGAGGAAGGTGGCATCCTCGCGCGACTGCCGGTGGAGTGTCTCCTTGTTCAGCGGCATGCCCTTGAGCAGCAGCTCCTCTTCATCGAGAATCCGGATTTCACAATCAGCCAGACCTTGGGTCACATGGCCACGCTGCTTCCGGGACACGGAGGTCAGGTCATAGCCTTCGGGGCGGATGAAATAATGCCCTCCGGGCAGCCCCGGGCGCTGGGAGGGGAAGCTCAGTCCCCAGATCCTGGCTTTCCTGAGGACCTCCTGGGCCTCCTCGGGAGTGATGTCGAGCTGCAACTGGAAGGGAAGGCTGGTGTAGAACGGGCCCCGATGATGCCCCCACCACACGCCGTTCATCTCGAATACCGGCCGTCCCAACAGTTCCCAGAACCGGACGAGGTTCCCGCCTTGTTTCAGGGCACTGGTCCTGGAACCGGTGTCCACCTGGGATGCCGCCAGGCAACCATCCGCGTGGCGCGGCTTCCCGTGAACCGCCTCGTGGATCAAGGGAGCCTCCTCGGGGCATACCGTGAGTCGATTGGCATCCGGCCCGAAACCCCTTCCGGCGTCAGCCCGAGGCTCCATGGACGAAGGGTCAGGCGGTACCCGAGAGGCCAGAGAGTTCCCCGAGGCGAGGCCAGCGGAGGGCGGAGGCGAAAGGAGGGCCAGCTCATGCGGGATCCTTGGGATCTGGTCAAAGGTTAACACTTGACGGAAGCCAAAATGGCGCTGATTTTACTTGCATGGTCGTGGGAAATAGCGATACACCTAGGTCCCTCATCACGGAGAGTACCATGTGCCCTTCCGACTCATCCCAGATCCAGAATCCCATGTGGGCCGTTCCCTCAGCCTTCCAGGGAGACGGCCTGAGGGCACACGCGGGATTCCGTGTCGGGCGCTGGCTTGCGCTTTGCGCCACCCTCCTTTTGGCGGCCTGCGCGTCCCCGGGGATGAAGTTGAATGTCCATCCCTCCAAGGCCGAGTCCTCCCGCCTCGATGGGCTTAATGTCACGTTGCGGCCGCTGAACACGGCCACCCTCCAGGAGCAGGAACGGCGGATCGCCGACCCCGTTCTCGCGGCCGGCCTTCTGGAGAAGGTCGCCACGCCCTACAAGCTCGGACCCCAGGACATCCTGCTGGTCACGGTCTGGGACCACCCGGAGATCACCCTCCCCCTCGGGCAGTACCGGCAGGATACGGCCGCCGGCACGGTCATTGACGAAGACGGCAATTTCTTTTTCCCCTATGTGGGCAAATTCCACGTGGCCGGCATGACGGTTGGGCAGGTTCGGGACAAGCTCGTCTCCCTGCTGGGCAAGGTGCTACAGAACCCGCAGGTCGATGTGAAGGTGATCGCCTTCCGATCACAGAAAGCCTACGTCGGAGGCGAGGTCCGCAATCCCGGGGTCTATCCGGTCACCGACGTGCCGTTCACCCTGACAGAGGCCGTGAACCGGGCCGGCGGTTTCCTTCCGACGGCGGATGACAGCCGGATTCTCCTGTCCAGGGGCAAGCAGACCTGGCAGCTGAATTTCCAGGCTCTGATGACCCAGGGCAACCGGGTGGGCCAGATCCTCCTGCAGGACGGGGACTCGCTGCAAGTCCCCAATCTGACGGACTCCCCGGTCTACATGCTCGGTGAACTCGTGAGGCCGGGGACCACGCCCCTCATCCACGGGAATCTCTCTCTCGCCAAGGCCATCCAGGACTCGGGCGGGATCCAGGGCCAGACGGCCGATGCGCATTCCATCTACGTGATCCGACAGGGCTCCGCCGTCAACGCGGTGGATGTCTTCCACCTGGATGCCCGCAATCCGACAGCCATGATCCTGGCGGACCGCTTCCCCCTCTACGCCCGCGACATCGTCTATGTGGACAAGGGCACCGTCGTCCGCTGGGGGCAGGTCATGAATCTCATCCTGCCGACCTACTCGACGATGCTGCAGACGGCAACCACCGCCAAGTACCTTGGATTCTCGACGAATACAAGACCATGAATGCAGGGTCTCCTAATGCCATCCGCCACATTCTGGTCGTCTGCGAAGGCAACCACTGCCGCGGCCCCATGGCGGAGGCCTTCCTGCGCGCCCTGCTCCCCCAGGACATCACGGTGGAATCCGCCGGGCTGGCCGCCCTGGAGGGCTCTCCAGCGGATGCGGAGGCCCAGCGCCTCATGGCCGAGATCAGCCTGGACATCTCCGCCCACGTCGGTCGCCAGTTGACCTACGAGATGACCGTGGCCGCGGATCTCATCCTGGTCATGGAGCTGTCCCAGAAAACGTGGTGCGGACAGATGTTCCCCAGCTCCCTCGGCCGGATCTTCCTCCTGGGGCACTGGCAAGCCCCCACCGCCAGGGAGATCCAGGATCCCTTCAGACAAGGGCCCGAGGCCTTCCGCGTGGCATTCGAAAGCGTGCGCCAATCCTCGTCAGACTGGCCACCCCGCCTGACACCCAAGCAAAGGTCGGCATGAACACTCAGCTTCCCCCCGCAAACCATCCCAATCGCCCGGATCCCGCCGAGTATCCGCCCATGCCCGCTCGGCGCCTCGACGACTCCGAAGAGTTGGGATTCTTCGAATGGTTCGCCAATCTTTGGGAGGGACGGTATTTCATCTTCGCCTGCCTGTTCCTTTTCGTGTGCCTGGGTGGCCTGTATGTCTGGCGCACCGCTCCGACCTACCAGGCCCAGGCCTTGTTGCAGGTCGAGGGCAAACGGACGGGTTCCGCCGACCCGGCCTTCGCCAAGATGGAGGGTCTCTTCTCAGGGCCAACCGAGGCGCAAAGCGAGATCGAGATCCTCCAGAGCAGCCTGGTGCTCGGCCGCACGGTGGATGCCCTCCACCTGGACATCCTGGCCGCGCCGAAGCTCTTTCCCTTCGTGGGAGCGGCCCTCAGCCGTGGCGACCCCGAGGCACCCAGGATCGAAGTCGAATCCTTCGAGGTTCCGGAAAATCTGCGAGGGCAGGTATTTGGCTTGACCGCCCTCACAGGCGGGACCTATCGGTTGGAATCCTCGTTGGGCACGGTGCTGGGCACGGGTGAGGTGGGGAAGCTGTTGACCCTGGGCCATGACAGCAATGGTTTGAAGCTGATGGTTCGATCCCTCAGTGGCAAGCCTGGCCAGAGGTACACCCTGGAGCGGCAGCCCGAGCTCCAGGCGCTTGAGGCGCTGCGCACGAATCTCGATGTGGCCGAGAAGGGAAAGCTCACGAATGTGCTGGGACTGACCCTCAAGTGTGCCGAACCCAACGCCGGCGCGGTGATCCTCAACGAACTCGTGAAGCAGTACATCCAGCACAAGATCGAACGGAAGAACTCCGGGACTTCGCAAACCCTGGCCATCCTCAAGGAGCAGTTGCCCCTGGTGAAGGCCAAGCTGGACGAATCGGAGAATCGCCTCAATCAATACCGAAGCCGCACCGGGTCCGTGGACCTCGCCCGGGAAGGGGACGCTCTGCTGCAGCAGAACTCCAACCTGAGCGTGCAGATCTCGGCTCTGCAACAGAAGAAGCAGGAACTCCTCCGGACGTACCGTGAGGATTCGGACGTGGTGGCCACCCTCAACCGGCAGATCGCCCAGTTGCGGTCCGAGGGGGGCCGGATCGACGCCAAGGTGCGAACCCTCCCCAACGCGCAACAGGAGGTGGTGCGCCTGTCCCGCCAGGTGGCGATCAACACGGACCTGTACACGGCGCTCCTGAACAACATCCAGCAACTGGGGATCGCCAGCGCCGGGGAGGTGGGGGGAATCACCATCGTGGATGCCGCCAAACCGGACCCCACGCCCATCGCGCCCAGGAGGGTGATGCTGATGGGCCTCTTCACCTTCCTCGGCTTGCTGTCGGGCGTCGGCCTGGCCATCCTGCGGAAGACCTTCAGCCCGGGCATCGAGGATCATCGCCTCATCGAATCCAAGCTGGGTCTCCCGGTGCTGGTGACCATTCCCCACAGCAAGGCCCAGGAAGCGCATTGGCAGGCCATGCAGAACGGGGAGGATGGGCTCCACCTGCTGGCGGCGCTCAATCCGGATGACCTGGCGACCGAAAGCCTCCGCAGCCTGCGTACGAGCCTCCATTTCTCGAAGAAGAAGGCCTCCAGCCAGACCGTCATGGTGACCGGCCCCTCGCCGGGCATCGGTAAATCCTTCGTCAGCGGCAATCTGGCCGCCGTGCTGGCCAGGACGGGCAACCGAGTGCTGGTGGTGGACGCGGACCTCCGGAAGGGCTCCCTGCACCGCCAGTTCTGGTCAAGGGATCGGGCAGGCGGCCTGTCTGACGTCCTCTCCCGGATGGCGGAGTGGAAGGCCGTGGTCCATAAGACGGCCGTCCCCAGGCTGGACCTGATCATGTCCGGGTCCATCCCCATGAACCCTTCGGAGCTCCTGATGGCGGATGCCTTCGAGGAGTTCCTCGCGGAGACCTCGAAGGCCTACGATTACGTGATCCTCGACGCCCCGCCGGTGTTGGCGGTCACGGATGCCCTCATCATCGGTGGCAGCGTGGACAGCGTGCTGGTGGTGGCGAAATACGGGAAGCACCCGATGGAGGAACTGCGGGCCTGCCTGAAGCGCCTTGAGCGCCAGAACATCCCGGTGCTGGGCTGCGTCTTCAACGATGTCCAGCCGCTCCGCATGGGGGGGAATCACACACACTACCGCTATGCCTATCACTATCGGTACGAATGATGGCTTCAGGGCGAGGGGTCAACCGCCGATGGCGGCCTCGTCCAGCCGGAAGGACTGCCAGGATTCGAGGCCTCCGACGATCTGCCGCTCGGCCCGGGGGAAGGCTTCCACGAGCGGCTCGACCTGGAGGGGCAGCACGTAGTAGAGGAGGATGCTCTGGCCGGGGTGTGCCAGGATCTGCGCCTTGAGTTTCGCGGCGAAGGCCTGCATGGTGGCCCTTCCGAAGGGGTTGGCCAGGTAGACGATGGCCCCCGTGAGGTCGATTTCAGCCGTGAGGATGTCCGCGGTGAGGATTTCGATGCGCCCCGCCCGGTTCCAGGCCTTCCTGATCCGACCCATGTTCTCCCGCGCCTGCTCGGCGACATCTGGATTGATCTCGATGCCCACCATCCGCTCGAAGCCCAGGCTCGAGAAGAAGGCCAGGGGCCGGCCCGCGCCGCAGCCAACATCCACGAAGGTATGGAGAGGGAAGCCGGTCTCCCTCATGTGGTCGGCGATGTCGGCGAGCACGCGGTAGGGGGCGGGCTGGCAGGGCCTGCTGTCGCCGCTGGGAGAGGGCGGGGGCACGAAATCCCGACGGAAGGTGGTGATCCCGATCCGGCGGTCCATGCGGAATTCGACGATGAACTTCACGCCCGAGAGGAGGGCGCGCCGTGGGTCCTGGGTGATCTTCCCGAGGATGTAGGTCAGATAGCTCATGGGGTCGGCTTCAAGAAGGCGGGATGGGAACCCGGGGGAGGGCCGCCCGGGCCGGGGTGGACGTGCCTGCCACGCCGGTCGGCGTCAGGTCCATGAAGGAGAGGACATCCGCGGTCACCCGGCGCACGTCGTACTTCTCCTCCGCGACCCGTCGCCCCTCCCTTCCCAGGCGAGCGACCAAGTCGGAGTCGGCGGCCAGCCGTTCGATGGCTTCGGCGAGCGCCACGCTGTCCCGCACCGGGACAAGGAATCCGTTGCGTCCATCCTGGACCGTGGCACGGCAGCCGGGGGCATCCGTGGTCACGACGGCCCGACCCATGGCCATGGCCTCCAGCACCGACCGGGGGGTACCCTCTCCGTACGAGGGCAGGACCAGAACATGGGCGGCGGCCAGCGCGGGGCGCACATCCTCCGTCTCGCCCAGATAGTCGACGACGCCCTCCTGAACCCAGGCCGCCACCTGATCGGCCTTGATCGCATTCGGGTTGGAGTCCAGGGGCCCCAGGATCTGGAAGCGCGCCACCACCTGGTGTGCGGCCACGAGACGACAAGCTTGCACGAACTCATGCAGTCCCTTGTCGCGGAGGAGGCGGCCCACGAAGAGGAAGGTCGGAGGGCCGTCAGGGAGGGGCGAAAGCGCGAAATGGTCGAGGTCCACCCCGGAGCCGTTGACGATCCTCGCGGGAGTGCCCTTGGGCAGCAGGCCTTCGGCCGTGAAGAAGGCGCGATCATCCTCGTTCTGGAAGAGGACCCCGCGGCACCGGCGCAGGGCCAGGCGGTAGAGGCTCTTGACGACACCTCGGACAGTCCGTTGGCGGAAGCCAGGGGCCTCACCCTGGAGCGTGGTGCCGCGGCCCGTGATCATGGCGAAGCGACTGGACACGCCCGCAAGTTTCGCCGCGAGCGTCCCGAAGACCACCGCCTTGATCTCGTAGGCCAGGAGGGCGTCGAGACGAAGGCGGCGGAACAGGGCCCACAACTGGACCAGGCTGCGGAGGTCGTTGAAGGGGTTGAGGCCCGTGCGGTCGAGGCGGATGGGAATGTAGGTCGCCCCCAGCCGCTCCAGCTCCGCGCGGATCTCGGGTGTGCCGCCCGGCGCGATGCCGTACACGGTGTGCCCGGCCCGGGCCATTCCCCAGAGGAGGTGGCCCCGGAAGTTCACCAGGTCTCTGGCCGCGCCTCCCAAGACTGCGATTCGCATCAGACCTGGGCCGCCCGGGCCGCGAACCAGGGCACCAGCTCGTCCAGCCCCTGCGCCACGGAGTGGGTGGGCTCATAACCCAGGTGTGCCTTGATCTTGGCGAGGTCGGCCTGGGAATGCTGGATGTCGCCTTCGCGCCAAGGCCCGTAGACCGGGTCCTTCCGTTGGAAGCCAGGCTGCGCCGTGACGAGGCGATCGGCGATCATCCAGTAGAGCTTGGTCAGCGAGGTGGTGCCGCCGTAGGAGACGTTGAAGACTTCACCCAGGGACCCTTCGGGGGCCGCGCTGGCCAGGAGGTTGGCCTGGACGGCATTGGCGATGTAGCAGAAATCCCGGCTGGTTTCGCCGTCCCCGTGGATGGTGCAGGTCTCGCCATCGATCAAGGCCTGGAGCCACTTGGGCATGACGGCGGCATAGGGGCCGTTGGGGTTCTGCCGGAGGCCAAAGACGTTGAAGTAGCGGAAGCCGATGGTCTTGAAGCCATAGGTCCGGGCGAAGATGGCGGCGTACTGCTCGCCGATGACCTTGGTCAGGGCGTAGGGGGAAAGGGGCCGCCCAGTGCGGGATTCGACCTTGGGCAGGCCAGGGTCGTCCCCATAGACGGAACTGGAAGAGGCGTAGGCCATCCGCCGGACGCCCGCGTCCCGGGCCGCCACCAGCATGTTGAGCAGGCCATCCACGTTGGATTGGTGGCTGGCAATGGGATCCTTGATGGAACGGGGAACGGAGCCCAGGGCGGCCTGGTGCAGCACCACTTCGGCACCCTGGCAGGCCCGCTGGCAGGTCTCCAGATTCCGGGTGTCCCCCTCGATGAAGGTGAAGCGCTCCCAGGCCGTGGTGGGGAGGCCCAGCCGCACGTTCTCCAGGTTCCACGGGCTCCCCGTGGAGAAATTGTCGAGGCCGACCACGGTCTGGTTCAGCTCCAGCAGCTTCTGGAGGATGGATGAGCCGATGAAACCGGCGACCCCGGTCACGAGCCAACGTTTTGGTTGGGCCTGAAGGTCCTCGCAGAGCGCCTGGTACAGGCTCATCAAAGACTCCAGTAGGCGATGGGCTCCGGGAAGTCCGCCGGCTGGAAACAGGACTTCACGTCGACGAACACAGAGGTCGGTTTGAGGCAGGCCCGGAGGGACCCGGGCCCAGAAGCCAGGAACACCTGGTGGTTCACGGCGAAGATGAGGGCATCCAGGTCCTTGAACGCCTCGAACGAGGAGAGGTGGAGGCCATAGTCTTCCAGCGTCGCCTCGGTGTCGGCCATGGGATCGTGGATCAGGGGATCGATCCCGAACTGCCGCAGCTCTTCGACGATGTCGGGCACCTTGCTGTTCCGGATGTCGTGGACATTCTCCTTGAAGGTGAGGCCGAGGATGCCGACCTTCGCGGACTTGACCTGGATCTCCTGCTGGATGAGCAGCTTCACCAGCTTCTGGGCCACGTAGGCGCCCATGCTGTCGTTGATGCGCCGCCCCGCCAGGATGACCTGGGGCTGGTAGCCGAGTTCCTCGGCCTTGGTGGTGAGGTAGTAGGGATCCACACCGATGCAGTGCCCGCCCACGAGGCCGGGGCTGAAGGGCAGGAAGTTCCACTTGGTGCGGGCCGCGGCCAGCACGTCCGCCGTCCGGATCCCGACCTTTTCGCAGATGATGGCCAGCTCGTTCATGAGGGCGATGTTGATGTCGCGCTGGGTGTTTTCGATGACCTTGGCGGTCTCCGCGACCTTGATGGAGCTGGCCTGGTGGATGCCCGCGCGGATGACGGCGCCGTAGACGTTGGCGATGGTCTGGCAGGTCTCCGCATCCTGGCCCGAGACCACCTTCACGATCTGATCCACCGTGTGGACCTTGTCGCCGGGATTGATGCGCTCCGGAGAGTAGCCGAGCTTGAAGTCCTGGCCGCTCTTGAGTCCGGAGTGCTGCTCCAGGACGGGCCCGCAGATCTCCTCCGTGACGCCAGGGAAGACCGTCGATTCGTACACGATGATGGCACCCTTGCCGAGCACCTTGCCGACGGTCTCGCTGGCCTTGAGCATGGGCGCGAGGTCCGGCCGATTCCAGCCGTCGATGGGCGTCGGCACGGCGACGATGAAGAAGTCGGCACCCCGCATGTCCTCCGGGTTCGCGGTCATCTTCAGCGTGGTGCTCTTCAGGGCCGCGGACGTCCACCTCCTGGGTGCGGTCCACCCCGGCCTGGAGTTCGGCCACCTTCGACGCGTGGATGTCGAACCCCACCGTATTTGGGAATGTCTTGGCGAGTTCGAGCGCCAGAGGCAGTCCTACGTATCCGAGACCCACGACCGCGATGCGCATGATGCTCCACTCCGAGTGACCTGCGTTGGATGGCCCTTCAGTTTGCCTCATGGCGAATGTGCCGAGGCGATTATTTCTCAATCAGATGTATATTTCTAATGGGAATTTTTGAAATAGGACGAATTGTAAAGGCTCGCCCCGCCTCGAGGGCCGAGGTGTCAGGCATGGCCCCTCAGTGACATGGACTCGCGGAGGTTGAGCGCGCTCAACTCGGCCCTGAAGGGGATCGCCGGATCCGTGCGCGGCCTGAACCGGATCTGCTTCGCCAGCCCGGGCGCGAGGTGGAAGTAGTTGTCGTCGGGTGCATGGCCGGGACACGAGAAGGCCACCGTCTGGAGGAACACGGGTGACTCGAGAACCACGGTGAACAGGCCGTCCGGCCCCTGCTCGGAGGTGGCGGAGAGGTCCGTGGGTTCCTGGAAGGGGAGGTCCCATCCCAGGGGGAAGTGGACCTCCTCCGCCAGCACCTGCTGGCCGTCCGCGGACTTCAGGCGTGCGATCACCACGTCGTGCTTGGGTGGCCCGAACCGGTAGGCGTAGGTCAGGTCGGAAAAGTGGGAGAGCAGGGCATCGGCGGCGAGGGTGATCGCCCCATGGGCCGGGATCGAGACTTCCTGCCTGGCTTGTCCAACGGAGATCCGACCGCTTTGAAGCAGGTCCAGTTCGAGCAGGCCGTGCAGCTCCTCGGCCGTTTCGTTGAGCAGGTGGAGGTGCAGGCCTTCGAGGCCCTCGTCCGTCAGCAGAAGGCTCTGCCGCGCCCACGCCCGCTTGAGGAACCAGTAGGCGGCCTTGGGTCGGCCGGCGCTATCGAGCAGGCCCCAACCCGCGCCGGGCCGGAGGTCCTTGAAGAACCACACCAGGCCGCCACCACAGCCGCTGCCGGGTCGGCGCCATTCCGAGAAGACGGCCCGCATCACCTCCCCAGTGACCGCCCGGGAGACGGCGAAGTACCGTTCCGGGTCGCAACTGCGGAGCTCGATGGGATCCAGGCCGAAGAGGGCCTTCAGGTAGTGGTCGCGGATGTCCTCGAAATCCCAGCCGGCGCCGCTGTCCCGTGGGACGCCGGCCTTCCACCGGGGATGGTGCGGTACCGGCCGGGCGTCGCCGAACATCTGCTCCATGGCCTCGCCGCCCGGTACGTTCGAGAAGCCCAGGCATTCGGAGGTGAACTTGACGCGGGCGTGCCTCACGTCCTCGAGGGGGCGCCGGTAGGCACCGACTCCGTAATAGTGGGAGATGCCGGTGGAGGGGTGGAAGGGCAGCACCCCCTCGGTGGGCGTGGAGGGGAAGTAGGGGATGCCCCGGTGCCGCGCCGCACACAGGCGCGGGAGCTCGTCGGAGAAGAACGCGTTCGACCATTCGGTCGCGGGCAGCCCGAGCATGGCCGCCTGCTGCTCGATCTCGCTGCCTCCGCAGTACACCGCGAGGCAGGGGTGGCGCTGCAGTCGGCCCAGCTGGTGGGTGACCTCCCGTTCGACCTCGTCATGGAAGGCGGCATCGCCAAAGGGGTAGTCCATGTTGGCGAACATGAAGTCCTGCCAGACCAGGATCCCCAGTTCATCGCAGAGGCTGTAGAAAAGCTCGGATTCGTAGAGCATCGTGCCGCCGACCCGCAGCATGTTGACCCCGGCGTCGCGGGCCAGGACCAGCGCCTGACGGAGGGCTTCGGCATCGCCCGACAGTGCGCGGAAGTCGTGGACGGTCCAGCAGGCCCCGCGGCAGAACACCGGCCGCCCGTTCACCACCAGCTGTACCCTGCCGTTCTCGCGATCCATGGCCACCGCCTTGAAGCCGATGGGCCCGCAGTCGATCTGGATGGCACCTGCTTCCGTCTCCAGATGGAGGGTGCAGTCGAGCCGGTCGGGGGCGCCGTGGGTGTGGGGCCACCAGAGCGGTGCGTTGGGGACGATGGCCTCGCCGGAAAGGCGCGTGCCCTTCTGAACCTCTTCCACCGCGAGCTGGAAGCTGTGCACCCCGGCCTGGAGAGTGGCACGGGAGATCCTGGAGCCATCCAGGGTCTGCAGCTCGGCGGCAAGGGAGACCCGCGCTTCGGTCCCCATGACGCCGGTCTGGAGGTCGAGATGCGTGAGCTCCAGCCGCCGGCTCCGCTCGAGCGTGATGGCCCGCCAGGGCCCGACGGGCGGAATGGCAGGGGTCCAGCCGGGAATGCGCCCCAGGAGGGTCGTGCGCACCCAGCGGAGGTTCTGCTGGGCGACCAGGGCCGTCTTCCAGCGGGGGCGGGGCCGGCGAACGGCCAGCTCGGTGGCCAGCGACCGGAAGCAGAGTACCAGGTCGTTGTCCTCCCGCAGCAGATGGGACACCTCGCAGGACCGGGGCAGGAACATGTTGCGGGACGTGAAGAGGTGCGTGCCGTTCAGCCAGACCTCGGCCAGGGTGGCCAGCCCGTCGAAGCGGAGCCGGGCGCGCTCACCGGGGGCCAGGGCGGAGGCCGGAAAGGTGCAGCGATACCACCAATCCTCGGCATCAAGATTGGAGGCGGCATCAAGGTCGAGGCCGAGGCTCTCGGCGACCGTTCCTGGAACGATGGCCGGGCGCCAGGGGAGGGCCGCCGCCAGCGCGGCTCCGGCGCTGACGCAGGCTCCGGGCGGGCTGGGGGCCAGCGCCCATCCCAAGTGCAGAGGATCGGAACGGTCCCCGTCCACCCTCGCCCACAGAGGGGGCTCCCTCCGCGCCTCGCGAAGGGATTCCATCATCGACTCCCTCCGAACCGGTGGCTGAGGTCGTCCATGGCCCCTTCCCAACACTCGGCCATGACGTCGAGCGGCGCCAAGTCGATGGCCTTCCGGCGGGCCATCGAACGCGCGAGCTGGAACTGGAAGGCTTTGGTGGTCTGCGAGATCTGGTCGAAGGCCGCCCGGGCTGGGGTGAGCTGGTCGACACCTTGCGCCGAGAGCCAGCCAAGGCAGGTGCCGGCGAGCTCGAAGCAGGCTCCGTACTGGCGGAGGGTGACGAAGGAATAGGCGTGGAAGACATCGATATCGGTGGTCAGCAGCCACTCCAGATCCCGCTGGAACTTCGCCTTGAACGCGGGGAAGGGATTCCGTTCCGGGATCCTCCCGGCATGCCGGCGGAGCAGGGCCACCGAGGCCTCCACCAGGGCCGACTGGGAGAGGGGGGTGAACCGCGGCACCTGTTTCACATACTCGATGTAGGGCGGAAGCATGCGTTCATGCACCAGCCCTTCCGTCTGGAAGACATCGCTGAAATCCCGGCCCGTCAGGACGTGGTAGCCCTGGTTGTGGAAGTAGCCCAGGCGCAGATTGCTGGTATCAATTTCGTTGACGGCGACGGTGGATTTCACATGGGCCAGGTGGTAGGCGGTCCCCGCCGTGTCCGGAAGGAAGTAGGAATCGAGTTCCACGAGCACCGGACGGCCCGCGCCCACCTGCTCCTCGATGTGCTCCACCAGCGGCCGCCAGGGGGCGAGTTCCTGGATGTCGAAGCCGTAGAGCTCCAGGAGATCGGCGGGCGGGAACTTGAAGAAGGTCCACTGATCCCCTTCGAAGTCGATGGTCAGCGTGAACGGGAGAGCCGCCATGGGCTCATGCCCGAGCCCATGGAGCAGCTCGATGATCACATCCGAGTAGCAGTTGGTTTCCGCCCAGGTGCGGTTCTCGCCGTGGATCGAGTGGCGTTGGTAGGTCGCCGGGTCAAGGGGGAGGATCTGTTTCATGTCATGGGGGCTTCGGCGCTAGCCAAGCGCCAGCACGCCGCGGACCGAGGCGGGCCAGCCGCAGATCTCGAGCCCATGGGTTTTGAAAAGGGCGAGGGCGATGCGTTCCAGACCAAAGCCGATGCACGCGGAATGGGCCGGCTGGCCATCGGTGGTGCGGATATCGAAGGCGCGGCCGAAGTAGTCCAGGTGGTAATTGCACGAGGTGATGGCCGTGGGACGCTCCTCGGAGCAAATGGGGACGACCAACTCGAATTTCAGGGTCTGCTCCTTTTGCGTGGCTTTCATCACCCGTCCACCCCGCCCGAAGAAGGGATCGTTCGCGACGACGGCCTCGACGTCGAGGCCCACGGAACGCAGCATCTCCTTGCCGCGTTCCAGCCATTCGTCCCGGTGGGCCAGGGCCTCGTCCGGGGTGCCGAGCCGGACGTACTCCCGCTGGCGGAAGATCTGCATCCGGGCCGGATCATCGGAGGGCTCATGGCGGAAGACGAAGGCTTTCAGGTCCACGATCCGCCCCTTTGGGGGCAGAGTCCCGGTGGCGGTGGGGTACAGGGGATAGCAGGCCGCGGGGATCATCATCACTTCGCTGGCGGCCAGGTCGCGGCTCCAGTCCTCGTCGTTCTCGAATTTCCGCACCAGCTCCCCGTGCTCCGCATCGCCCCCCAGGAAGCTGTGGACCGAGCCCATGAGATCCGGGAAGTTGTTGATGTGGTTGATCTGGCAGTAGTGGTCCCGGTTGAAGATCGGGGGGAACCGCATCACCTCGGGATTCAGGTGTTGGCCCATCCGAGTCACGAAATGCTCGAACTGGTCGATGACATGCTCGAAGACCCCGCTCCGGCCGTACACCCCCTTCACCCCGAATGGGATCAGGAGGCCCGCCTGGGTCAGCTCGTCGAGGTAAGTCCTGTAGGCGTCGATTTCCACGGGGGCGCACATGGCTCATCCTTCCCGTTGCAAGATCTGCATGGTGGAGCTCTGGCCCAGGATGCGGTCGTTGTTGACCATCAGCGCGGCGCCGTAGGCATCCCGCAGCTGCCGGCACAGGGAGAACCGGGAATCATTCCGGTACCCGTTGATGCCGCAGATGAGCATCGATTTACCGACGATATCGATGATGAGCTGGGAGGAAGCCACCTTGAGGTTGTTGATCCGGATGCCGAACCCGAAGTTGGAGGAGAACGCCTCCGGATCATTTTCGGCGAGCAGGTGCTGGTATTCCGCCACCGCCTGCTGCACTCCGCCCCGCATGGAGAAGAGGACCGTGTCCACCTCGGCCAGGCGCAGAGCCGAGGGTGGCAGGTTGCCTGGCGTCTTCCGGGCCTCGGTCCGGACGAAGCTCCGGGCGCGATTGACCGCGTCCGAGGCGATCCCGAGCCAGAGGGAGCTCCAGACGATGTGCGAGAAGGGATGCATCGTCTTCGCGTGGATCTCGGCGTAGGGCACCGGCAGGATCTGCGAAGCCAGGCCGTCGGCGGTGAGGGTGAACCCGGAGCTGCACGTGCCCCGGAACCCGAGGGTGTCCCAACCCGAGATGGGCTTGAGCGCGCAATCCTGCTTTCTCACCAGCACATGGGACTGATCGCTGGGGCCGGCCTCGGGTGAGCTCCGGCAGGTGGCCAGGATGGCGTCGGCGGCCTCGCCGTAGGAGATGACGGGGGCTTGCTTCTCGAGGGTGAACCGGTCGCCCAGCACCTGCACGGCGCACAGGCTGGAGCGGACATCCCCGCCGATGCCCAGCTCGGTGGTGGCGGAGGCGAGCAGGTACTGATGCCGAACCAGCTCGTGCAGGTACTCGCGGAAGTACTCCGAGGCCAGCGCATGGTGGACGATGCAGGCGACCTGGATCTGATGCATCGCGAAGATCATCGCCGTGGAGCCGCAATAACCGGCGAGGGCCTCGCAGATCTTCGACAGGTCAGAAATGGTCAGGCCCATCCCGCCGAATTCCAAGGGGACGTAGCAGCTCAGGAGCTTGGCGGCCTTGAGCGCCTGGAAGGCCTCCCTGGGGAAGCGCCCTTCTGTGTCGACGGCTTCGGCGTGGGGCGCGATCGTCTCGCGGCCGATGTCGTGGACCTGCCCGAGAAGGGTCGAAAGGCTTTCTTCGTGCGGCTGCAACGCGAGCTCAGGCATGCCACGCTCCTGTCGTCCAGTGGGTTCCCTCAATGCTTCAAGGCCTCGACTGCCTCGGCGAGGGATTGAATGCTTCCGAACGTCTTCCGGACCAGCATCCGGTCCGGGAACTCGATGTCGAAGTGGTCCTCAAGGGCCAGCATCAGGTTGACCGTGGTCAGCGAGGTGAGCCCGGCCGCATAGAGGTCGGAGCGTTCGGTCAACGCGCCCACGTCCGCGGAGAGCCGGGCGTGCTTGATGACGATCTCTCGGATTTCACTTTGAATCATCCAGTTCTCACATGATATGAAGGTGGAAAAACAAGACGGTTGATATCGAGTCTGGGAACCTCGATAGAGTCTAGGCAGGAGAGCGCCCTCTGGCTAGTGGGATTCTTTCGATTTTATCGTCAATGGATTCTCTTGTTTTTCCAATATGAGATCCACCACGCGATCATGGGCCCAGATGGGCCGGATGGTGTGGTCCACGCCGGGCAGGGTCGTCGACGGCGGACGGTATTCGGGGGCCACATGGCGCTCGAGGTAGGGCAGGCTCGGATCGCCTTCGCTTGAGACCAGGTGGAGGCGGGTTCCCCGGCCGACCACGACACGTACCAGGGCCTCGACCTCGTCCTCCTGGGGACGACCGCGCAGCCGTGTGAGGATGGCGGCGGCCATCAGGAGGGTCTTCGAGAAGATCGCCCGGATCACGCCCACAAGGCTGATGCGGCCCGTCAAGAGCCTCCGCCAGCGGCGTCGATCGAAAAGAGAGGCACCGATGTGACTGGTCACCCCCGAGGCCCGGGCGTCGTCGTTCCAGACGAAGGCCAATCCGTTGAACAGCACGGCTCGCCGGATCTGACGCCGCGCGGCGAGCTGCATGCCAAGGAACGATCCGGAGCAGAGGCCGACCACGTCGATCTCACCGGCGCCCCGGGCCCGGGCCCAGTCGTAAGCCTGCACCACGTCCTGGATGGCCGATTCGCTGTACATCGCTTCGAGATCCGGGTGGGGGACATTGGTTCCATCGCTGTCCCCCACATCGCGGACATCGAAGCGCAGCGAGGGTGTTCCCTTGGCGGCGAGGGAACGGGCCGCCCGGGTCCAGAGACGGTTCGGGCCCGATCGGCGGATGCCGCCGGCATTCAGGAAGAGGGTCCAGGCCAGCCCGGGGGTTGCCCCGCCCCGCGGCTCGCAAAGGATTCCCGACAAGTCGCCCACATCGCCATGGAGCACCACGGTTCGTTCGGTGATGCCGCCCTCGAGGTCCAACCGGATCGGCATCCGGTGGGCGGTAAGCTCCACCCGGCCCTGATGGACGCCCAGCCAGGACCGGACGGCCTCTCTGATCTCGGAGCTGAGTTCGGAGTGGTACGAGTTCTCAAGCATGTCCCCCAGTCCCTGGGCAGCGGAGATGGAGACTTCCGCACCCGCGCGCTCGAAGGCCTCCAGGAGGTCGGTCGGCGCCGCGAGCCCTTCCCGGTAGATCACCAGGACGCGGTGGAGGTTTCCAGCCGCCACCAGCGCCTTCGGGGAGACCTGGCGAAGGGACTCGACCGTGCTGGGCCCGTAGATGAATCCGCCGGCCTCCACGGCCCCATCCGGCAGGGGCTTGGCGGAATCGGGCTCCTCGCCGAAAGCCCTGGCCGCGGTCTGATGGAAGGCTCGTTCCTCCCGGAGGAAGGCCTTGCCGCTGGCGGGGACGCCCACGAGGGCCAGTTCATCCAGTCCGGAGGCGCCAAGGGCGATCAACCCTCCCCCCCGGACTCCGATACCGGCCACGCGGGTGATCCCCCGGTCACGAAGCGACCGGGCCGCGGCGGCCACCACCGCCCGGCCACTGGTGACGAGATCCACCTGGAAGGCATCGTAGGCGCTGTCCCCGAGGGAGGGCCAGTCGAGGCGCATGACCACATGACCATCACTGGCCAGCACGTCGGCCAGCACTCGGAGCGGGCGGTAGGCGCAGGTATCCTCGTAACCGAGGGGTGGCATCAGGATGACGCCGGTTTCCGAAACGGCCCCCTCCCCTGGGTTGGGGCCGTGCTCCACCATGAAGGCGTCGCCCAGGTAGTAGCGGGAGCGACGGACACCGTGCCCTCCGGCCGCGGGGGCGGCCGAGGCACCCTGATTCCGGGAGGGGCCGCGCATCATCTCGCTCCTGCGGCAACCCGGGGATCTGGTGCTGGAATCAGGCGGCGGGTGGTCCGGGCCCTGGCGGCGATCTCCCCCATGTTCATGGGGACCACGCCGTAGCGGTCCCGCAGGGTGATATGGAACCGGAGGAGTTCCTCCAGGTTCGCCAGGTTCTCCTTGAGATGGGTGCCGAAGTTGTGGGGGTGCCACCAGAGGTGGAAGCACTCGCCGGCCTTGGCAGCTGCCTCCATGGCGCGCTTGATCCGCCGCATCCGCAGCCCATCCATGGGCTGCAGGCTGGGGTTGATCGGTCGTAGGAACCGGCTGGAGGGGCAGTTGATCAGCCCACCCTCTTCATGCGGGGTGAAACCGTTGGAACCGGAAAGGTTCAGGTAGTGGTCCATCAGGCGGGTCATCCGCAGGGCCGGAGACTGGTATTCATCGGGGGCCTCGCGGTACATCCAGGCCTTCTCGTTGCCGCGGAAGCAGGTGAATCCGGCGTCGGCGCAGACGGACAGGTACTCGTGGTTGTACTGGTTCCGAGGGAACACGAAGCTGACGGGGCGCTGCCCCAATCGCTGGATGGCAGCGATGGAGGCCTCCAGATCGGCCCGGAACTGAGCCTCGGTCTGGCCCCTCTCCAGGCAATAGAAATGGGAGAAGGTGTGACTCCCGAGTTCCATGCCCTCGCAGTCGAGGATCTGGTGGATCATGGACAACCCGAAGTGGTAGGGGTCGGAGCGCTCGTCGCTGCCGATCTCATCCAGGGCCGGGTAGGGATTCAACACCTCGCGGTCATAGGTGGGGCGCAGATCCGGCAGGTGCTTGAGGAGGTCTTCACGGCGGTCAAAGAGCGTCATGCCCACGGCCGCCCAGGTGGCCTTGATGCCGTATCGCCTGAACAATCCGAGCATGGCCGGAATGGCTTCGCGCTCCCCCAGGATGTGGTCGCCATAGGTTCGGACGGATTGCTTGTCGCGCATGCCCCAAAGCAGCTCGAAGTCCAGTGAGATGACGAAGGCAGGGGCCTGCTTCGGCAGGAGGTTCCTGGCCGCCGCCGACGTCTGCAAAATCAGGTCCTCCCACCGTTCGATGATGCGGTCCTGGTCATAGCGGGTGGCCATGTGCTCCCGTCCGACCGCGCCCATGCCAGCACGCGCCGGGGCCTCCAGGGCCATCGCGGCCAGCATCTGGTCTGCCAGGGCTCCTGGATCGCGCGGCGGAACGATCCATCCCGAGCGGCCAGGGTCCACCAGTTCCCGGACCCCACCGACATCCGTGGCGACCACGGGAAGACCAGATGCCAGCGCCTCCATCACGGCGTTGGGAAGGCCTTCCCAGGCTGAAGAGAGCACGAAGGCATCCGCTGCCTTCATGAGCCGGGCCACGTTCGGTGCGTTTTCCAAGGAAGCGCACGACCTTCCCCAGTCCCTGTGCCTCGGCCTCCGCCCGGAGGGCGTCGATCCGCTCGCCGCCTCCCGCGATGGTCAAGCGGAACCTGGGGTTGGCCGCCGCGCATCGCGCCGCTGCCTCGAGCATGGTGGGGTAGTCCTTCGCCGGATTGAGGGTGCCGACCGCGAGCCACAGGAAGGCTTCCGGGGCGATTTCGAGATCGGCCCTCACCTCTTCGCGGGGAACGGGTGAGGGGTAATCCGAGGTGAACATCCCATTCGGGATCACCAGCGTCTTCCTCGGCGTGAGGACCTTCCGCGAGACCATGTAGTTGATTCCGGCCTGGGAGTTCGAGACGGTCAGGTCGATCAGCGGTTCGGTGATCCGGTAGACCTTTTCACGAAGCGGAGTCTTGGCGAAGGCGGTACGGAGCGAGCCGATGATGATCGGGACGCCCACCAATCGGCCGCAAACGCGGCCGAAGACGTCGGAATGGTAGCTGAAGCAGATCAACGTGGAGGGTTTCCAGGCGCGCAGGTTCCGGATGAGCCGCAACGTGATGCGTATTGGGATCAGGGGCCGGTCCTTCGGCATGCGGAGGGGCTCGCAAGACAGGTGGGGGATGCCTTCGGCCTGGAGTTCCTCGTCGAAATCACTGCCAGGGAAAAGAGAGAGGATGCCCACCCTCCAGCCCCTCCGGTGCAGGGAGATGCCGATCCGGACCAGCTGAGTTTCGGCCCCGCCCCGGCCCAATTGATCAGTGAGAAATACGATGTCGTACATTCAGGCACCGGCGGGAGAAGGAGGGGTCGACGGGGCGTGCCGCAGGGATGCTAGCGCGGCTTCCGTGCTGCGGACGAGAATCTCGGTGCTAAATGCCGAGCACATCCGCGAGCGTTGGGCCAGGCCCTTCGCGGTACGGGAGGCCGCGGGTTCGCGCAGGAGGCGGGAGATGGCCGCGGCCAGCGCCAGATCATCGCCCGGGTCCACGACGACCTCCGGGTCACCCAGCAGCCGCTCGGAATCACCGGTGCGGGTCGAGACACAAGGGATGCCGCAAGCCATGGCCTCGCCCAGGACGTTGGGGAAGCCCTCATCGGTCGAGGTCAGGGCCAGCACGGTCAGGGCGTTATAGACCGCGGGCATTTCTTTGCAGGCGCCAGCCCAGAGGATGCTGCCGCCGAGACCAAGGGATTCAGCCTGGTGCTTCAGGGATTCCAAATAGGCCTCCGGTCCGCCGCCCACGCAGACGAAGCGGGCTCCTGGCCAATCACGGGCGATCCGTGCCGCCGCCCGCAGGAAGGTGGGATGGTCCTTCACTGGATCCAGTCGGCCGACGAGGCCGATGAGTGGCACCTCGGCGGGCACGTCCCAGACCCGGCGCTGCTCCAGGCCGCTGGATGGAGTCGGCGTGAACCGGCTGACATCGAAGCCATTGGGGATGACCAACATCCGGGGCGCCCGCATGCCCATGGCTTGATGGCTGAGCCGGCCCGCCTCGGAGTTGAAGATGATCAGATCCGTGAACCGGGACAGGTGTGCTGAGATCCTCAGCAGCCACCGGGAGCGGCCGTCCAACAGCGAAAGGTTGGCGCTGGTGCGGCGGATGCCCCAGACCACCGGCCTGCCAAGAAGGCGCCCCAGCAGCAGGGTGGGCAGGTTCGCGTCCATGTACCCATGGAGAACATCCGGCCGGATCCGCCTCAGCAGGGTCAGCAGGCGGGGAAGCGCAAGGAGGTACCCGACAGCGCCCCTGCGCTTGTGGAGGCAATGCCAGGTGCTGTCCGGGATTCCCTCCGTCTCGCCCCACAGGTGGTTTTCACCATGCGCATCGGGGCCATAGAACACCACGATGTGGACCTCGAATCGGCCCTTGTCCAACCCCCGCACCAGTTCGCACAGCTGCCGCTCGGCCCCATGGGCGATCAGGGAGGGGATGAGGAATACGACGCGGGTGCGGATCATGATGCCCACCTCGTTCGCTGCCTCCGGGTCATGGTCAGAACCTTCCGCGAGAGACCCACCATCCTGTCCAGCGGAGAGATGCGGCGGCCGCCAAGGGCCCTCGCCTCACCGAGGGAGATCATTCTCGGCCACAACTCCTCCAATCGCCTCCGGAAATTCGCCATCTCCTCTCTTGAGAGGAACCCAAGGTGGTAGCAGAAGGTCCACACCCCCCATGGCATGGGCCGCATGATCGCGTACTGCTGGGGAATCCACACGGTTCCCCGGTCATCCTCATAGGGGCCGAAGGCCATGCCATCACTGATGGTCCGGATCCCGAGTTCTCTCAGCGCGGCCACGGTGACCAGATCGAAGGAATGGGAAGGCGCGATCCAAACATCCGGCCGGACCCCTTCACGGGCAAAGATCTCCAGGCCGAGTTTCAGCTTGCGCAGCTGTTCCTCGTAGGGAAGGCCGGCGAATTCGCTCTTCGACGGGAAGCCCAGGATGCCAGGCTCCGAATTCACGCGGAGGTGCTGGTACCCGTGGAGGCCGATGGCCCATCCCCGCGCCTGCCAGCCCCGCACCCGTTCCCAAAAGTCGGGTGCCGGTGTGTCGACCATCAGCGTTGGATCCTGGTTATCGGGAACCACCGCCAGGATCGGCTTCACTCCCTGCGCGACCAGGACTTCTTCGACGGTGTTCCAGGTCGACCAATCCATGGTCGGGCAGATGTCGTCGAAGCGGAGCAGGTAGCGTGGGCCGTCGAGAAAGGTGCCCAATAGGGGCGCTCCGGTGGGCGCTTGAGGTGGCGAATTCCTGTGGAGAAGCTCGAGCAGGGCCTCTTCTTTGCGGTGGGCCAGGGCCTGTATGCTGAATCGTGTCGCGATCCAGGCACGGCTGGTGGCTGCCTGGCCCGCGCGAGCTTCGGCCGGCTCGCTGAGCAGGCTGGAGACCGCCGAGGCCAAGGCCTGGTCATCGCCGAATGGACACAGGTGCCCGATTTCTCTCAGGAGGACTGGGGCATCCCCGGCAGGGGTGGCGACGCAGGGAACGCCACAAGCCATGGCCTCCCCCAGGACGTTGGGAAATCCCTCGTCGGTGGAGGTGAGGACCAAGAGGGAGAGCGCGTTGTAGGCGTTGGGCATGTCCAGACACACCCCCGGCCACAGAACCCGGTCGGCGATGCCCAACGACCGGGCCTGGGCCTGTAGGGCGTCCAGGTAGGCGGGGTCCCCGTTCCCTACACAGACGAACCAGGCTGAGGGGGTGGATTGGAGCAACCGCGAGGCCATGCGGAGGAAGGTCGGGTGATCCTTCACGGGGGCGAGCCGCCCGACGATTCCAATCAGAGGCGCTTCCGCGGGGATGCCCCAGGCTGCCCGTTGCGCCAGACCTCGAGCGGGGTCTGGCGCGAATCGGTTCACATCGAAGCCGTTCGGGATGATTTGCATGCGCCGGGCCTGCATGCCGAAGGCTTGATAGTGCTTGGAGCCCGCCTCGGAATTGAAAACGACGAGATCAACGAAATGGGAGAACCACACCTCCAGCCTCAGGAAGGCCATCGACAGGCGATCAAGCTTGGAGAGATCACTGCTGGTGCGGCGAATGCCCCAGACGATGGGAAGGCGCAGGAGGCTCCCCACCAGGAGGGCCGCGAGGTTGCCCTGCAGGTAGCCGTGCAGGATGTCAGGCTCGATCCGCTCGACCAGGTTGATCAGGCGGGGGAGGGCCGTCAGATAGCCCAGGATGCCCTGTCGTTTGTGGAGGCTGTGGAGGGTCACCCCCGGGGTCGACGCGACCTCTGGCCACAGCTCCCCTTGGTTCTGGTAGCCCGGATCGTAGAACACGGCGATGTGAAGGTCGAACCGGTCGCGGTCCATCGCTTTGACCAGCTCGGACAGCTGCCGCTCGGTGCCGCCGGCTGCCAGCGAGTTGATCAGGAAAAGGATGCGAGGTTTCCGGGTCATCCGGCCAACTTGCGTCGTTCGTGCATGCGGCGCCGGGCATCCCAGATCGGCCCTACGATGCGGTAGGTCCATACGAATTCGGCGAGGCGGCTCCAGCGATCCGATAGGGAGAGCCGTCGTCCCTCGAACTCCCGAAGCACCGAGGGGACGTCCGTGATCCGGGTGGCGTAGGCGCGGAGGGCTTTGGCGAACTGCTCCAGCTGTTGGGCGGACCAGCCGTTGTGGTGGTTGCACACGGTCCAGACACCTGCGGACTTCGGGTGGAAGCGGGACAATTGCTGGGGCACCCAGGTCACGCCATTGGCCTCGGTGAAGGGCCAGGGCCAAAGACCGTCACTGATCACGGTCACCCCCAGGTCCGCCAGGATCTCCACCGTGACGCGGTCGAAGGAATGGGAGGGTGCCACCCAGGCGTCGGCCCGCACCCCCTGTTCCGCGAAGATGGCGAGGGCCTTCCGCAGCTTCGCCTCCTGTTCGGCGCGGGGCAGGCCGGCGAATTCACTCTGCGGCGTCAGGCCCAGAAGCCCGGCGTTCCGGTTCACGTAGACGTGCTGGTAACCGTGCAAGGCGATGGTGTAACCAGCGGCCTGCCACTGCCGCACCTGGTCCCAGAAGTCCTGGCGGGGGGGATCCACCATCAGCTTGGGATCCTGGTTGTCGGGCACCACCGCCAGGATGGGCTTGATATCGAACTGGCGGAGGTGCGCCTCGATGGCTTCCCACATCACCCAGTTCATGGTCGGGCAGATGTCGTCGAAGCGGATCAGGTAGCGGCTGTTGGTCATGGTCTTCGCTCCCTTCACCACGGCCGCGGAAAGAGGCGGAGCAGCTCGGCGACCTTGTCCCGCCGGTACGCTTCCCGGTCGTAGTCCGGCATGCCTGCCAGGCATTTCTCCGCGTACTGCTCAAGGGTCATCAGGACGCGAGCGGGGACGCCACCCGCCACCGTGTTGGGAGGCACGTCCCGGGTGACCACGGCTCCACTGGCGACCACTGCGTTGGGTCCAATGCTGACGCCCGGTAGGATGGTCGACCCGTAGCCAATGAAACAGTTGTCGTGGATGATGATCCGCCCGTAGCGGATGACCTCGCGGTACTTGGCCTGATCCCGGAACACCCAGGTACCCCCATCGTGGGCGATGAAGCTCACGCCGGAGGCGATGGTCACGTGCCGTCCAATGCTGATCAGGTAGGGTTCGGAGCCGAAGTTTGGAAGGCTGACCAGGCGGCAGTCTTCGGCGATCTGAAGACCCTGCTTGAGGTAACTCCTCAACCTCCAGCGCTGCAAGAACCGGGTGAACATGAATGAGATCCTTTTGCATCAACATAGGGCCGATTCAAGGTCGGGAAATGGACGGGATCGCTGTCGACCTCCCTAAATTGAGACTCTACCCAAGGCTTCAACTACAATACCTCCTGATGTCAAAAATCGATAGGATGATGACCCATAATCGTGTCTATCCCGTCCCCCTAACCGTCCTCCCTTCCACCCTGATCGGGGCAAGGAACCCATGAAAGTCTGCTTTTTCATCTGGGGTCTTCGCGCGGCCGGGGCAGAGCGGGTGCTCTCCTTTCTCGCGAACGGCTGGTCCGCGAAGGGCTGGCGGGTGGTCATCCTCACCATGGAACATGGCGGGACGGAGCCGTTCTACCCCCTGGCCCGGGCCGTGGAGGTTCGCCCCTTGGACCTGCTGGAAGACAGCACCTCCCTGCTTTCCGGGCTTTCCAACAACTTCCGCCGGCTCGCCGGGATCCGCAGGGCGATCCGAGAGGCCCAGCCCGACGTCCTGGTTGCCTTCATCGACAAGGCCAACATTCTGGCGATCCTGGCTTCGCGCGGACTCGGGGTTCCCGTGGTGATCTCCGAGCGCACGGATCCGTCCCGGAGGACCCTCGGGTGGCTCTGGAACGCCTTGCGTGATCTGGCCTACCCTCTGGCCGACACGATCGTCTTCCAGTCGCGGCCGGTGCTGGAGTGGTTTCCCGCACGGGTCCGGGAAAAGGGCGTGGTCATACCCAACCCCGTACTGGCCCCGCCTCCCCGCCACCTGCCAGATTCCGGCAAGGAGGGTCCCCTCCACCTGATCGCCATGGGACGGCTCGCCACCGTGAAGGGGTTCGATCTCCTGTTGCGGGCTTTCGCGGCCGCCAGCCGGCTGGCGCCGGGATGGACCCTGGACATCTGGGGGGAGGGGCCCGAGCGGGCGGCGCTTCAGGACCAGATGCTCAGCCTTGGCCTGCAGGGGCGGGTGCGCTTCCCAGGGTTGACGAACCGCCCCTTCGAGGTCCTGCGAGGCGCGGATCTCTTCGTCCTGCCCTCCCGCGCCGAGGGGTTCCCCAATGCGCTGGTGGAGGCGATGGCCTGCGGACTGCCGGTGGTGAGCACCGATTTCGGCGGCGCGGCAAGGGAGATCATCCGCGATGGGATCGATGGGCGCCTGGTGCCATCGGAGGATCCCGCGGCGCTGGCCTCGGCCCTGGCCGACCTGATGCTGGATGCCGACGCCCGCGCCCGCCTCGCGGCTCGGGCCGGGGAGGTGGTGCAGCGGTTTTCGGGCGAGCGGGTCATGGCCTTGTGGGAGGGCGCCATCCAGCAGGCCCGAGGCCGGAAGGCCCCCACGGGAGGCACCGCATGTCCAATTTGATCTTCGCCTGCTGGCGTGGTCCCCAGGGTGCGCTCACCGAAGACGACCTGAGGCGTTTGGCGGACCAGATCACGCCCTCCAACGTGACCGGCCACCCGCATCAGGTGGTGATGGGCGCGCGGGAAGGCCTGTGCCTCACGGGTCCCGTGGGGGCGGCCACGACCAAGGAAACCTCGGCTCATCTCGGCGCTTTCGCGGGTTCGTGGCCGGCCTGGCACGATCCGGGGTCCCCTGTGCCGGATGGGTCCTTCGCCCTGGTCCGGTCTGATGGCGGGCGGGTGGAGCTGTGCAGCGATTTCGCGGGAAGCAGGACACTCTGGTACGTCCTCACCGAGACCCGGTTCCTCGCCTCGACGTCTCAGCGGGCGCTGGTCGGTCTGTTGGAGGGCCTGGATCTCAACCGGTCAGCCTTCGCGTGGTTCCTGTCCTCAGGCACGCTCGGGCCTTCGGACGGCTGGGACCGCCGCATCCACCGTCTGCCCCGGAACGCCCGCCTGCTGCTGGACTGCCAGCGGTGGACCCTGGATCTTCGCACCACCCCGCTTGAGTTCAGCCCCAGGCCGATGGTCTCCGCGGCCTGCCGGGAGGAGCTGCTGGGGATCCTGCGGGCCGCCATCGGACGGTTCGATTTCACCACCGCGCGCTGGGCCCTGCCCCTATCGGGAGGCTATGACTGCCGGTTCATCCTGGGTGCCCTGGTGGAAGCTGGGATGCGGCCCCCCACCATGACCTGGGGGCTCGCGTCCTCCCTCACTCAACCCGGCAATGACGCCTTCATCGCCCGGAAGCTCGCCGCGCACTATGGCCTCACGCACGACTACCTGCTCTCGGAGCGGTCGGAGGATCCGCCCGCGGCGGTCGTGGATCGATTCCTGGCCGCCAGTGGGGGCACCACGGACCAGCTCTTTCCTTACCTGGATGGCCTGCGCATGTGGGCCTCCTTCGCGACGCGTGGAATCTCGGGGGTGATCCGGGGTGATGAGGGATTCGGCTGGATCCCCGTGAGGACCGCGCAACACGCGAGGAGCTCTGTGGGCCTGGTCAGGCTGGGGGACTTCCTGGCGGAGGCGGAGGCCGAGGCACTCGCCGACGGCGCCCAGCGGCTTCCGGAAACGCTGGAACACCGGGCCGGTGAGTCCATCCCCGCCTACCGGGACCGCCTGTACCATGGCTTCCGGATCCCCGTGGGCCTTGCCGCCCTGAACGATGTGAAGGCCCCATACGTCGAGATTGCCAGTCCCCTGCTCGCGCGGGAGGTGCTGGCCTTCGTGCGCGAGATGCCGGACGACCTGCGTACCGACAAGCGGACATTCCGCCAGATCGCGAAGGCCGTGGGACCGCCCCTGCCCTACGCGACCATGGGCGCCGACGACGACCGGAACGACTACCTTCGCTCGGAGGCCTACCAGTGCTGGTTCCGCGAGGAACTGGGGAGCGGCACCGTGGAGGCCCTGCTGCCGGCTTCCTGGAGAACCCGTCTCGAGTCTGACCTCCAGGACACCTTCTCCAGTTCCTTGTCCACCCGTTCTGTGCGGGCGGCGCTCAAGCGGGTCATTCCCTCGGCCTGGGTGGGCGCCATCCGTGCCCGGATGGGGCCGGAACGGCCGTCCAAGAGGCTCCTGACCCTCCGCGCCGCCCTCGCGAGCCGGATGGTGCGCATGCTCGAAGCGGACGCCAGGGCGATGGGAGGCCGGCTCTGCTAAAACCGCGGGTGGATGCCGGGTTTTGGTCCGAAAAAGGAGTGCAATTAATCTAATTCTTAACGTTATTAACCCATTGATGCCTTGACAGGATTGGTGATTATGGAACCATGACGAAAACCAGCAAAGCTGGTCGACTGGCCGAGCATTCGATGGGGTTCGTCACCCTGCCGAATCAGAACCCGAGATCCCTGAGACGCCCAATCTAGAGGTGGATTCGTACATGGTGGTGGTCGCGTTGCGACGAGTCTGGGCCCGCCTCCCCCTTGCCGCGGCCAACCGGGGCGTGTTGCGGGCCGTGCTCACCGTCGGATTCTTCGCGGTGGGCGTCAAGGTGGTATCCGTCGTGAAGGAATCGGTGGTCGCGGCGGCCTTCGGGACCTCCAACGCCTTCGACGCCTTCGTGATCGCCACCCTGGCGCCTTCGGTGGTCGTCAGCCTCATCTCCAATTCACTCAATGCGGCCTTGATCCCGACCTATATCTCGGTCCGCATCAAGGAGGGGCAGGCTTCCGCAGGGCGTCTGTATGCGACGGTGCTGCTGCTCAATCTCGCGCTGCTGACCGCCCTCTCCCTGGTGGTGGCCCTGACCTCCCCCCGGTGGTTGCCCATCATCGCCTCCGGGTACTCGCCCGAGAAACTGGCGCTGGCTCAGCGGCTGGTCTACTGGTCCATGCCCCTGGTGGTGGCGACGGGGTTGTCCACGACCTGGGGGGCGATCCTCAACGCCCACGAGAAGTTCGGCATCGTGGCCATGGCCCCGGCGTTGAACCCCATCGCGATCCTGGTCGCCCTGGCCGTGGCCTACAAGGTCTGGGGCGTTGGCGCCCTGTTGGCCGGAACGCTTCTCGGGGCCGCCTTGGAAGCGGGACTGATCGGCTTCAGCCTGTTCCGCCGAGGGCACTCCCTCCTGCCCTACTGGCATGGCATGACCGGGCATGTTCGGGCAGTCCTCGCGCAGTATGGGGCCACCATCAGCGGGGCCTTCCTGATTACCTCCATGTCGCTGGTGGACCAGGGCATGGCCTCGATGCTTGGGCCCGGGAGCAACAGCGCGTTGAGCTACGGAATGAAGATCCCCATGGCCTTCGCCGGCCTGGGCATGGCGGCCCTGGGCACCGCCGTGCTGCCGCGATTCTCGCAGTTCGCGAGCGAGGAAAACTGGCTGGAATTCCGGCGAACCCTCTGGAAGTACCTGCTCATCGTGGGAGCCTTGAGCATCGTCCTGGCCTGCCTGCTCACCGGGTTCTCCAAATTCATCACGACCATCCTCTATGAGCGAGGCCATTTCTCGTCCAAGGACACGGAGGTCGTATCGAAGATCCAGGTGTTCTACCTTCTGCGGCTGCCCCTGAACATCACGGGGACCCTGCTGGTGAGAGCCCTCAATGCCATGCGGGCCAATCAATTTCTGGCCGCCGTCGCGGTCCTCCAGGCGATCCTGAATGCCGTGCTCGATTGGGTGTTCATGCAGCGGATGGGAGCCGTGGGGATCGCGGCCTCCTCACTGGGCGTCTCCATGGTCGCCTTCACCTGCATCGCCATTTCCGTCTGGTGGCTGCTGGACAAGCGGTGCGGGGAGGCGATCAGCCATGGATGACAAGGGAGTTCTAGAATGACCGAAACCCGTGGGTCAGGCTTGCCAAGATCCTCCACGGCTCCGGCCTGGGGCAGCGCCGGAGACCTGGATGAAGGCGGAGCGCAGAACTATGAGTTGCGGGGCACGTGGGCCTTCGTGACCTGGGGGACCTTGATTACCGTCGCCCTCGTCCCATTCACGAATGTCCACCTCCCGAGAACGAACCAGGTGTACTCCGTCATGAGCGTGATCCAGCTGTTCTTCTGGGCCTGCATCCTGCTTTCGCCGAGGGTCCTCAAACGTGGGTATTCGCCCATTTTGATATGGATGGTGGTCCTGTTCGGGACCCGATACATCTACGGTGCGCTGCTCTCGAATTTCCCGGAACAAATGGCGGATTCCACGAAGAACATGATCCGGCCCATGTTGTGGGCCTGGATCCTCACCGCGGTCATGCGAGATGACACCTGGCGGAAACGGGGGTGCGATGTGTTCGTGCTGGGGTGCACCCTCGCGGGGACCCTCCACCTGCTCGGCATCGGAACGGACCAGCCCATCATCGGGGCGATGGGCACCCAGCGCGTCTCGGCCTTCGAACTGAATGCGAACGTGCTCGGGGTGATCTACGCCACCGCCTTCCTGATAGCCCTTGCCCGGGTGATCCAACCGCGGATGGGCTATGGATCCTTCCTCCGCCTGCTGTTCGGCGGGGCCGGAGTGGTCATCATGCTGGGACTCCTGGCGACCGGGTCGCGCTCCGCGGCCGTGTTCGCGGGCCTTGGAGCCCCGGTGCTGGTCGCCATCGAGGCGAGACGGGCGCGGTGGTCCGGGCCAGCCGTCCTTACGATGGTGCTCCTCGTGGGCACGGTCATCGGCGGTGGGATGGCCTATTCCATCATCGGGAAAAGGTCTGAACGGATCGTGGACGCAGGCCTTAACAGCGAGGATCGGGTGAGGATGGCGCCGGTGCTCATGGAGCAGTTCCTCCGCTCTCCGATCGTCGGCCTGGGCCCCGAGAACTACCGCGTCGAGCTTGGGCACCGGGCCAGATCCGGAGATTCCGAAGTCGGCATCGTGGCCCACAATCAGCTGGCCATGTTCGCCGTGGAGATGGGACTCTTTGGCCTCATTCCGTTCCTGACCATCTGCGGCCTGCTCCTCAGCCAAGCCTGGCGGGTCCGCGCGCTTGAGGGTGGGCTCCCTTTCGCCGTGGCCCTTCCATGCATCATCACGGCTTGCACCACCGCGAATATCGCCTTCCATTGGCATTTCTATTTCATCGTGGGGCTTGTCGCGAGCGCTTGGGGGGCCCACCGGATGCGTCAGATCCCGGTCTGGGGATCCTCTTCCACGCGGGGCGGGCCATGATCATCGGATTGAGCGACCAGATGCAGCGGACCCCTGCGGATTGGCGGGGGGAGTTCGAAAAGGCCTGCGCCACCCTCGGCCTGGAAGCTCGCGGCGTGCCGGTGGCCAGCCATGGCTGGATGGAGGCGGTGAGGACGGTCGATGTTTTCGTGTGGCGTCCGAAGATGGGGGACCCAAGCGAGATGGCCGGGATCCGGACCAAGATTCCGCTCATCGAGGCGATGGGAATCCCCTGTTTCCCCAATTCCCTCATGCTCTGGCTCTTCGACGACAAGATCCGGGAGACACTGTTCCTAAAGGCCCACGGCCATCCGGTACCCGAGACTTTCATCAGCTTCAACGAAGAGGAAGCGCGGACGTACCTGGACGGGGCGGGCTACCCACTGATCGCCAAGACGCACATGGGCGCCTCGGCGAGCGGCGTGGTGCGACTCCGGGATCGAGCCGCGGCCCGGGAACTGCTGAAAGGCATCTTCCGCCAGCAAAGCCTCGTAGAAAAGGTGATGGAGAAATACCATTACCTGCCCCGCCTGGCGAAAGGGGACTTCCTGCTGGCGAGGAAATACCGGTACCTGAACGCCTGTCCCAGCTACATCTATGCCCAGGAATTCATCGAGGCCGATTCGGACTGGCGCATCACCACCCTGGGCACGGACCTCCTGTCGGTCTTCGTCCGGAAGAACCGGCCTGATGATTTCCGCGCCAGCGGAAGCGGCTTGTGGGAGATGGTCGAGCCCGAGGATCTGCCCGCGGAGGCCTGCGATCTCGCCCTGGAAATCAGCAACCGGCATGGCTTCACCTCCATGGCCTACGATTTCATGCGGGGGCCGAAGGGCTGGGTCATCGGAGAGATCTCGATGAGCTTCGTGTTGAACGCCGTCTACACCACCACGCTCTTCCGGCGTACCCAGGCCGGTTACGTAAAGCAGGCGCCGATTCCCATCGGGGTCATGCACTTGTCCGCCCTGATGGAGGCCCGGGAAAGGGGAACGGCGATCCCTCATTGGCCCATGAGCTGAGGGGTGCTCCGAGGCGCGCCCTATACGGTTGAGTGCGAATCGTGATCAGACTCGCTCTGGGGCGAGGAGGCCGAGGGTGGCCAGGATCACCTTGAGGTTGCGCCAGACTCCCGCCTTCGCGGCGTAGTCGAGGTTGATGCGGATCTTGTCAGGAAGGATCGTCCCAATATAGTGGGCCTCCGGATCCTCGTGGCCGTCCAGCAGCTCGCTTTCGTTCCGGTACGCGATCGAGGCCAGGTCTGTGATGCCCGGCCGGAGCTCCAACACCCGCCGCTGGGTTTCGGTGTAGAGCGCCACGTAGCGTGGGACTTCAGGGCGGGGACCCACGAACCCCATCTCGCCCATGACCACGTTGACCAGTTGCGGGAGTTCATCGAGTTTCCAGCGCCGCAGCCAGGCTCCCGTCCGCGTCACCCGGGGATCTCCGCTCACGGTGAGGGAGCGCCCGATCCGGTCCGCATCCACGACCATCGTCCGGAATTTCCAGATGCGGAACAGGCGGCCCCCCTGACCCACCCGCACCTGCCGGTAGAAGACCGGGCCGCCATCCACGAGTCGGATGACGGCCGCGATGAGGAGCAGTCCCGGAGACAGCAGGAGCAGCCCGAGGATCGCGCCCAGGAAGTCGAAGAGGCGCGTCATGGTCAAGTCTTGTTCGAATGGAGGAGATCCTCCAGGGCCTCGCAGACGTCGGAGACATCCTGGTCGGTCATCCCCGGATGCAGGGGGAGGCTCAACATCCGGCTGAAGGCGTCCGCGGCCACGGGACAATCCTCTGTCCGGTAGCCGTACTTCTCCCGGTAGTAGGGGTGCATGTGCACCGGGAGGTAGTGCACCGAGGTCCCGATGTTGCGTGCCTTGAGCCCCTCGATGAGGGTGTTCCGATCGATCCTGAGCTGGTCCGGCCGCAGGCGGAGCACGTAGAGGTGCCAGCTCGACTCCACCTCGGGGCGTTCGACGGGGAGCTCCAGACAGGTGAGTCGCCCTAGCCGATCCCGGTAGGCGGCCACCACCTCGCGCCGCCGCTGCTGGAACCCCTGCAACCGATCCAGCTGGTGGAGGCCGAGCGCGGCCTGGATATCCGTCATGTTGTACTTGAATCCCGGCAGGACGACCTCGTAGTACCAGGAGCCGCTGCGATCGAAGCGTTTCCAGGCGTCGCGGTTCATTCCGTGGTGGCCGTAGATGTGCGCCTTTTCCACCAGGGCGGCGTCCCCGGTGAGGCAGCCACCCTCCGAGGTGGTGATGTTCTTCGTGGCATAGAAACTGAACGCCGCGAGGTTGGACCGGGAGCCCACCAGGCGGCCCCGGTAGCGGGCGGAGATGGCGTGGGCGGCGTCCTCCAGCACCTGGAGGCCGTGGCGGTCGGCCAGCGCGAAGATGGCGTCCAGATCCACCGGGTGCCCGGCGTAATGGACCGGGAGGATGGCCTTCGTCTTGGTGGTGATGGCCCGGGCCGCGGCTTCGGGGTCCAGATTGAGGGTGTCTGGAGACACATCCACAAGGATCGGTTTGGCCCCGACGTGTTCGACGACATTGGCCGTGGCGCAGAAGGTCATGGCGGGGACGAGCACCTCGTCACCGGGCCCGACCCCCAGGGCCAACAGGCCCACATGGAGGCCCGCGGTGCAGGAATTGAAGCCCACGACGGCCGGCGCGCCGAAGTAGTCCTTCAGTTTGGTCTCGAACGCCTTGGTTTTCGGCCCCGTGGTGATCCAGTCGGACCTCAGGGTGTCCATCACCTCGTCGCGCTCCTCGTCGCCGATGGAAGGCGGGCTGAAGGGCAGGAATACATCCCTCATAAAATCCCCTTGGGGTGTGATTTCAACATCGAAATATTCTAGCAGCACACACGGGAAATAAGGCAGTTGAGCGGGATAAGATGCCTTGATGGACACCCGGGACGGGGCTACCATCCGCACAAACACCCCACAGGTGGTCGCCGTGTACGCGATGAATGCTTCTTCTTCCCTGCTCCGAGGGCTGCTGGCGGTTCTTCTTGGCGCCACCGGCGGCACTGCGGGCGGGCCCGGTCGACCACCCGCGGGGCGGCCCGGCCTGGAGTGCGTGCCCGCGCCGAGATCCACCCTGGTCGTGAATGTCCGGGACGGCAGGATGGGAGCCCAGGGTGACGGTATCAACGACGATACCCAGGCCATCCAACGGGCGGTGGACGTGGTGGCCGGCACGGGGGGGACCGTGAGCGTCCCGAAGGGGATCTACCTCGTCAACGCGCTCGTGTCGGTGCGCCTGAAGAGCGACATGACGCTGGCCCTTGCCCCTGGGGCCGTCCTGAAGGCCATCCCGAATGGTTCGGCGCATTCCGCCATCCTCCTGGTCTCCAAGGCGGAACGCGTGACCATCACCGGCGGTACGCTGCTGGGTGAGCGGGCGGGTCACACCGGCCAGGGCGGCGAGTGGGGCCACGGGCTTTCCCTCGCGCAGGCGCGGCAGGTGGTGGTGGCGGGGGTCACCGCCAGGGAGTGCTGGGGCGACGGTTTTTATGTGTCCTCCAGCCATGAGGTGACCTTCTGCGGAGTGATCGCGGACCACAACCGGCGCCAGGGGATGTCGATCACCAGCGGGAAGGGCATCGTGGTCCGGGACTCCACCTTCAGGAACACCGGGGGAACCTTGCCAGAGGACGGCCTCGACATCGAGCCCAACGCTGGCGATACGGTGGACAACGTCCTCATCACGGGTTGCACGTTCGTGGGCAACGCCGGCACCGGCCTCCAGATCGGCGTGCCCCATGCCCACACGGGCCGAGCCTGGATCTTCCACGTCGTGGTGGATGGCAACACCAGCACGGGCAATGGGGAGCACACCCTCAGCACCTCGCCGCGCACCGGTATCGTGGTCGCCAATTGCCCCGGCGTGCAGATCACTAACAATCGGGTGGCGAGGAATGGTCTCGGCATCCTGCTGCGGGACGGCGCGGACCAGTGCACCGTGACAGGGAACTCCGTCGCAGGCAACGCCGGAGATGGCATCGTCCAGTACCTGTGCAAGGGCAACACCATCAGCGGAAACATCGTGACGGGCAACCGGGGTCGCGGGATCTACTCCCCCGATTCGTCCGTAGAGGGCGTCTCCCGCAACACCTTGTCGGGGAACGGACAGCAGCGCTGATCGGACCCGGGGTGGGCCCGAGGCCTCGCTGAACTGGCGGGAGGCCCCGGGTACTGGCCAGTCCCTAAGTTCAGACCCCCCGGAATAGGGGGCCTGATCGGGTGAGTAGTGGCTTCGGAGGCCTGTTTCTGTTTGCCATGTGCTTGGATAGAACCGGTATGAAAAAAATTTGGCTAATACAGGCGCCATTCCAAAAGAACTAGATGGTCCTGAATGGGCCTAAAGCGGCTATTGGCCTCATTTCGCCAGGAAAAGACCGTCCATACAAAGGTCGTTAAGACAATAGAAATTCTGCCGATACTAATACCAGCGTTGCCCTGTCCGGTCTGCCGGACTGTGTGCAGAAGCTCGAAATTCCGGTGAAACCAAAAAACCGGGCCCAGCCAACCGAGGGTTACCGCGGGTGGATGGACTCTAGGGGAGATTCCATGTTTCGACAGGTGGCGGCAGCTGTACTCGTTTTTACTTTTCTGGCCTGCGGAGGAAGCGGTCCATCAGGTGGGTCGACGGCAAGTTCTACGACCGCCACTGGCGTGGCCGTCACCCCCGCCGCGGCCGAGGTGGATCCGGGCGCGAGCCTGGCCATCACCGCCACAGTCTCCGGCGCCACCACCAGTAAACTGGCCTGGAGTGTGGACAACATCGCCAATGGGGACGCCACGGTCGGCACCATCAGTGGGAGCGGCAGCAATGTCACCTATACGGCGCCTTCCATCGAGGGAACGCACCTCTTGGTGGCCACCTCCACCGCCACGACCGATACCAAGACCAATAGCGGATCCACCCAGATCCATGTCCGGAACAAGTCGGTCAGCATCGTCCTGACGCCTTCCACCGCCACCATCAACGCGGGCGCCACCCAGTCCTTCACGGCCGCGGTCTCGGGCTCCACCAATACCGCCGTCAACTGGTCCGTGGATGGCATCGCCAACGGCAATAGCACCGTGGGTGCCGTCACCGGTAGCGGGGCCACCATCACCTATACGGCCCCCGCCTCCGCGGGCACGCACACGCTGACCGCGACGAGCCAGGCCAACCTCACCAAGAGCGACACCGCCACCATCACAGTCCTGGGCAGCACCTCGACCCCCACGGTCAGTGTGGCCTTGACTCCAGGCACCGTCAGCCTGGGCACGGGCGCCACCCAGTCCTTCGCCGCTACGGTCTCTGGCACCACGAACACGGCCGTCACCTGGACGGTGGATGGCATTGCCAACGGCAATAGCACCGTGGGCACCATCACCGGCACGGGGGACACGGTCACCTATACGGCCCCCTCCGCCAGCGGAAACCACAGCGTGGCCGCCAAAAGTCAGGCTGATACCACCAAGAGCGCTTCGTCCACGGTGACCGTCAGCACCACGGCCTCCGTCAGCGTGGCTTTGAGCCCCGGCACCGCCAGCTTGACCACGGGCGCCACCAAGTCCTTCGTGGCCACGGTTTCAGGCTCCACCAACACCGCGGTCACTTGGACCGTGGACGGCATCGCCAACGGTAGCAGCACGGTAGGCACCATTACCGGCACCGGGACCACGGTCACCTATACGGCCCCCGCCTCCACCGGGAACCACAGCGTGGCCGCCAAGAGCCAGGCCGATACCACCAAGAGCGCCTCGGCCGCTGTGACGGTCAGTGCTCCGACTTCGGTCAGCGTGGCCGTGAGCCCCGGCACCGCCAGCTTGGCCCCCGGCGCGACCCAGGCCTTTACAGCCACGGTTTCAGGTTCCACCAATACCGCCGTCAATTGGTTGGTGGACGGGATCGCCAATGGCAACAGCACGGTGGGGACCCTCACCGGCACGGGGAGCACCGTTACCTATACGGCCCCCACCGCCACCGGGAGCCACAGTGTGGCCGCGGTAAGCCAGGCCGACACCACCAAGGCCTCCTCGGCCACCGTGACGATCAGCTCCGGTTGCGCACCCGCGCCCGCCTCGTCGACGGTTGTGAATGTCAAGGATCTGGCCTACGGGGCCAAGGGTGATGGCGTCACCGATGACACCGCCGCCATCCAGAAAGCCGTGAACGCCGTAGCCGGCACCGGCGGCACCGTGTCCGTCCCCGACGGCACCTACATGATCAATGCCCTCACCTCAGTCATGCTCAAAAGCAACATGACGTTCTCCATGTCCTCCGGGGCCGTCCTCAAGGCGATCACCAATAGCAGCTCAAATTATTCCATCCTCTTCGCCAACGGCGTCAACCACGTGAACATCGTCGGCGGCACCGTCCTTGGTGACCGCAGCACCCACACCGGCACTGGCGGGGAATGGGGCTTCGGTGTCCGGATCACAGGTTCCCAGCAGGTCGTGGTGGAAAACGTTCTTTCCAAGGAATGTTGGGGGGACGGCTTCTACGTGACTTCCAGTTCCAGTGTCACCCTCTGCAACGTCACCGGGGACCACAACCGGCGCCAAGGCCTGACCATCACCAGCGTCGACGGCATGGTAGTGCGGAACTCCACCTTCAAGAACACTCAGGGGACCCTGCCCGAGGACGGCATCGACATCGAACCCAACGCCGGGGAGACAGTCAACAATGTCCTCATCACCGGGTGCACCATCACCTCCAACTCCGGCCTCGGCATGTCGATCGGTGTGCCCCAATCCTATACCGGCCTGGCCTGGATCAAGGGTGTTGTGGTGGACGGCAACACCTGCACCAGCAATGGCTTGAACTCGCTCAGCACTTCACCCCGCGCCGCAATCATGGTCTCGGACACCCCTGGTCCCGGTAACACGATCACCAACAATTACTGCGCGAACAATGGCCTGGGTATCCAACTCCGCAACGGCGCCAATGGGATCACCATCTCGGGCAACACCGTGACCCAGAACACCACGGACGGCATCCAGGTCTACAGCACCGATGGCAACACCATCACCGGCAACACGGCCACGAATAACCTGGGCCGCGGGATCTACTCCACCAGCAATACCAACATCACCATCAGCAACAACACCCTCTCAGGGAACGGTGTCGCTCCCTGATTCCGGCGGGTGTCCAAGGCAATAGAGACGAATGACCCACCACCAAGGC
>CAVPLE010000008.1:0-6516 GCA_963705865.1 uncultured Holophagaceae bacterium | reverse complement strand
TGCCCATGTCGTGGGCGTGGATGCCCTCCACCACGAAGGAGAGGACGCTGGCCTTGTCTTTGGCGGTGCCGAGGATGCGCAGACCCGGAATGGCGGAGAGCCGCTCGGTGGCGTAGGCCAGCAGCTCATGCTCGTGCGCCGCGATGCGGTCCAGGCCCAGGGCCGTCACATAGTCGATGGCCACGCCCAGGCCGATGGCGGCGGCGATGGGCGGGGTGCCGGCCTCGAACTTGCCCGGGGCGGGGAGGTAGGTGGTCTTCTCCCAGGTGACGGAGCGGATCATGCTGCCCCCGCCGTGCCAGGGGGGCATGGCCTCCAGGTGGGCCAGCTTGCCGTAGAGCACGCCGATGCCAGTGGGGCCCGAGAGCTTGTGGCCGCTGAACACGTAGAAGTCGGCGTCGAGATCTTGCACGTCCACCGCGAGGTGGGGCACCGCCTGGGCGCCGTCCACCAGCACGGGAACGCCCTTGGCGTGGGCGCGGGCGATGATCTCCTTAACAGGGTTCACGGTACCCAGGACGTTGCTGACGTGGACCACGCCCAGGATCTTCGTGCGGTTGGTGATGAGTTCGTCGAGGGAATCCAGGATCAGCTCGCCGTCATCGGTCATGGGGATGACCTTGATGGTGGCGCCCTTCTCCTGGGCCAGCATCTGCCAGGGCACGATGTTGGCGTGGTGCTCCATGGCGGACAGGAGGATCTCGTCGCCTGCCTTCACGTTCATCCGGCCGAAGGTCTGCGCCACGAGGTTGATGGATTCGGTCGTGCCGCGGGTCCAGATGATTTCCTTGATGGAACCGGCTCCGATGAAGCGGCGCACCTTTTCGCGGGCGGCCTCGTAGAAATCCGTGGCCTCCTGGCTGAGGGTGCTCACGCCGCGGTGCACGTTGGTGTGTTCGTCCCGCTGGTACTTCGTCATGCGGTCGATGGCCTGGACGGGCATCTGCCCACTCACGGCGCTGTCGAGGTAGACCACCGGCTTGCCGTGGAGGATGCGGGAGAGCAGGGGGAAATCCTTGCGGACGGCGGCCACGTCAAGAGTCTTCAGGTCGACACTCATCCGAGGTCCCCCAGGGAGCCGGCCTGGGTGCGGGCCATGACGAGCTGGCGCAGAGCCCGGCGCAGGCTGGCCACGGGGATGTGGGTCAGCACATCGGCCGCGAAGCCATAGGTGAGAAGGTTGCGGGCATCGTCGGCATTCATGCCGCGGCTCTGGAGGTAGAACAGCTCCTCGGGATCGAGCTGGCCCACCGCCGCGCCGTGGCTGCATTTCACGTCGTCCGCATAGATCTCCAGCTGGGGCTTGGTATCCACCCGGGCGGTCTCCGAGAGCAGCAGGTTGCGGCTCTGCTGCTGGGCATCCGTGCCCTGGGCGCCCTTGGCCACCATGATCTGGCCGTTGAAGATGGCCCGGGCCTTCCCATCCACGATGCATTTGTGGAGCTGGTGGCTGGAAGCGTGGGGCTCGGCGTGGTGCAGGAAGCTGTGGGTATCGGCCACCTGCGAGCCATCCAGAAGGGCCAGGCCATCGAGGCTGGCCTCGGCCCCCTCGGCCAGGCGCACCCAGGGCTGCTGGCGGGAGAGGCGGGCCCCGAAGCTGAGCGTGCGGGAGTGGTACTGACCGCCTTTGCCGACTTCGGCCTTGAGTGTGCTGAGGTGGCAGGCCTCGGCGCTCTCCCGCTGCACGCGTTCGTGCCGGAGGACGGCACCTTCCGCCACGTGGACTTCGACGACGGGGCAACTCAGGTAGGGGCCTTCACCGATATGTTCCTCCACCAGCTCCAGTTCCGCGCCGCGTTCCAGCAGCACGAGGACCCGGGGGAAAACGGCGATGGGGGCCTCGGCCTTGGTGATGAAGAGCAGGTGCAGGGGCAGAGTCACCTTGAGGTTTTTCGGCACCAGGATCACGGCGCCATCCTCGAAACGGGCGGTGTTCAGATCCTCGAACAGGCCTTTGGCCACGCCGTTGCCGATGCTGCCCAGCGTGTGGCAGGCCTCGCTGGCGTGGGACATGGGGAAGTAGCGCACGCCGGCCGGAACGGCGGAGGCGCAGCTGGCGTGGGGGGCGTGGTGCCCGTTCACGAAGACCTGGCGTGTGCCGACCATCTCCGGGAGCAGGTGGCCGCTGATGTCCACCGTGGCCTTCGGCGCGGGTCCGAAGCTCATGGCTGCCAGGGCCTTCAGATCCGTATACTTCCAGTCCTCGTCCGAGGACGTGGGCAGCTCCCGTCCCGCCAGCCGCAGCTCTGCCGCTTCGCGCAGCGAAGCCCACTCGGCGGGCCTGGGTCCGCTGAGCAGATCGACCAGCAGGTTGGAACCAACCACCATCGTGGTCATCGCTGACTCCCAGCCGCGGCTTCCTCCAGCACCCAGTCGTAGCCGCGCTCCTCAAGCTCGATGGCCAGTTCCTTGCCAGCGCTCTTGAGGATGCGCCCGCCGGAAAGGACATGGACGAACTGTGGCTCGATGATCTCCAGGATGCGGGGGAAGTGGGTGATGATCAGCAGGGCGCGGTCGGGGCGCTGGAGCCTGTTCACGGCATCGCCCAGCACGCGCAGGGCGTCGATGTCCAGGCCGCTGTCCAGCTCGTCCAGGATGGCCAGCTTGGGTTCCAGCACGGCCATCTGCAGGATCTCGTTGCGCTTCTTCTCACCACCGCTGAAACCCTCATTGAGGCTGCGGTCCAGGAACTCCTCCTTCATGGCCACGAGCTTGATCTTCTCGTGGATGAAGTCGTCGAATTCCAGCGGATCCAGCTCGTCGCGGCCCTCGGCCTCGGCCTTCTTGTTGTAGGCCAGACGCAGGAAGGCGGCGTTGCTCACGCCCGGCACTTCGATGGGGTGCTGGAAGCCCATGAAGATCCCCGCGCGGGCCCGGGCATCGGGCTCCAGTTCGAAGAGGTTCCGGCCCTCGTAGAGCACCTCGCCGCCCGTGACCTCATAGGCCGGATGGCCCACCAGCACCTTGCCCAGGGTGGACTTGCCCGAGCCGTTGGGGCCCATGATGGCGTGGATCTCCCCCGCCTTGAGCTCCAGGTCGATCCCCTTCAGCACCGGCGTGCCGTTGATCGAGGCGGTGAGGTTTTTGATCGAAAGCATTGAAACTCCTGATTATTAACCGCAGATGACGCAGATTGCGCAGATGAATGCCCTTATCTGCGTCATCTGCGTCATCTGCGGTTTCCAATTCCTTTTCATTACCCGACGCTCCCTTCGAGCTTCAGGGAAAGCAGCTTGGTGGCTTCGACGGCGAACTCCATGGGGAGCTCCCGGAAGACGTCCTTGCAGAAACCGTTGATGATCATGCTGATGGCTTCCTCGGCGGGGATGCCGCGCTGCTGGAAGTAGAGCAGCTGCTCCTCGCCGATCTTGCTGGTGGTGGCCTCGTGCTCCACCCGGGCGCTGCGGTTCTGCACCTCGATGTAGGGGAAGGTGCTGGCGCTGCACGCCTGGCCGATGAGCATGGAATCGCACTGGCTGAAGTTGCGGGCGCCTTCGGCCTTCGGCTGCACCTTCACCAGGCCGCGGTAGCTGTTGGAGCTTTCGCCGGCACTGATGCCCTTGCTGATGATGGTGCTCTTCGTGTTGCGGCCGATGTGGATCATCTTGGTGCCGGTGTCGGCCTGCTGCTTGTGGTTGGTGAGGGCCACGCTGTAGAACTCGCCGATGCTGTCGTCGCCCAGCAGCACGCAGCTGGGGTACTTCCAGGTGATGGCGCTGCCGGTCTCCACCTGGGTCCAGCTGATGTGCGAGCCCTTGCCCTTGCAGAGGCCGCGCTTGGTCACGAAGTTGAAGATGCCGCCCACGCCGTCCTTGTCGCCGGCGTACCAGTTCTGCACCGTGCTGTATTTGATGGAGGCGTGATCCAGGGCCACCAGCTCCACCACCGCCGCGTGCAGCTGGTTGGTGTCGAACTGGGGCGCGGTACAGCCTTCCAGGTAGCTCACGCTGGCGCCTTCTTCCGCCACGATGAGGGTGCGCTCGAACTGGCCCGATTCCTTGTTGTTGATGCGGAAGTAGGTGCTCAGGTCCATGGGGCAGGCCACGCCCTTGGGGATGAAGACGAAGCTGCCGTCCGTGAACACCGCGCTATTGAGAGCCGCGTAGAAGTTGTCCGAGGAGGGCACCACGCTGCCGAGGTACTTCCTGACCAGCTCGGGATGGGACTTCACGGCCTCGCTGAAGCTGCAGAAGATGATGCCGACGGTGGCCAGCTTCTCCCGGTAGGTGGTGGTGACGCTGACGGAATCGAAGACCACGTCCACGGCCACGCCCGCCAGGGCCTCCTGCTCGTGGATGGGCACGCCCAGCTTCTCGAAGGTGCGGCGCAGCTCGGGATCCACCTCATCCATGGAGGCGTACTGGGGCTTCTTGGGCTTGGGGGCGCTGTAGTAGACGATCTTCTGGAAGTCAGGTTTGGGGTAGGCCACCTTGGCCCATTCAGGCTCAGTCATGGTCAGCCAGTGGCGGTAGGCCTTGAGGCGGAACTCAAGCAGCCATTCGGGCTCGCCTTTCTTGGTCGAGATGAACCGGATCACGTCCTCGCTCAGTCCGGGCGCGACGCTGTCCGCTTCGATGTCCGTCACGAAGCCGTACTTGTATTCCTGGCTGGTGACCACATTCAGCGTGGAACTCATCCTGCCTCCCGAGACTTCCATTCTGGAATCTCGACTAAAATTGTCAACTTAATAGGCTGTGGTTCTGGTCACGCTTCCGCAGGCGTGTCCAATTCCTTGAGCAGGCCTCGGATCTGATTTTTCACACCCTTGGCTTGGCTGTCGTTGAGATCGCCGGCGTCGGCGTCCAGGCCGGCCTTGAGCAGGGTCCGGGCCTCTTCCCGCTCGCCCAGGCCCGCCAGGGCGGCGCCCAGCTGGAAATGGTTGATGAGGGTGGGTTCCTTCTCCAGCAGGGGATCGAGCAGCTCCAGCACCTCCTGATGCCGCTTCAGAGCCAGGAGGTACTGGCCCAGCAAGGTGCGGGCGCGGGGCTCCATCCCTGGCAACGGATGGGCGTGGAGGCGGCGGACCTCGACCAGGTCCTGGTCCGTGGCCTGGCCATTCATGAGGCGGTAGGCCTGGCGCATGAGGGCGGCCTCCCAGGCACCGGTGCTCTTGGGGTGCCGGGTGAGGTAGGCGTCCAGAATCCGGGCGATCTCGACCTCCCGCTTCTGGGCCATCAGGTGCTCCAGGGCGAGGCGCAGGGCCAGGAAGCAGAGGCGCGGATGCCGGTCCGAGCAGGCGAAATCCAGGGCCGCCTTCAGGGTCTTTTCCGGGTTCTGGAGGAAGGCCAGGCGCAGATCCAGCCACTCGGAGCGCTGACTCTTCCCCTTCCGCCGGGCCCGCTTGAGGAGGAGGGCGGCGGGTTCCAGCTGGTTCTCGTCCAGCAGGGTCTCGGCCTCGTCCAGCAGGGTCTGGGTGCCAGTCTTGCCATCCCGGGCCTCCCGCAGCTGGGGGTGGTTCTCGGCGTCGAGCATGAGAAGGAGGTGGGGATCGCCGGGATTCTGGGTGAGCAGCTCCTGGAGGATCGTGAAGGCCTTGGATCGGTCGCCCTGCTGGAGGTAGGCCTCGGCCAGGGATTCGCGCACCTGGAGTTCGCCAGGCAGGTAGGCGCTGGCCTCCTTGAGGGCGGGCACCGCCAGGGAACTTTCCCCCCGGGCCAGGTGGACCTGACCCAGCAGCAACAGGGTTTCGCCATCCTTGCGGCGGGCCACGGCTTCCTGGGCGGCCTCCAGGGCCCCCTGGAGGTCCTCCTCATCCAGCAGCAGCTCGGCCAGCAGCATGCGGGGCTCGGGGTCCTCTGGGCGCAGGTCCGATGCCTGGTGCAGGGCCTCGATGGCCTGGTCGGCCTGGTCCGGCAGCTCCTGGAGCAGCTTGGCGAGCAGCATCCAGGCCTCGAAGTGGCGCGGGCTCAGGCTCACGGCCTTGCGCACCAGCCCTTCGGCTTCCTCGAAATTCTGGGCGGCCTCGTGCAGGGAAGCCGCCGTGAAGATCAGCTCGTAGTTCTTGGGGTCCATGGGCAGGGCCTGGCCCAGGCGCTGGGCGGCACCCGGCAAGTCGGCGGCTTCCAGCAGGGCCGTGGTCTCCAGCAGGGCGCGCTTGAGCTGGGCCATGGACTTGGGCCGGGCGATGGGCAGGATGCGGGCCCGGTAGCGGGTGAACAGCTCCCGGGCGCTGATGAGGTGCAGGTTCTCCTCCACCAGCTGCTCCCAGCGTTCGGAGAAGGCGTGGGCGTCCAGCTGGCGCTTGTGCTCCATCTCCTGCACGAGGGCCATGAGGCCGTTGCGCAGCATCACCTCGCTGCGCTCCAGCTTGCCCAGCTGGTCGGAGACGGTCTCCAGGTAGGTCTCCACCCGGCGGAGGGTCTCCTCCAGCCCGGTGATGCGCTCCAGGAGGTGCTCCTCCAGGTCCTCCCCGCCCTCGGGTTCGTCCGGCTCGTCTTCCCAGGTCTGGTCACCGGCCAAGATGAGCAGCCGCGTTCCGCACTTGACGCAAGTCTCCCGGTCCCCGGGGTTCCAGGT
>CAVPLE010000007.1:0-12013 GCA_963705865.1 uncultured Holophagaceae bacterium | reverse complement strand
GGGGCCATTCGTCGCAAGATTCGTCGAGCAGATGCCGGCGCGGGCACCGGAGAGGAAGGCATATCCAAGGAAGACCAAGGATCTAACGTTAATGGCTGCCTGGCGGTTTGCCCAGCAGGGCAAGCGGACACTCATATTCTCGACGCAGGCCAACTGGGTGGAGGGTTATGGAGAAGCTGCCATCGAGCTTTACCGTCGCGGGTACCTACCAACCTTGCTCGAAGATGAGTCGTCAGTGCTGCGGGCGTTGGAAGTCGGACGGGAGTGGTTAGGTGACCAACATCCGGCAGTGGCCTGCCTCAAGCTGGGCGTAGCAGTTCACCATGGTCGCCTGCCAAGCCCCTTTCTCCGAGAACTGGAATCGTTGCTAGCCAGAGGCGTGCTCAAGGTCATTGTTGCGTCGCCGACACTCTCGCAGGGGTTGAACTTGAACGCTGCCGTGTTGCTGGTGCCCTATCTGGTTCGATCCGGCAAAACCATTTCGGGGGAAGAGTTTGCCAACGTGGCAGGCCGTGCAGGAAGGGCGTTTGTTGATGTCGAAGGCCATATTGTTCACGTGATCTTCGACAAGCCAGCGTGGCGCAATTCGGAGTGGCGCTGTCTTGTGCAGTCAGCCAAGGCTCGCACGCTCAAGAGCGGCCTGTATCAGATCATTGCCGAGATCATTGAACGCCTAGCTCGCGAAGGGGTGTTGGATCGTGCGGATGCGATCGAATACTTGTCGAACTCGCGAGAAGCTTGGAAGTCTCAGGCAGAAGAGAACGCTCTGCTAGGGATCGCTGAGGCCGATGGTGAAGTTGACGATGCTCAGGAGGAAGAAATCGAAGAGGAGCCGATGTCGCACCTGGTAGAGAAACTGGACGCAACCGTACTTGGCTTAGTTGAGGCCCTGGATGCAGACAGCAGAGACCTACCGCGACTTCTCGATGAAGCACTTCAGGGGTCGCTCTGGGCTCGCCAAATAGCCAGGGAAGCCGAGGCAGAGCAGCAGTCGCACCAGGCCATCCTAGAGGCCCGTGCAAATGTGATCTGGAGTCACACCACACCCCAGACGCGTAAGGGCCACTATGCAATGGGCGTTGGTCTTGAGGCAGGCTTGGCTATCGACGGCATGGCAGACGTATTGGGCAATTTGGTTGATCAAGCCGACGTAGCGGCGTTGAGGGGTGATTCTCAAGCCCTCTCAGACGCACTGGCGCAGCTAGCCGCGCGGTTGCTGGTGATCCGCCCCTTTGTACCTGACAAGAAGAACACTCTCCCCCTGAACTGGCCCGATATTCTTAGGGAATGGGTGTCAGGCACCGATGTGAATGTCATTGGTGCAGAGAACATGCGCATCATCGAAGATGCCTTTGCATACCGCCTCGTGTGGGCGATTGAAGCTTTGCGGACCCGTCGTGTAACGCTAGGCTGGTCGTCGGACATTGTCTCCGGGGGTGGTGCTGCGTCGCTGGAAACAGGCGTGCCTCAGTTCATGATGTCCATGTTGATCCGAGCCGGGTTGCCATCGCGCCGCGCGGCTATGGCTGCTATCCGCACGACGGATGCCGTTTTCGTCACGGTCTCGGCCATGCGCGAGTGGCTGGCAACTCAAGAACTTGCAGAGCTGACCGGGACCGGAGAATTTCCGACCACTGAAACGTCTGTGCTTTGGAGGCGCTTTCGTGATGACTTGCTGAGCGTCGCGGAGAAAAGGTGGAGTGTCGGTCGTGGAACCCGAGCTTTAGCCATCGGCGTCGATGCTGATAGGCCACCCCAAGGCACTTATCGCATCGAATTCGATGAACCTCATGGGGACGCTTGGTTGACGACGCCTGACTTCAGGCGCGTCGCCAAATTTAGGACTCGTGCGAAGGGAATGCGTCACGGCTTGTTCGTCGCACGACTCAAGGACGGGCAACGCGAGGCTCGAATAGAACGTTTCGGGCCCGGCGCCGTCAAGTGGCCACAATGAGAGCGGGCATGGCAGAAGTCGACCGTGACTCCATTCGTCAAATCGAAGGAATCCGGGTCGGAGCCTGATCCTTTTGGTGGTTTACGGGGCAGAAATTCTAGTTCGCGGGCCCTCGTCAAAGAGGCTGTCCCGCAGAGCGCCTACTTCTTCTTTTTGAGTGGAGCCTGAGCTAGGGCAGAGGCAGCGGCAGTCTTCTCGACCTTGGTCGCCTTTGGGTTCTGCAGCGTCTTGCTGGCGGCAGTGGCCGCTGCCTTACCAGTTTGCTTTGGATTCTTGGTCATGATAAATCTCCTTGGCATTCGCCGCGCCGAGGCTACCACCCTGTCGATTAATTGGAAGGGTAGGGCGGTACTCTCTATTCTCCTGATTCGATGGGCTGGTTGCTTGTGCCGGTGAGCTTGGCCTTGATTTGACGTTTCCCGAGGGTCCTCAACTCGGCCAAGGCTTCGATATTGCCTGCCCGAGGCCGGGCCTTCTCTGATTCCCAGTTGTAGATGGTCTGGGTGGATACGCCCAACAGCCTGCCTAGGTCGGGGCCAGAGAGGCCCAGGCGGGCCCGCAGCTTGATGAGTCCCTTGGCGCTGTATCGGGGGCGGGGGCTTACACCCGCCTCGCTTCGGTTGCGGGGTTGCCGTTGAACTTTGCCCGATTCCAACCTAACCTGGCGCTTCTCCAGGTCTGAGAGACTGCGCTTCAGGGCTGCGATCTCTGAGCGATAGCGGGCGGAAACCTTCTTGAGGCCCTCTAGCTCATTGCGTAATTCTTTCCTGGCCAACCGCAGGATTTCGTCTTTCAAGATTGTTGCGATATTAGGCACGAGCTAGTCTCCAGGGCTCCTCCCACTGTCGCCAGATGCTGGACCTTGGTCAATGGCAACAACCATGGACTTCCCGGGCGGGGCATCGTTGTAGAAATTCCACAGGCGGACTTCTGATCACAGTACCCAGGCTTTCGGGCATGCTGCAGGTCGAGAGTCGAATTCTTCCTCGCTGACGATGGGCCTCGTCAAGAAATTAGGGCGAGAAGCCGATGGCCCAGGGAACACCCGCGCAAATCGAGGCTGCCCTGACTCCTGTCATACGAGGGCTCCAATACAACCAACTTCAACCCAGACATTACATGTGCCGGAGACCCCGAACCTGTTGACCGAGATATTACACTGAGGTCGATGTTTGATCGCGCATACCTCCGGGTTCTCGCCCAACTTTTTTCATCGCCATCAATTCGGGCGATGGCTGGCAAGCGCCTGCCCGATGGAATGCCAAGCCTCATAAAGGATTCTGGCTTGCTTGAGATTCTTCCTCCGTCTGCCACCTACCATACCCTTTTGGAAACTGTTTACGGGCTGCTCCAGCGTCACTATAGGTGCGAGTATCTTTACAAGAACTCCATCGCCAGGAAAATTCTTATAGGGCGTCACCGCTTTGCAGACGCAACCATGGCAACGGAACTTAGTTGCGGCACTTGTAAGGCCGACTTCGTTATCCTGAACGGGACGTCCACCGTCTATGAAATCAAAACAGAGTTGGACAACCTGGACCGGCTGCCAAGCCAGATCGAGGCCTATAGAAAGATGTTCGACCGGATTTTTGTGGTTGCCCATCCAAATCTAGCCGAAGTGCTCTCGGACTTTCTGGAAACTGACATCGGAATCCTCGCCTTGACCGAGAAGGGCACGATTCGCTCTGTCCGTGGCACCGAAGAACATGGCGGAAGGGTAGATCCATCCTGCATCTTCGACAGCCTCCGGAAATCGGAATACATGCCGATAGTCGAGAGGCACTTCGGTCCTCAGCCAACGCTCCCGAACACCTACCACTACTCCCATTACAAGGCCCTGTTTTCGGAGTTGTCCCCTATTTCTGCTCATTTCGAAATGGTGGCCGCTCTAAAGCGTCGATTCCACCCAGGGGTTAACAAGTCGTTTTTGGAAAAGATCCCTCATTCTTTAGTTGCGGGCTTCCTTTCGGCTCGGATAAATCCGATTCAAATGGAATCTCTTGTTGATTTTATGAAGATCGAATACTCTCCTTCTTGACCCTCTGGTCGGGATAGGAGGCATGGATGTTTTTCCCTTACTTCCGTGGACGGCAAGTTGAACTCCTTGCCCTCCGGGATCTCGAGCCCAAATTGGCGAAAAAGAAGAAAATTTGCCCCATCATTGAGCCGGTGATGGCCAATACTCGGGACTTAAAGGCTTTTCTTACGACGGCCAAGGGAAATTTTCCGCATGCTGTCCTAATCAATCCTGCCGTTGGCGAATTGATCGGGAAGGTTGCAGATATCGAGGCGTTGATCGCTCCTTTCCTTGCGTTACCAGGCACGTTGCTTGTTCCTGGCTTCCATGTGGGCCCAACTACCACTCTGGCCCAGGTCAACGCGTTCCTGGCGAAATACGGGAAATTCCAGGCACTACTAGTCTTCGACCGCCCTAGCGCTGCGCTGCACGGGATGGGTACCAAGCTCTCCTCTGTTGCGGTTTCCCCCTTTGCTGTGTTTATCGAGGGGAAAGTAAGCCCCAGTTTCATTAATTCCTTTAGTGCATTTCGTAAGGTCCTCATCCGGGGTGGATTCATCGCCCAGCCGAAGAACGCAATGTATCCCCCACTTGATTTCTTTAGCGATCTCCACAAGACCTACGTGGCGTCTGGGTATTTCGGTTTCGGCGATTTCAATATTGTTGAAGATGTCTATAGTCCTGGTGGTGGGCCAGCGCATGCTGTGGCGATCCATCTGACGGAACTCAATACTCACCAGGAAATATACACCAACCACTTCGTCTCGAACCGCACGACTGGCAATGTGGACACGCCCGGTAAGTTCTTGGAGGCATTAACCAAGTTGGCAGCCCACGTCCTTGCTCGACCAAGGTCCTTTTCCTACTCCCTGGCGTGCCAAGAGTTCCAAGACCTATATGTCCGGCGGCACTATCCTGGACTCCCTTCGGTGAAGCGCCTGTCTATGCGCCATCATTTGGAGTTGATGGAGACCATCGTTTGACTTAGTGATTTCGCCCAAAATATGTGAGACCAAGGTATCAATTCTGGAGTCGGCAGGAGGGCGCGGAATGGACCTCATCATGTTCGCTCTTGACGGATCCAACAGCATCCCGGATGCCACCAAACGCACTCACCGCCTCGAAGGCCTCAGAATTACTTGGATGGCCTCGCTTTACCTCTGGGGCTTTCATCCGCCGCTGGCGCCTTTCAGGGGGAGTGGCCGATGTAGCGGCTCTCCGTCGCCAGAACGTCGCCCAAGTCCGTTTCGAGGCCGATGGTCAGGTAGGGCATGCGTCCAGATTCAACCTGGACGCGACGGTGGGCGTGGCCGCGGATGACCCGGGACCGCTTGACCCGGCACGAAAGAGTGGGATCCTGGTTAAAATGATCAAATCTTTGCCAAACCGACCTAGTTCAAGGCTCTCAACTCACCGACCAGGCGCCTGGAGACCCCCCTCGATTCCCTCGCCATCTAGCGTTTTGCCCTTTTATTTTCTTAAGCCCCATGACTTTGCCGGTGATCCAGTCAAAAGTATGCTATCTAAGAAGTTTGAACCATCCGTTCGCCAGGAGAAAACGTGGGCTATCTTTACTCAAGCATCATGGGCAGTCGCGTAGGATGTTCCGCGTACTTCAATACCACCAAGGCGCAGTTGTTCGGTGCGCCCTCTTCTCAAGAAGTGGAAAAGGCCAGAAATCTCTTGCGAGACAAACATATTGGATTCCTTTTTTGTCCGGATGATAGTTGCATCGTCCCCGAGTTGCTCCTTGGAGACACTCTGCTCAAGGGCTTCGACGACATTTCTCACGCTGATCTGAGAGCGGCTGTTTAGTACCGCCTGAATGAGCATTCAGACTTCTTGCCCTTCAGTCTTAGTATGCGGCGCACCAGGTACTCGGTTATCGAGCATCCTGCAAAGCCTGGGATTTTCTCATCCTGGTAGCTGCGTCCTGGACCTTGAGAAGGCGATCTGCCAAAAGCTTGTGGGGAACCGTTCGCTTCATCTTCGGCCAGGTGAAGTACCCCGGATGTCACAGGTCCTCGCGCTCCGCCGAACCACCCTCCATGAACTCTGGGCTGAGCAGTGTTCCATTCTTACCAATCAACTTCGGGCAGCTTCAAACCAGCATCTCAGAGTCATGGGGATGCATCTTACTTGGTACAATTCTGACACGAGCGAGTTCTTCTCCCCGGTCGATATTAAATCTCTATTTCTGGGCGAGTTCGACATCGTCATCATCCTCATCGACGACGTATATGACATGTTCGAACGGCTTCGAGGCCAAGGGGGTCTTTTCTCGGACACTCCTTTTAATCGGCGAGCAAGCGCTCTTGCTAAACTTCAATTCTCGGGCGAACTTTCCCCTGAAGAATTGGAAACTCGGCGTGCCCATGGAGAACTTGAAATCAAGCATGAAGGTCTGATGCACCTTCTTGCGTGGCGGCGTGCCGAGATGATCCAGGCTGAGAACATTGCACTCAATCTTGGCGTAGATCTGGTACTGCTCGGAGTGAAGCATTCGATGAAGGCTCTTGAACTCCTGACGAAGGATAAATCGTGCCCACTCGCTTACCTATCTCATCGCATAACTGAAGTACGGTCTATGAACAAATCATCTGCCGTTCCCCCAGATAATCTCGGTGAATGGCCCCCTGTTACTCACGAAGTTAATGAACTCCATCGACTACTCGCTTCTAATGGGACCGTAATCATTAACCCGACAGCAATCGATGAGCTTCGCTTTTTTGGCCCCCAATCTCTCGTAGCTGAGTCCAGGTACCTTTCTAAGAGGTGGCCAATCGATGAACCGCGTCTTTCGATTATTGGGGACGCGGAAATGGGAGATGAATATTCTGGGTTCTTCGTTCATCCCAAATTACAAGATGGAGATAGCATCAGCTCGGGCATTGTCCGCAGCGCAATCGATCGGATCTTCTTTGAGATTCCCTTCCGTGACCACTTTATTGTTGAACACACTCCGGGTCTGCTGGTATTCCGTCCCTTCTTTACTAGAGATAAAGGTGATGCTCTAAACGCGGACTGGTCAGGAGGAGTTCGACCTGAGATCTTGCACTGGGCTCGACTAAAAGGTACTCCCAGCAATCGCCTCCAGCACCGGCGCGCGGCATTTGTTCATACAGATCTTGAAGTTCGAGCGCGGTTGGAATGGATCCACAGTCGGCAAGAACGATATCAGGACCAATTTACGGATACTGTTCAAAACCACCTTCGTGATTGGCTAGCTCAAGAAGAATGCGATCAAAAAGAAATTGATGCACTATTCAGGGGCAAGATCCTAGGTACTCCGGTGAGTCATTTGTCTCTGAATCCTCCTAAAGGATTTGTTCAGTCGCGACCACAAGAAGTAATTGATGCAATCGGCGCTTATGCCCTGGCCGCCCTGGCTGCGATTTTCTCGATGCTCCCGAGACCGCATCTGGGTAATGGGGAGCCGGAGGCGACGTTTGACGTTGCGCTTCTTGCTGTGAAAGAAAACTCTGATCGAAAGGCTCTCGGGCTAGAATCTGTAAGCCAGCAACTGTGTTCATTTTTCATGGGGCAAGCGCACTCGAAGGAACTGAACGAAGATTTTTTCAAAATGGCCGAGGATTGCTTCCTTTCGGTTTTTGGACAATCACTTGAGAATGCGGCCTTCGAGGCAGTTGGTGTTGCGAAGGAAGCTCTAGAAGCGCTGATCGAGGAGCAGCCAGTTACTCCAAAGGCGTGACCACCAATTCTTTTGGAGGTCAGGGTTACGTCCTCCCCATTTTTATACCAAGGATGGGGAGAGTCCTGGGTTGAAAAGGATTTTGCTGGGATTCGCGGGGGGAGCCCTCCCTCTGCGGGAGCACATGGAGACGCCTTTGGAGTAACTGGCTGCTCCTCGATAAGCACTCTAGAGCTTCCTTCGCAACACCAAACTGCCTGTCAAAAGCCGCATTCTCAAGTGATTGTCCAAAAACCGAAAGGAAGCAATCCTCGGCCATTTTGAAAAAATCTTCCCGTTCAGTTCCTTCGAGTGCGCTTGCCCCATGAAAAATGAACACAGTTGCTGGCTTACAGATTCTAGCCCGAGAGCCTTTCGATCAGAGTTTTCTTTCACAACGCAACGTCAAACGTCGCCTCCGGCTCCCCATTACCCAGATGCCGTCTCGGGAGCATCGAGAAAATCGCAGCCAGCAGCTTAGGGCATAAGCGCCGATTGCATCAATTACTTCTTGTGGTCGCGACTGAACAAATCCTTTAGGAGGATTCAGAGACAAATGACTCACCGCGGAATTATCTAGGATCTTGCCCCTGAATAGTGCATCAATTTCTTTTTGATCGCATTCTTCTTCAGCCAATCACGAAGGTGGTTTTGAACAGTATCCGTAAATTGGTCCTGATATCGTTCTTGCCGACTGTGGATCCATTCAAGCACGCTCGAAACTACAAAGATATCTGTATGAACAAATGCCGCGCGCCGGTGCTGGAGGCAATTGTCTGGGATTGCTTTTTCAGTGGAGCCTAGTGCAACATATCTCAGGTCGAACTCCTCCTGACCAGTCGCCGGTTCGAGCATCACCTTTATCTCTAGTAAAGAAGGGGAGGGAACCCCAGCAGACCGGAGTGTGTTCAACGAATAGAAGTGGTCACGGAAGGGAATCTCAAAATACGTCGATTGCTTCATGATGCTATCTCCATCTTGTAATTTGGGATGAACGAAGAACCCAGAATATTCATCTCCCATTTCCGCGTCCCCAATAATCGAAAGACACAGGTCATCGATTGGCCACCTCTTAGAAAGGTACTGAAACTAGCTACGAGATTGGGGGCCCAAAAAAGCGGAAGTGTTAATGCATTGCTGTCGGGTTAATGATTACGGTCCCATTAGAAGCGAGTAGTCAATGGAGTTCGTCACTTCGTGAGTAACCTGAGCCATCACCAAAGAGTATCTGGGGAAACGCAGTGATTTATTTTCATAGACCGTATTGGGTATGCGATGAGGAATAGGTAAGCGAGAATAGCGGGCACGATTTATCCTTCGTCAGGAGTTCAAGAGCCTTCATCGAATGCTTCAGCTCGACGTGCCAGAATCTACGCCAAGATTGAGTGGACATTGTTCTCAGCCTGGATCATCTCGGCACGCCGCCACGCAAGAAGGTGCATCAGACCTTCATGTTCATTTCAAGTTCTCCATGGGCACACCGAGTTTCCAATTCTTCGGGAAATTAGCCCGAGAATTGAAGTTTAGCAAGAGCGCTTGCTCGCCGATTAAAAGGAGTGTCAAAGACCCCCTTGGCCTCGAAGCCGTTCGAACATGTCATATACAGTGGATGAGGATGATGACGATGTCGAACTCACCCAGAAATAGAGATTTAATATCGACCGGGGAGAAGAACTCACTCGTGTCAGAATTGTACCAAGTAAGATGCATCCCCATGACTCTGAGATGCTGGTTTGAAGCTCGAAGTTGATTGGTAAGAATGGAACACTGCTCAGCCCAAGTTCATGGAGGGTGGTTCGGCGGAGCGCGACCTGTGACGGTGCAAGATCACCTGGCCGAAGATGAAGCGAACGGTTCCCCACAAGCTTTTGGCAGATCGCCTTCTCAAGGTCCAGGACAGCTACCAGGATGAGAAAATCCCAGGTCCCAGGATGCTCGATAACCGAGTACCTGGTGCGCCGCATAGCTGAAGGGCAAGAAGTCTGAATGCTCATTCAGGCGGTACTAAACAGCCGCTCTCAGATCACGTGAGAAATGTCGTGGAAGCGCTTGAGCAGAGTGTCTCCAAGGACGACTTGGGGACGACTCAACTATCATCCGGACAAAAAAGGAATCCAATATGTTTGTCTCCGCAAGAGATTTCTCACCTTTTTTCCTCTTCTTGAGAAGAGGGCGCACCGAACGATGGTGTTGTGAAAGTACGCGGAACATCCTACGCGACTGCCCGGTGATCCTTGAGTAAAGATAGCCCACGTTTTCTCCTGGCGAACGGAGAAGTCGTTGCAAACTTCTTAGATAGCATACTTTTGACTGGATCACCGGCAAAGTCATGGGGCTTAAGAAAATAAAAGGGCAAAACGCTAGATGGCGAGGGAATCAAGGGGGGTCTCCAGGCGCCTGGTCGGTGAGTTGAGAGCCTTAGAAGGCGTCAGTTTGGCAAGATTTGATCATTTTAACCAGGATCCCGCTCTTTCGTGCCGGGCCACGCCCACCGTCGCGTCCAGGTTGAATCTGGACGCATGCCCTACCTGACCATCACCTCGAAACGGACTTGGGCATTAATTTCTCGCTACATCGGCCACTCCCCCTGAAAGGCGCCAGCGGCGGATGAAAGCCCAGAGGTAAAGCGAGGCCATCCAAGTAATTCTGAGGCCTTCGAGGCGGTGAGTGCGTTTGGTGGCATCCGGGATGCTGTTGGATCCGTCAAGAGCGAACATGATGATCCCCATTCCGCGCCCTCCTGCCGACTCCAGAATTGATACCTTGGTCTCACATATTTTGGGCGAAATGGCCACGTCTCGGATGGTCTCCATCAACTCCAATGATGGCGCATAGACAGGCGCTTCACCGAAGGGAGTCCAGGATAGTGCCGCCGGACATATAGGTCTTGGAACTCTTGGCACGCCAGGGAGTGGGACCATCTGGTCGAGCAAGGACGTGGGCTGCCAACTTGGTTAATGCCTCCAAGAACTTACCGGGCGCTGTCCACATTGCCAGTCGTGGGTCGAGACAATAGGTTGGTGCTATATTCCTGGTGAGTATTGAGTTCCGTCAGATGGATCGCCACACATGCGCTGGCCCACCACCAGGACTATAGACATCTTAGACAATTGAAATCGCCGAAACCGAAATACCCAGTGGAGATCGCTAAAGAAATCGAGGTGGGAGTACGTTGCGTTCTTCGGCTGGGCGATGAATCCACCCGGATGAGGACCTTACGAAATGCACCTAAAGGAATTAATGAAACTCGGGCTTACTTTCCCCTCGATGAGGACAGGCGGAGGGGGAAACCGCAACAGGAGGAGCTTGGTACCCATCCCGTGCAGCGCAGCGCTAGGGCAGTAGAAAAACTACAGTAGTGCCTGGAATTTCCCGTATTTCGCCAGGAACGCATTGACCTGGGCCAGAGTGGTAGTTGGGCCCACATGGAAGCCAGAACAGCGACGTGCTGGGTGACTGAGAGGAAGAGACGATGAACGCCCCTCATATCTGCAACCTTCCCAAATCACCAACGGCAGGATTGATTCCAAAGAGGACAGACGTGGAAAATTTCCCTTGGCCGTCGTAAGAAGCCTTTAAGTCCGGAGTTGCCCCTCGGCCATCGCCGCTCAATGATGGGCGAATTTTCTTCTTTTTCGCCAATTTGGGCTCGAGATCCGGAGGGCAAGGAGTTCAACTTGCCGTCCACGGAAGTAAGGGAAAAACATCCATGCCTCCTATCCCAATGTGAGAAGAAAGTGTGTTTTCGATCTTCATAAAATCAACAAGAGATTCCATTTGAATCGGATTTATCCGACCGAAAGGAAGCCCGCAACTAAATAAGGGACTTTTTCCAAAAACGACTTGTTAACCCCTCGGTGTAATCGACGCTTTAGAGCGGCCACCATTTCGAAATGAGCAGAAATAAGAAACATTTCCGAAAACAGGGCCTTGTAATGGGAGTAGTGGTAGGTGTTGCGAGGCGTTGGCTGAGGACCGAAGTGCCTCTCGACTATCGGCATGTATTCCGATTTCCGGAGAAGCTTCGGAAGGTCCTGCAGGATGGATCTACCCTTCCGCCATGTTCTTCGGTGCCACGACAGAGCGAATCGTGCCTTCTCGGTCAAGGCGAGGATTCCGATGTCAGTTTCCAGAAAGTCCGAGAGCACTTCGGCTAGATTTGGATGGGCGACCACAAAATCCCATCGACGTCTTTCTATAGGCCTCGATCTGGCTTGGCAGCCGGTCCAGGTTGTCCAAGTTGTTTGATTTCATAGACGGTGGACGTCCCGTTCAGGATAACGAAGTCGGCGAGAGTCCGCAACTGAGGTTCCGTTGCCATGGTTGCGTCTGCAAAGCGAAGACGATCGTT
>CAVPLE010000006.1:0-6312 GCA_963705865.1 uncultured Holophagaceae bacterium | reverse complement strand
CAAGCTCTGACTCGGCCAAATGTCTTTGTGCTGAAGCCACAATCTTAATGGCTTGGGAGTACTGCTTTTCAAGGAGTGGTATTTTCCCCTTGGCCCTGGCCGCATTAGCCGCCTCCTTGGTCGCATTCTTGCGCCAGTCGTCAGCCACTATGACTTCGGCAATGTCGCTGCCCTCCAAGAAGAGTGAATGGCATATTGACCCCATGTCGTATTTGCTGGAAATATCGGGAACATAGTTCGGATTCAATCGAGGATTTTGATACCACGCTTTGGCCGGCGTCTCATTGATGAGCGTCTTGATTCCGGTCCTGGAAAGGCTTGGAGTCGGACAAGGATCGGCCAAATACTCTGCCATGGAAATCCGTCTCGTGCCTTCCCTCTCGTTTTCTTGCAACACATTGGCCTCCTGTCGCTCCTGGCAGTAGTCGAACCGCTTGCATTTCTGGCAGATCGGCTCAGATACGCGATGCCCACGATGGATGCACCACAGACGAATTGGGGATCTCATTGTCTCTTCCCTTGCTTGTAAACCGGATGATCCCCTTCCCAATCCTCAACCTGCCTATCGAACCACTCAACGCCCATGCGGCCGATCACATCCGTATACCGTCCGTAGAGCTTCGGGTCGATCTTGGGCTGGTCTTCGATTAGGGCTTCGGATTTCTCCCTCTCGTGGTCAATCATCCTTCACCACCATCTCAACAACTATCTCATCAACATTGTCAATTTGGGGGTAAAGATCACTCAAAAGATCTTGGTGGACAACAGCCCAAATGGTACGGTATTTCTGCGTTATCATTTCCCACATTTGCTTATCCATGGAATGACGTTTGAATGTAACAGTGATGCTCATGGCTTTGTTTTCCTCCTTTCCCTGTCCCGTCGTTCCCGGTACTCATCAATGGCCCTTCGAATCAAATCCGCAACAACAAGTCCAGTTCTAACGGCCTCTTCTCCGAGCCAGTCAAGTTGCGACTTTGTTGCGTGAAACTGCTTCCTAACCTTCTCTCCCAACTACATCACCTCCTCACCCTAGTAGGTAGAATGACACTACCACCATAGCAAAAATAAAGCAAGGGTTATCTCACTACCCGCAACTCCGCAAGCAGTGCCCGCAGAATCCGCAATATTGCCATGTCGTGAACACTTCCTCGCCGCACCGGTCGCACTTCTCGATAGGGATCTCCTCGTGAGGGTTGCCGTAGATTGTCGGGCGGACGTGTTTCGGGTGTCTCTGCCGCTCGGGATGATGGGCTGTGTATGACTTCTGTTCTTTCATGGGTCTCCTTTTATGACTGATTATCCTCATCAAGATCAACTATTTCCATGATGTGCCACCCACATGAAGGGCATTCGGTGGGGAAGCAAATCCCATCATCTGTCCATTCATGTTTGCAGGCTTCGCATCGATAACGATCTTCCATGGGACATCCTTTCCACTAATCACTCAACAACTTCACCGCCCAACCGATAAGCCACCCACTTACACAGAGCTTCAGTAGCATCGTTATCGAAATATCGGTGAACGATCTTGAAAGTATGGTCATCCTTGAAGTTAAGCCACCAGTCATTACTGGAATCCAATACCCAATCCGAAATATTGCGCGGAGTAGTTTGATACGGGACATCAATTTCTTGCCTTCCTTGGACTACACAGCTCACGAACTTGGCAATTTCTTCCCTTGACGTGATTGGTTGCCTGAGTTTGACTTTCATGCTCTCCCCCTTCTCGGATACCTCACCCGTGCCTGTCGCTCGAACACCCATTTTCCGTCCTTCGGAATCGACCGGAACACGTAACGCTCGGAGCACGTCGAACACTGGGCGACCACGACCCGCAGCACGGCAAGGTTACGCTCATCCCTGGTTACGCTTACAACTTTTACTGCTCTCCAGATCGGGTTTTGGGCTTTGCAGGACTCGCATTTCATTTGCCCCTCCTTGCGCGATTGGTTGTCATTCAAAGTGCTCCTTGACATCCTCGTAAGTCATGAGATGCCCATTCCCAAGTTCACTACAGAATGCGTATTGACACCCGTGTTCATTCTCTTCCTCAAGCGTGGCATATCTGAAATCGTACTGCCTGTTCGCATAAAAGGCTAACGTTCCGCACTCCATCACGAAATCCTTGATGCAGATTAGCTTCGGCATTACTTCCTCTCCCACTCCGTAGCCTTGTGTTCAGCACGAACTATGTTCGCGCATTGTCGACAGATATAAGCGAGGCCAAACTTATTTGCCGGCTTTCGGTCATACCTGCCCTTGCTGAGGCGTCCCTTTCGATTTTGCTTTGGCTCGGACATGTCCTGTACCACTACCGAATCAGGACAAGTCAGACAATACGCATAATCCGGGGCCGTTTCGCCTGGAACGGTTCCGGCCGATGCATTGGCAATTCTGGCCGCACACGGAGGGACTATTGAGCGGGTTTGCCACTTCGGGCAAGTGAACCATTGCGGCTCGGCTTTGGCTTGGGATGTTTTGGTCATCGCTTCACCTCCATCATTGGCCCCGTTTCGACAACATTTGAAATAGCCCCATTGCCAAAATGCCAGTAAATACTCCGAGCACAAATCCAATCGCTGTGGATACCCAGATCATGGCTTACCCCCGTGTCATTCCAAAATGCTAAGAAGCTCATCATATACCCACACAGGGATGTCCCCGTTATGGTCCAACATAACAACGTTTTCGGGAGCATCTGCCACGATCTGTCTAAGTACGACCCTTAACGCAATGCGACCTTCTGGCGTGTCCACGGCAGTCCTGGCGGAACGATATAGCCTATCTCGAACCTGTATGGTTACCGGAATAGCGAACGGATTAGAGGACTGGTCAGAGCCAACCACAAACCATGATCCTCCCAAGTCTGAATTACTATAGAGGTTCGTACCGTCGCTCCACCGCACTTCCGTAGGGCAGTCCTGAAGAATCCGCGCCGAAGTGTAGCCGGCGTTGCGGACTATCCCTTGGGCCGTTGTCGTACCTACCCCAAAAGGGAAAGAGAATTTCGTCACAGGATGACCAATCACAGCTTCCATCCTGGACTTATCTTCGCGCACGATCTCCGCTATCTGGTCGGTCTTCCATCCGTGGGCAAACTCCCATTGAGCTGGATCTCCCGGTGTGACGAGATGCGGCGACCAGCCCGTGACATACGAGAGCGGGAAGAGTGACGTGCCTGGATCGTGGACCTTCGCTGCGAAGTGCATCCCATGGGCCGGGAATGCCTCGTTCAAACGTTCAACCAGTTCGGTCACTGTCGAGGCCATGACAGCAAACGACTCCCTTCCATCCGATATCACGACCATGCCATTGTCTGACGGACTGAGAGATATCATTCTTGGCAGCCATCGCTCAGTGACCCATGTCATCCGGATTGAGAATGCTTCTTTCGAAATTAGAGGGAAGGCGTGTGACAAACAGTGACTCCCGATAGGGAAACCTCTCCGATCAAGGTCTCGAACCTCGTCTGACGTCAGGAATCCAGGCCGGTCGATGTTGCCGCTGTTGACAAAGGCCGTGAACCTGGCGCCATGCTTCTCAAAGACTTCGGCCAACTCCAAGTTGAATTGCTGCTTACCGTCATCAGTGGTAAACCACCAGCCGGCCGAGGATACTGACGGGACCATAATCATCACCATGAGCATGGTCATGATTAGCGCCTTGATCTTAGACATTTTTTTCTCCAATCCGAGCTGCCAGATTCACTAGCACGGCAAGCGCCACGAGCAGCCCGCCACCGATGATTCCGATCCCAACGCAGGTCCAGAAGAGTTGCCACCCTTCTAGGTTTAGGATTGATTGCATGGGGTGTCCTTAATCTAACCGGATAGTTGATCCTTTGAGAATACCTTGGCAAACAGTTCCTTTCACGACAGTACCATCGGCTCCGCGAGCACGGAATCCAGTGTGGAAGAAATCGTCTTCGCTACATCCGAAGATGTTGTATCCAGTGATCTTGATGTCTGAATACCCAGCAGACCGGAGTGCTTTGGTTGCTGAATCTGAAGCAGTACATCCCATGAGCAAGGCTGAGAGTATAATGGACAACACGATGAGCTTTTTCATCTATTCCTCCTTTTGACATTGTGATTGAGGCGACCCCACAGCGGGAGCCGCCCATTGCGATGCGTCTGACCATAAGTTCACGATGACTTGGTGGTTTTCTCACCTTTGTTTGGGCTCATCTCGTGCTCTGTTCATGGGGACTCCCATTCTTTGAGGGGTTATGATCTACTATGCGGCTTGATGCGCTCCCAAGCGGAGGAGTTTTGGTGACTCGGGTCCGGCGCCGCTCTGTTGATGCGGCAGGTTTTTGGATTCATGGTGGGGATGGCCCTTCACCGACCATCCCGGCGTGTGGCTTCTTACAGCTCTTGGCAACCAGTCCATTCGACTCACCATGTCCACTGCATGAGGTGTCCCATGCTTTTGCTCCGTGGAAATAATTCGCCATTATTCTGTCTCTTTCCATGAGGCACGAACCTTGTTCCATTGCCCCTTGATTGGCTTGACCAAGAGCTTCCATGACAGTTTCGGAACAAATACGATAAGCATTACGATAATGATCCAGTCGGTTGAAGAAATCATGTATTGTATCTCCTTTACTGTTACTGTTTCATGGTACGGTTCACGGGCAACTTGAACGGTTGCAGATTTTCCATCCTTGCAAGCATCAAAGTAGGAGGAATCTACAACCACTCTCTTTCCATTCACAACCACCTTGTAGCCATGGAATGACATGCCAGAGAATTGGCAATCCTCACAGTTAATATGAAGCTCTCCAGGCATGCTGTCACCATTCGTCATGTCAAAGTGGTTGTTGCTAATCTCCACTTCCTCGGACTGATTATCACTCAAGGTAATCAATGCTTCTGTACTCACACAACGGTCCTCCTTGTTTTGTGTTTGCTGCTATGGGGCCAGAGATGTGCCGGTTACGCGCCAGCTCGCCGTGTCTCATGCGACGTTTTGGATGCTCACCCACACGGGAGAGCAGCGCCACTCATTGACGGCCCTTTCGAGCCTGTGCTTTCATGATGCAAAGTTACGCCTCCTGGATACCTTGGCAATGTCCCGGAGACGACGGCGTTTCATGGTCGCATTGACTTGACGATGGATTCTCTGCCAATCACGGTCAGGCGGATGCAACGTTGACTTTTTTGCGATCTTGTCGTTCATCTGGTCCCTCCTCTAAGTTTGCGTGAATCGCACTCATCCTTCCGTTTCACCAAAAGCATACACGAAACGTTTTTTGGATGTCAAGAAAAATCGCAACATGCAACGAAATATCTTGACATGTGCTTTAGACTCGCATACTATAGGGCCACAAGATCAAAAAAGGAGATGCTTGAATGACAACGAACGAGAAATTTGAAATCATCGAAACTGCATTTGGTGGGCCGGGCGAAGCATCCAAGGCGGCTGGAGTCAGGTATTCCACATGGCATCGATGGAAACAATCTCTTCCTAAAGCGGAAGAGAGAACGCTGCGAACATTGGATTTGCTTTTGTCGAGCGATAAGGTTTTGGACCTGAAAAGGAAGTTGAATTCTATTTAGGATATTAGGCAAACTTGAGATGAGAAAAACCTTCAAGTACAAGGCCAAGATCAACAAGCAGACTGAGGCTAATTGCCTTGAGTGGCTTTACTTGTGTCGGACACTTTACAATCTGTGCCTGGAACAGAGGATTATGTTTTGGCGGCAGTGGCGGAAAAGTCTGTCGAACTATGATCAACATTATGAATTACCTTTATTAAAGAGAGAATATCCCGAATTCAAACACGTAAACGCCCAGACGCTTTGCAATGTTATAAATAGACTAGATAAAGCATTCAAGGCTTTCTTCGGGCGAATGAAACGCGGCGAAACGCCTGGGTTCCCAAGATTTAAAAATCGGGATCGATACCAATCATTCACACTACAACAAAACGGTTGGAAATTCGAAGGCCGAAATCTCTACATAACCAAAGTAGGTCGCTTCAAGCTCTTCCTATCGCGCCCAATTCAAGGCAGAATCAAGACGGTTACGGTAAGCCGAAGCTCTACCGGCAAGTGGTTCGTGTCGTTTTCTTGTGACGATGTACCGGCCACAATCCTTCCCGAAGCAGAAAAGCAAGAAGTAGGGATTGACGTGGGGCTCACTTCCTTCCTGACAGACTCCGAGGGGGACAAAGTTGAGAACCCGAGGTTCTTTCGTGAGAGTGAAAAGAAGCTGAGGCGAGCACAACGGAAGCTGAGTAGAAGAAAGAAAGGCTCCCGGAGACGGGCAAGGGCAAGGCAACAGGTGGCCTTGGTCCACGAGACC
>CAVPLE010000005.1:0-25932 GCA_963705865.1 uncultured Holophagaceae bacterium | reverse complement strand
CTCGATCCTCCCGGCCCTGCTCGTGGCCTTCTCCCTGGTCGGCCAGGAGGCTCCCACGAGACCCGCAGGGCAGGAGGCACCCAAGGCCGGTGCCACCCAGCCGGCGGCCACGAGGCTGACCCTCCAGAACGCCATCGAGACTTCCCTGAAGAACAACCTGCAGGTGCAGATCGCCGTCGAGACGCGTGACTTCACCCGGGCGGGCTTGACGATCGAACTGGGCGCCTTCGACTGGAACCTCACCAGCAGCTTGAGCATCGGCAAGACCGAGGACGCCAGCCGCGTCCAGAATTTCCCCGGCGGGCCCTTCACGTCCTCCGAGACCACCAGCTTCGCCCGGAACTTCACCCTGGGTTCCAACAAGGCCTTCGGCTGGGGCGGCAACCTGAGCCTGAACTACGCGCCCACCTACCGCTTCACCAAAGGCACGGTCAATGGTGGGCCGGAGACCCCCTTCACCACCAATCCCTATGACGGCAGTTTCTCGGCCACCTATTCCCAGAGCCTGCTGAGAAACTTCGGCCGGGACGCGACGGAAAGCCGCCTCATCGTGGCCCGCAAGAGCGCCCAGGCAGCGGATCTGACCTTCCAGCTTTCCATCATCAACCTCGTGGCCAGCACGGAATCGCTCTACTGGGATGTCGTCTTCGCCCAGCGGAACCTGGAGAACAAGCAGCAGGCCCTGGCTCTCGCGCAGAAGCAGCTCAACGAGAACCAGATCCGCGTCCAGGTCGGCACCCTCGCGCCCATCGAGGTCACTTCCTCCGAAGCCTCCGTTGCCCAGGCCCAGCAGGACATCATCTCGGCCGAGGCCCAGTTCTTCAATGCGAAGGACGCCCTCATCCGCGCCCTCTACCCCTCCTCCGAGCGCCCGCTGAACCTGGAACCGGCGGACGCCCCCAGCCTCAAGCCCCTGGAGATGGACGAAGCCGCCGCCGAGAAGCAGGCCCTGGCCAACCGCCTCGAGCTGAAGACCGCGCGCCTCGACCTGGAATCGAAGCAGGCCCTGGAGACCGCCGCCAACAACCGCACCCTGCCCCAGCTGGACGCCTTTGCCACCTACAACGGCAACGCCGCCTCCCAGATTCCCTCGGAGGGCCTGACCGCCGTCAACAAGGACCTCACCAAGGGCGCCTATCCCGGTTACACCGTGGGCCTCCAGTTCGCCATGCCCATCCAGAATCGCGCCGCCCGTGGCAACCAGGCCCAGGCCCGCGCGAACCGCCGCCAGAGCGAGCTGAACCTGCGCGACCTGGAGCTCGGCATCACCCTGGAAGTCCGCCAGGCCTTCCGCAACCTGGACGCTTCCGGCAAGGGCGTGGTCGCCGCCGAAAAGACGCGGATCTTCCGTGAAAAGGACCTTGAAGCCGAGCAGAAGAAATTCGAGAACGGCATGAGCACCAACTTCCTGGTGCTCTCGAAGCTCAACGACCTGAACACCGCCAAGAGCAACGAGCTGCAGGCCCAGATCACCTATGCCAAGGCCGTCACGGCCCTGGAGAAGGCCTTGGGGCATCTGCTGGAGGCGCGGAAGCTTGAGGTGAAATAGAAGATCCGTTCCTTACTGAAAAGCGGGCCCCATCCGGGGCCCGCTTTTCAGATGGATCCGCCGCGCAGCGGCGGATCCCGAAGGGAAGTCAGTCCATCCGCAGGCTGAGATCCACCGCGGGGGCGCTGTGGGTGAGGGCGCCCACGCTGAGGAAGTCCACGCCGGTCTCGGCCACGGCCCTGGCCCGCTCCAGGGTGATGTTGCCGCTGGCCTCAAGGAAGAGGCGCCGACCGCTGCGATCCCTCAGGGCCACGGCCTCACGCATCTGCTCCAGGGCCATGTTGTCCAGCAGGACCCCATCCACGTCCGGCAAGTCCAGGCAAGCCTTCAGCTGGCCGAGGGTCTCCACTTCGACTTCGATCTTCAGCAGGTTTGGCGCCGCCCGGCGGGCAGCCTCGACGGCGGCCCGGACACCACCGGCAGCCGCGAGGTGATTCTCCTTCAACAGCACACCATCACCCAGGGTCAGGCGGTGGTTCACCCCTCCGCCGCAGCGGACCGCGTACTTCTCCAACAGCTTCAGGCCCGGCGTGGTCTTGCGGGTATCGAGGACGCGGGCACCAGTGCCCTCGATGGCATCCACGAATCGTCGTGTGAGGGTTGCCGTTCCCGACAGCCGCTGGAGCAGGTTCAGCATCACCCGCTCTGCCAGGAGAATGCCGTGGCTGGAGCCCCGCAGCCGCAGCACCTCGGTACCCGCCGCCACCTTCTGGCCGTCGTGACGGGCTGGTTCCGCCGACAACATGGTGCAGGTCAATTTCAGGGCTTCCACCGCCATGGGAAGCCCTGCCAGGACAAGGTCCCCCTTGGCCACCACCCGGGCCGTCATGGGCCGGTCGGGCACCGCGGCGGTGCTCCAGTCCTGAGTGCCCCAGTCCTCGCGCAGGAAGGCGCGCAACTGGTCACGGTAGGTCTCGGGGTGCGGGGGATGGAACATCGGTCACTCCAGACTCAGCATAGAATGATCCCAAACCAGGAGACCCCATGTCCTTCGTCCTCGTCGAGAAAGCCGACCGCATCGCCTGGGTCACCCTCAATCGCCCGGAGAAGCTCAACGCCCTCAACAACGAGGTGTTGAAGGAACTCGAGCAGGTCTTCGCGGATCTGGAACATGACGCCAGCGTGGGTGTCGTGGTGGTGACGGGCGCCGGGGAGAAGGCCTTCGTGGCCGGCGCCGACATCGCTGAGCTGAAGACCCTGGACACGGCCTCCGCCAGAGTCCAGGCCCTGCGTGGGCAGGCCGTGTACCAGCGCATCGAAGCCATGCCCAAGCCCGTCATTGCCGCCGTGAATGGCTTCGCCCTGGGCGGCGGCTGCGAGCTGGCCCTGGCCTGCCACATCCGCATCGCCAGCGACAACGCCCGATTCGGGCTGCCCGAGGTGAGCCTTGGCATCATCCCTGGCTATGGGGGCACCCAGCGCCTGCCCCGCCTCGTGGGCAAAGGCGTGGCCCTCGACATGATCCTCAGCGCCGAGATGACCTCCGCCGCCGACGCCCTCCGCATGGGCCTCGTGAGTCGTGTGGTGCCCCAGGCTGACCTGAAGGCCACCGCCGAGAAGCTGGCCAAGACCATTCTCTCGCGCGGCCCCTTGGCCTTGCGCAGCGCCCTGGCCGCCGTGAACGAAGGCATCGAGATGCCCCAGGACCAGGGCCTCCATTACGAAGCCGCCCTCTTCGGCCTCCTGGCCGCCACTCAGGACATGCAGGAGGGCATGGGCGCCTTCATGGAGAAGCGGCCCGCGCAGTTCAAAGGCTTGTAGTCTTTGGCTACCGCAGAAAAGCGGGGCCATTCGGCCCCGCTTTTCTGCGCAGGGAACGGCTAGCGCTTGGCGCCCACCGCGCCAAGCGTGACCGCAGCCGTCTGTTCATTGCTGTACTGATCCGCGACCTTGACGAGGATGCGGTCGCCGCGCAAGGCGTCGCGGGGCACGAGCACATCGAAGCGCTCCTCCTTCTGGTCGAACACCCGGTCCCCGGGCACGATCTGGAGCCAATGTTCGCCATCGGCGCTGATGGCAGCCTCCTTCAATGTGGAGGTCTCATCCCGGGTCACGAAGCGGATCCGGGCGCCTTCACCTTCGGAGACCGCGCTGAGCTCGGAGATGCCCGGAGGCGTGTGGTCGATGATGAAGGGAGCCGTGCGCCAGGTACTGGTGAGGGCGGCATTGAAGGCGGCGGTGGGTGCATCGGAGGCGGTCACTTCCAGGCGGTAGCGGCCATCGGGCACTGGAAGGGTATCGAAGCTGAAGAACTTCTCCTTCCAGGCTTTCTCCAGGAGGAGGGGCGCGCCCCGGTCGGGCACGAGCCGGATGGCGAACTCGAGGGTGTCGGCGTTGGGATCATTCACCCGGAACACAAAACTCTGGCCAGCGCGGCGGAAGCTGCGCTTCTCCGCACCCATGTAGCCCAGGGCCGGAATGAGCTTCTGGGTCTCCAAGGGCACCCGCTCGATGCCGATATCGTCGGGCGGGGCGGTGCGGGTGATGATCAGGCCCGGCGGCATGATGTCCACGCCCTCCCAGACTGGCGCCAGATTGCGGTGGGCCCAGTGCACCGTGACGGTCTCCACCACCGGTGTGGCGCCGCCCCGGGTGCTGCTGAGGCGCAGGCGGAACTGGGCGAAGCGCGAGGGCGGCAGGGCCGGCCGCTCGCCGCTGCGCAGGGGCGGCGTCCAGGGGCTCCAGGTGGCATCCGGTGTCTCGGTACTCCCGGTGCGGAATTGGAACTCCACATTGGTGCCCGTGGGCATTTCCGCATCCAGGTAGGCCCGGCCCCAGTCCGCGAGGGGTGCGCCCTTGAGGATCATGGATTCCAGGGTGCCCTCGGTGGCCTGGGCCTCAGACAGCAGGTGCAGCTCAGCGGGGTTCGAGCCCACCACCAGCAGGTCTCCTCCAGAGGGCAGGAAAGCCGTGGCCTGAGCCGTGCCCAGTTCCTGCACCACGGCAAAAGGATCCGTGTCCCGGACCTTGCCCAGGGGCAGCGAGAACAGGCGCGAGCGATTGCCCGTGCCCACCAGCAGCTGCCCCTTCCAGGCGGCCAGGGCGTAAACCTGGCTCTGGGCGCTCTGCCAGAGGGTTTCGGGGACGCGTTCCTTGTCCAGGCGGATGACCGCGGAACGGGCGGCGACGGTGGTTTCCGCCTGAAGGTAGCCCTCCCGCCGTTCCAGTTGTCCTGTACTGAACTTGGGCGTGAGCCCGTTGTCGGCGCCGATGTAAAGCTGCCCATCGGCCACGGTCAGGGCCCGCACCTCTTCGAAGGGCGTGTCCATCAAGGTTTCCAGACGGTCGCCCTGGCGGCTGTAGCGAAGGACCAGGCCCCGGCCGTGGCTGCCGAGGTACCATCCCCCCTGCCCGTCCGGCGTCAGGGCTGTGAAGGCCGTTTCATCTGCCAGTTCCGCCAGGCGGCGGCTGGAACCTGCCCGGGCCTGCACCAGCACCGCACCCTTTTCGGAGCCGCCTGCCGCGATCACCGCATCCCCCTCCACGGCCAGGGCCCAGACGATGCGAGCCTCGATGTCCGCGAAGGGCTTCACGTCGCCGGTGGGCGAAACACGGAGCAGCTTGCCCTCCCCCGTGGGTGCCACGATCAGATCCTGTCCCAGACGCACCAGGGTGAACACGATGCCGCCCTTGACCTGGCCCAGGGGCTTCACCTGGCCACCCGTGTAGTGGAACAGCTTGCCCTCGGTGCCCGCGGACAGGTAGGCGCCACCGGAACCATCTGGTACCGCCGCCCAGATCACACCTTCGGGGAGCTGGCCCACGCGACGCAGGCTCGGCGCCAAACGCAGGCGGCCATCGGCACCGATGCGGACACCGCGCGTCTCGGAGCCCAGCCAGTCGTTGAACCCCGAGAAGGTGGCCATGGGCTGGCCTGCCAGGGCAGCCACACCCACGGCGGCGGATAGAAGGAAGGTCACCCAGCGCATAGAACCCTTTCGTCTCATACCCATTACTCGATTTCAACTTCCAGCTGGCTGAGCCCTCTTACCTCGCGATCCAGAGGCAGGACGGCCCGGCCCACGATGCGTCGCTGGAGCTTGTTGTCGCTGCTGGCCCCGTCGCCGCTGACCAGGCTGGCCACCGTGGGCGGGATGCCCTCGATGCGGCTGCCGCGAAGCCCGGCGCCGGGCTGGCTCTGCACCAGCAGCGCGTAGGCGTGATTGTTCCGGAGAGCCCCGTTCAGGAGCCGCACCACATCCCCCAGGTTCGCCACCTCGATCATGCGCTCGTCCGGATCGGCGGCCATGAGGCTGAAGCCGTCCCCCACCATGAGGGTGGCCTTGCCCTTGGCGGCGGAGGATGGGACCTGGATGTTGAAGGTGGCCGTCTCCCGCACTCCCTGGACGTTCTGGAGGGTCACGAGTACCGGCAACACCTCGCCCCGCTTGGCCCGGGCCTTCAGCAGGCGCACTCCGGCGATGCCTGACAGGTCCAGCCTTTCCTCTGCCTTGATGGTGATGGAGATGCCCTCGAAGACCGGTTTCTCGAAGGGATTGAGGGTGATCGCCTGAAGCATGGCGCCCACGTATTGGGACATGCGGGATGGATTCAGGTCCGCGATGACGTTCTCGATCAGAATGGCGGGTTGCCCGACCAGCTTGATGTTGCCCTGCATGGACAAGCTCTGCAGCCCGAGGCCCCGGGTATGGGCATCCAGCGTCTGCGCCACGGCCGTGGCCACCAGGGCCGGGGTGGCCACGGGATGGTCCATCAGTTCGAAGCGGAAATTCAGGGTGCGTTTGCCCGCCAGGTTCAGACCGATCCGCAGCGGAACCATGTGCGCCTCGGCCCCTAGCAGGCCCGCCACCCCTGAACTGCGGTCCAGCCGCAGTGCGCCGATCGGTGCCACGGGCATGGCCATCTTGAAGGAGCTCTGGTAGCTGGCCACCGTGCTGGCCACGGTCGCGGACCAAAGTGGCAAGTCCACTGCACCCAGGTTGAACAACTGATGCCCGAAGAGCAGCACCCGCTTCCCCGAGATGAAGGTGATGGTGCCCGCCGCGGCCAGGTCCAGATCCCCCTGCATGAGGGTGATGGCCGCCATGCCGCCAGGTTCGATGGGACTGGCCTCCTCCCGCCCACCGGACAGGATCGGCGCGGCCACGAAGGTGATGGGGAGTCCGGCCCACAGACGCTGCGCCTCTGGTCCCAGGGCGCTGCCGACGATGGACATCGGCAGGGCCTGGGGATCCGTCTCGCCCATCAGGGTCTGGAAGTCCAGCATCTGCCCGGAGAGGGCGGCTTTGAGTACCTTCGGCGGCTCCAACTTCGGCAGGATCAGGGGGGTACGACTGGGCGCGGTCTCGGGGATATCCCGGAGCTGGTCCAGCATCTCTGCGATGGGGGTGATACCGCCGATGGCTTCCTTCTCGAAGAGGATGCCCGTGCTCAAGGCTCCGATGAGCTTCCCGTCGATGTAGCAGGGACTGCCACTCATTCCGGCCAGGATGCCCGTTTCCGCCAGGGGGCCACCCGAAGCCCGGACCATGATGCGGCTTTTGCCTGGCGCCGCGTTCCGCTGCACACCCAGCACTTCGAAGTCGAAGCGCTCGATCTTCCCGCCCTGGAACACGGTCCGGCCATAGCCCTTCATGCCGGACCGAATCTCGGAAACGGCCAGGGTGGCGGGCCCCTGGCCAGCCAGGGGAGCCAGGGAAAAGAGGGCGAAGGCAAAGGCGACCAGTTTCATCGACATCTCAAGGAATAAATGAAGCCTAGCAGGACTGTCCCAGAATCCGGGACAGCCGCCGGTCGGCGCCCCTGTGAATTCCAGGTGCTATATGTGACTTTTTCGTTCCTTGACCAAGGGATCCCTTTTAATGCGATACCAGCCGTGGCTATTCTTTTAGCACACGGAGGAACTTCTTATGCGATCAAGGCATCTCGCCGGCTCATCCCTTGTGGCTCTGCTCGTGGCAGCCGCCCCCATCATGGCCCAAGGCGTGTCCACTCAATTGGGTGGCCGTGTTCTGGACAACTCCGGCGCTGGTGTCGCCGGGGCCACGGTGGTCATCCGGAACACTGAAACCGGCCTCACCCGCACCCTGCAGACCAACGGCGAAGGCCGCTATCTGGCCACCCTGCTGCCCGTCGGCCCCTACAACGTCACCGTCACCAAGTCCGGGTTCCAGACCGCCAGCAACGTGAAGGTGAACCTGAACCTGGGCGACGCCGCCCCCCTGACCATCAAGCTGGCCTCTGAAACCGGCGCCGTGGTGGAAGTGGTGGCCGTGGCCTCTCAGGTGGACAGCGAGCGCGCCAGCGCCGCCGCCATCGTCTCCCCGGACAACCTCACCAACCTGCCTGTCTATGGCCGCAACTTCACGAACTTGGCCACCCTGACGCCCCAGGTGGTGGTGGATAGCAGCCGCGGCAACCTGGCCATCGCCGGCCAGCGCGGCGTCAACACCTCCATCAACATCGACGGCGGCGACAACAACGAGCCCTTCTTCGGCGGCGCCACGGGCGCAGCCGAAGGCAAGACCCCCTTCACCATCTCCATCGAAGCCATCCGCGAGTACCAGGTCATCACCGACGGCGCCAGCGCCGAGTTCGGCCGCATGGGCGGCGGCTATGTGAACGCCATCACCAAGAACGGCACCAACGACCTCAGCGGCAGCCTCTTCTACTACAAGCGCCCCCAAGCCTGGGTGGCGGCCGGCCCGACCCTGGTCCAGCCGAATGGCTCCATCACCACCAATCCCGTGGGTGACTTCAAGGACCAACAGTTCGGGTTCAGCGTGGGCGGTCCCATCATCAAGGACAAGCTCTTCTACTTCGTGGCCTACGATGCCCAGCGCCACACCGAGCCCATCCACCAGGTCTGGGGCGGGAACACCCCCGTCACCCTCGACCCCGTCGCCAATCCCAACGATGCAGTGCTCCTGGCGAAAGCTGGCGACTACTCCGTCAAGGCGGATTCCGATGTGTACTTCATCCGCTTCGACTGGAACCCGACCATCGATCACAACATCCAGTTCCGGATCAACCACTCCAAGTTCAACGGCGTCACTGGCGCCAGCACCATGGCTGCCTCCGAGAACCTCGCCTCGGACGACGTGACCACGGATGCCTATGTCCTCCAGTGGAACTGGGTGATCAATGGCAGCTGGATGAACGAGTTCCGGGTGAGTCACAGCAAAGACGACATGCCCCGCACGACCTATTCCAGCAGTCCCGAGGTCAGCATCAGCAACGTGGGCTACTACGGCGCCTATCCCTTCGACCGTACCTACAACACGAAGCGCACCCAGATCCAGGAGAACATCAGCTACGTGACCCCCACCTTCCAGGTGAAGGCGGGCGTGGACTACAACGACATCAATGTCTCCGAGTTCTTCGCCGGCAACTGGCAGGGTGTGTACAGCTTCAGCTCCCTGGCCAACTTCCGCCTCGGCAACTGGTCCTACTACCGCCAGAACTTCGGCCTGAATGGCGTCCCCGTGCAGGAGGCTGGCCTCTTTGACACCAGCTACAAGCAGATGGCCGCCTTCGTCCAGACCGAGTGGCGCCTCACCGATACCTTCAAGCTCGGCGCCGGTATCCGCTGGGACCGCCAGGAGAACCCGAGCTACCCGATCCTGAACATGGGCAACCCCCTCGCCAACCCCATGCCCATCAACTCCAAGATCCCTTCCGACAGCCAGTTCTCGCCCCGCGTGTCCTTCACCTGGACGCCCGCTTTCGATCAGGGCAAGACCGTCGTCCGTGGCAGCATCGGCCGCTACGTGAGCACCACTCCGGCGGTGTTCTTCTACCAGGCCTACGCCGCCAACGGGGTCCGCACCGGTTCCAAGGACTTCCAGCCGTCTGAAGCCAATACGTACGGCATCCCCCGTGGCAACGCGACCACCAACACTGGTGGCGGGGCCTTCAATGCAGCGAATCCCTACTGGATTTCCGCCATGCCTGCGGGCGTAACCCTCACCGGGTTCAACATCTGGACTTTCAGCCCCGACTTCAAGAATCCCTACACCGACCGCGTGAACCTCGGTGCGGAGCGGTCCTTCTTCAACGACCTGGTGGTGGGCCTGTCCGCCACCTATGCCAGGGGCAAGCAGTTGGAGCGCACCGCCGACGTCAACCTCGGCACGCCCACCATGGGCGCCTATGGCCGGTTGATCTACCCCGCTCGACCCAACGCGGCCTACGGCACCATGGGCCTGTATCTGTCCGATGCCACCAGCCAGTACCACGCCTACACAGCCAGCGTGAAATACCACAAGGACGACAGCCCCTTCGACGCCCAGCTGTTCTACACCTACTCCATCAACAAGGACAGCGACTCCAATGAGCGCAATTATTCCGGCATCAGCATCCAGGACGCCGGCAATCTGGGCGCCCAGTGGGGCTACGCCGATACGGACCGTCGCGATGTCCTGACCGGCTACTTCAGCTTCCTCGACAAGAAGGTGACGGGCATCCTGACCTCCCTGTCCCTCCGCTACCAGTCCGGTACGCCGTACACCCTCACCTACACCAAGGATGTGAATGGAGACCGCAACTCCAGCAATGACCGGTTCTTCGCGAACGGCCAGGACAGCGGCCGCAACACCCTGCGCGGAGGTTCCCAGCTCTTCCTGGACTTGGGACTGCGGCGTGACTTCTTCTTCACCAAGCGGATCAAGGTGACCCTCTCGGGCGATGTCTTCAACCTCTTCAACCGCCAGGACACCTACCTGTCCACGAGGATCAATTCCGCCAGCACCGACGCGGCCCCACAGCTCCAGTACGCCCAGAACTGGATGGGTGGCGCCCGCCGGGTCCAGATCGGCGCCCGCTTCGCCTTCTAGTCCCACCTGCACTACGAAAGGGCGGCGCACCAGCGCCGCCCTTTTTCATTTACCCTGGTTCCATGAAGATCCTGGCGCTGGGCGATGTGGTGGGGGAACCGGGGCGGCGGCTGGTGGAGGCTTTCGTGCCCGAGCTGCGCCGGGAGACCGGGGCTGATCTCGTGATCGTGAACGGCGAGAATGCCGCCCACGGCCACGGCATCACCGACACCATCGCCCGGGAATGGTTCGATCGCTTCGGCGTGGATGTCATCACCACGGGCAATCACGCCTTCGACGTGAAGGGGATCGAAAGCTACTTCCGCCTGGAATCGCGTCTGCTGCGACCCGCCAACCACCCTCCCGACACGCCGGGGAACGGGTGGGTGAAGCTCCACACGCCATCAGGGGCCGAGGTCCTCGTCATCAACCTCATGGGCCGGGTGCACATGCCCGCCTGCGACTGCCCCTTCCGCTGCGTGGACGGCATCCTGCAGAAGGAGCGGGCGGATCTCGTGATCGTGGACATGCACGCCGAGGCCACCAGCGAGGCCCAGGCCATGGGCTTCCACCTGGAGGGCCGCGCGGCCGCCGTGCTGGGCACCCACACCCACGTGCCCACCCTGGACGCCAAGGTGCTGTCCGGCGGCACGGCCTACGTCACCGATATCGGCATGACCGGCCCCTACGACGGCGTCATCGGCATGAAGAAGGAAGCCAGCATTGGTCGTTTCCTCAGGGTGCAACGCCCCAGATACGAAGTCGCCGAAGGCGACCTGCAGCTCCACGCCGTGCTCGTCACCACCGAAGGTCGCAAGGCGACCAGCATCGAGCGGATCCTCCGGCGGCTCTGAACCTTCTGTCAATCCTCCAGCTTCGGGAACAGCAGGCCAGCCAGGGCCGCACCGAGCAGAGGCGCCACCCAGAAGAGCCAGAGCTGGCCGAGGGCCCAGCCGCCCACGAACAGGGCCGGCCCCGTGCTGCGAGCCGGGTTCACGGACGTGTTCGTGACCGGGATGCTGATGAGGTGGATAAGGGTGAGGCAGAGGCCGATGGCGATGGGCGCGAATCCGGGAGCCGCCTTCTTGGCCGTGCTGCCCAGGATCACCATGAGGAAGAAGAAGGTCATCACCACTTCAGTCAGAAAGGCCGCGCCCAACCCGTATTTGCCCGGGGAGTGGTCCGCGTACCCATTGGCCGCGAAACCGCCGATAGGGGATCCGTTGCCTGAGGCGATGACATAGAGGATCAGGGAGGCGGCCACGGCCCCCAGCACCTGAGCCAACCAGTAGCCGGCCACGTCCTTGTAGGGAAAGCGCCCGCCCACCGCCAGCCCTAAGGTCACGGCCGGGTTCAGGTGGCAGCCCGAGATGGGACCGATGGCGAAGGCCATGGTCAGCACCGTGAGACCGAAGGCCAGGGCGACACCGAGGAAGCCGATGCCCACGCCCGGGAAGGTTGCGGCCAGTACGGCGCTGCCACACCCACCCAGCACCAACCAGAGGGTACCGAAAAATTCCGCTACCAGCCGCTTGCTCACGATGCCCCCTTTGGGAAGAAACAGGCTATGACCGGAAGATCGGGCCCAGTCTAGCCGCCTCCGAAGCGGATTCAAGTGGCAGCGGTCAGGACAGTCGCGTCCACCCGTCAAGGAACAGCCCGAAAACTGGATCCGTGGTCATCTTCTGCTGGATGAGCGCCCGGATCTGGGCCTCCTCGGCCTCCATCTGCTCTGGTGTGAGGTGGCCCGATAGCGTCATGGCGCGCAGCCACACCAGGAAGGTGGTGAGGGCGTCGAACTGGTTGTAACGGACGATGCCGGTGATGTCCCCCGCCCGCCAGAGGTCGATGACGCTCTTGCCGTCGGTGCCCAGCTTGCCGGGAATGCCGCAGGCCGTGGCCAGCTCATGCAGGGTGGACGAAGCCTTGCCCCAAGCGCCGGTGATCTCACGAAGGTCGATGTGCTGGTTGCCGTAGCGGTCGAAGAAGTCGCCCGGTGCCCACTTCTCCGCGCTGCGCCCCAGACCAGGGATGGACAGGCGATGGACCATGGCACGCTGCACGAGGATGGGCATATCGGCGTCCCGCGAGTTGAAGCCCACCAACTGGGGCTTCCGGTCCCCGAGGGCCACCAGGAAGCGGCGGAGCAGATCATCCTCGGGAAGCGCCTCTGGCGTTTCCGGCAGGGCGAACAACTTGTGATGCACCTCGCCGTGCTTCACCGTGCGGATCACCGCCGCAATGGACACCACGCGGCAAAGGATGGTCTTCAGGTAGGGCCGGGGCTCCGCTTCCGTGGCCCCGCCGTAGGCCCACATGCGCGTCACCACCTCGTCGTCGGGCATCTCCTTCGGCAGATCAAGCACCCGCCGGCCGGTGGCCGGATCCGGCACCCATTCGGCGTCGAAGGCGAAGATCAGAGGGTGCGGGGGACGCAGCATGCTACTTCTCCAGGGCCCATTTGCCCCCGCCGCCCACGGCGCAGGCCAAGCCCACAAGCAGACGGAAAAGGGCCGGCAGGTTGGCCAGCGGGCCGGCGCCGTGGATCCAGCCATGCACCAGGGGCCAGCCCAGCACCGCCACGAGGATGCCGCCAGCCAAGGGCACCCAGATGCCGAGAAGGATCAGGGCGCCACAGACCAGCTCGCCCAGGGCCAGGCCCCAGGTGGAGGCATGGGCCAGGCTGATGGCCCCGTGGGCGCGGCGGAGCACCTCGAAACCCTGAACCACAGCCATGCCGCCCACAGCCAGGCGAAGCAGGAAGAGGGCCCAATCGGTACGGGTCTTAGAGGCAGCCATGGAATCCCCGGAAATCCTTCATTGTAGGCTGGGAACCTGAGAACAGGACCGCCATGCGCCCCACCCTTGCCTTCGACGCCGATGACACCCTCTGGCACAACGAGACCCACTACGCGGAGACCCAGGAGGCCTTCCGGGCCCTGCTGCGGCCCTTCCACGACGATGCCTGGATCGATGCGCGCCTCCACGACACAGAGATGCGCAACCTCCGAAGCTATGGTTATGGCATCAAGGGCTTCACCCTCTCGATGCTCGAAACAGCCCTGGAACTCACTGAGAACCGGCTCGATGGCGCTGGTCTCAGGCAGGTCCTCGAGCTGGGCAAGGCCATGCTGGACAAGCCCGTGGAGCCCCTGCCCGGCGTGGCTGAGGTGCTGACAGAGCTGGCACAGACCTTCGACCTCATGGTGATCACCAAGGGCGACCTGTTCGACCAGGAGACGAAGTTGGTGAAATCGGGCCTGGGCAACCACTTCTCGAAGGTGGAGATCGTCTCGGAGAAGGATGAGGCCACCTACCTCACCGTGCTCCAGCGCCACGGCATCCGGCCCGACGCCTTCACGATGGTCGGCAATTCAGTGAAGTCCGACATTCTCCCCGTACTCGCCTTGGGCGCCCGGGCCATCCACATTCCGTACCACCTGACCTGGGCCCACGAGATGGTCACCAGTCCGGTGGAAGCCCCCTTCCCCGTGCTCGAATCCATTCGGGGCCTACCGGCTCTCCTCGCGGGCTGGTGACCCCTTCCTCCGCTATGATTGGGGGTTGGAGGATTCCCAATGAGCATCCAGAACATCGGTGTCATCGGCGCGGGCCAGATGGGCAACGGCATCGCCCATGTCTTCGCCCAGGCGGGCTTCAGCGTGCTGATGCAGGACCTCAGTGACGCCTTCGCCGCCAAAGGCGTGGCCACCATCGACAAGAACCTCCAGCGGGGCGTGGACAAGGGCAAGATGACCGCCGACGAGAAGACCGCCGTTTTAGGCCGGGTCACCACCACCACGAAACTTGAAGACCTGGCCACCTGCGACATCGTCATCGAGGCCGCCACCGAGAAGTGGGAGGTCAAGAAGCAGATCTTCGAGACCCTCGACAAGGTCTGCAAGCCCGGCGCGATCCTGGCCAGCAACACCAGCAGCATCTCCATCACCAAGCTGGCAGCGGTCACCAAGCGCCCCGAGGCCTTCATCGGCATGCACTTCATGAATCCCGTGCCGGTCATGCAGCTCATCGAGGTGATCCGCGGTCTGGCCACGGGCGACGCGACTTTCGACGCGGTGATGGAACTCTCGAAGAAGCTGGGCAAGACGCCGATCCACTGCAACGACTTCCCCGGCTTCGTCAGCAACCGCGTGCTGCTACCCATGATCAACGAGGCCATCTACGCCCTCTACGAAGGCGTGGCCTCTGTGGAGAGCATCGACGGCATCATGAAGCTCGGCATGAACCACCCCATGGGCCCGCTCACCCTGGCGGACTTCATCGGCCTGGACACCTGCCTCTTCATCCTCAACGTGCTGCATGAGGGCCTGGGTGATCCCAAGTACCGCCCCTGTCCCCTGCTCATCAAATACGTGGATGCCGGCTGGCTCGGCAAGAAGAGCGGGCGCGGCTTCTACGACTACAGCAAGGCCTGACATGAGCCTGGCGGAACCAATTCCAGCCCTCCCCAGGTAGAATGCCTGTTTGAATTCCTTGCGAGGTGAAGTCATGGCTACGGCGAAAGTCCGCGAGATCCTGTCCTGGTACAGCTCTGAAAACCCCGGTGTGAAGGCCAACTTGGCCCGCATCATGAACACGGGCCGCCTCGCCGGCACTGGCAAGTTCGTGATCCTGCCCGTGGACCAGGGTTTCGAGCATGGCCCCGCCCGCAGCTTCGCGCCGAACTCCGGCGGCTACGATCCCCGCTACCACGTGGAGCTGGCCATCGAGGCTGGCTGCAATGCCTACGCGGCCCCGCTCGGCTTCATCGAGCACGTGGCGTCGGACTATGCCGGAGACATCCCGCTCATTCTCAAACTCAACAACAGCGACAGCCTGAGCAAAGGCAACGAGCCCTGCAGCGCCATCACGGGCAGCGTGGACGACGCCCTGCGCCTGGGTTGCGCCGCCATTGGCTACACCATCTACCCCGGCAGCGGCGACCGCAACATCCAGTACGAGGACCTGCGCGAGCTGATCCTCGAAGCCAAGGCCGTGGGCCTGCCCACCGTGCTCTGGGCCTATCCGCGTGGCGCCGGTCTCACCAAGGAAGGCGAGACCGCCGTGGACGTGGTGGCCTATGCCGCCCATACCGCTGCCCAGCTGGGCGCCCACATCATCAAGGTGAAGCCGCCCAAGGACCATGTGGAGCAGGCCGAGGCCAAGAAGGTCTACGAGAAGTACGGCATCCCCACCGCCACCCTGAAGGACCGCATCGCCCACGTGGTGCAGAGCGCCTTCAACGGCCGCCGCATCGTCATCTTCAGCGGCGGCGAGGCCAAGGGCACCGAGGACGTCCTGAAGGAAGTGGCCGAGATCGCCGCGGGCGGCGCGTTTGGTTCCATCATGGGCCGCAACGCCTTCCAGCGGCCGAAGGCGGAAGCCATCCAGTTGCTGCACGCGGTGATGGATATTTTCAAGAAGGCCTAGATCTCTGCTCGGAACGCTACGCGTTCCGAGATATGAAAAACGGCGCGAATGCGCCGTTTTTCTATTTGGGGGGATGTTCGAGGAAGGTCAGCCCGGGGCTCTTTTCCGCCGTGGTCCTTCGCTGCCAGTCGTTCTCGAAGAGGATGGCGGGGTTGCCCTCGGTATCTTCCACCAGCTCGCCCCAGAACCGGCTGGGTTCGGGCCAGCCGCCCTCGATCCAGCGGGCCATCTGGAAGCCGCGGGGTTCCAAAAGCACGGGGCTGGCGTACTCCTCCTTCAGGCGGTGCTGGAGCACCTCGAACTGGAGGCGGCCGATGGCGCCGAGGATGGGCAGGGGCGCCCCGCCCTTGGGCCAGAAGACCTGCACCACACCCTCTTCCGCGATCTGGCTGAGGCCCTTGAGAAAACCCTTCCGAGCGCCGGGATCCGCCAAGCGAACTGAGGCGAACTGCTCGGGCGAGAAGCGCGGCACGGCGTGGAACTCGATGGGACCCGCGGCGCTGAGCACGTCCCCGATGCGGAAGAGGCCAGGGTTGATGAGGCCCAGGATGTCGCCAGGGTAGGCCTCGTCCACGATCTGCCGCTCGCGGCCGAAGAACATGTGGGGATAGTTCAGCTTGATGGACTTCTTCTCGCGCACGTGGAGGGCGTCCATGCCCCGCTCGAACCGCCCGGACACGATGCGGGCGAAAGCCACGCGGTCACGATGGGCCTTGTTCATGTTGGCCTGCACCTTGAATACAAAGGCCGTGAAGGGCTGCTCGGGGTCCACTTCGCCGCCCTTCATGAGGGGGCGCGGACCGGGCGAGGGCGCCAGTTCCAGGAATTCCTCCAGGAACTCGGCCACGCCGAAGTTGTTCACGGCCGAGCCGAAGAACATCGGCGACTGCTCGCCGCGCAGGAAGGCTTCCCGGTCAAAGGCGGGCAGCACGTGGTTCATGAGGTCCACATCGTCCTTGAGCTGCTGCAGCTCGGCCGGCGTCAGCAGGGCCGCGATCTCGGGGTCGTCCAGCCCACCCTGCCCTGCCACCCGGGCCTTCCGGCCCGCTTTGGCGCGCTCGAACACCTGGATCTGGCCCGTGGCGCGCACGTACACACCCTTGAAGTCGGTGCCGGACCCGATGGGCCAGGTCATGGGCACGGCGTGGAGGCCGAAGAGCTCCTCCACCTCGTCGATGAGCTCCACGGGCACGCGGCCGGGGCGGTCGAGCTTGTTCACGAAGGTGAAGATGGGGAGCTTGCGCTCGCTGGCCACTCGGAAGAGTTTCTTGGTCTGCTCTTCCACGCCCTTGGCGCAGTCCAGGAGCATCACGACCGAATCCGCCGCCGTCAGGGCCCGGTAGGTGTCCTCACTGAAGTCCTGGTGACCCGGCGTGTCCAGCAGGTTGATGGCCCGGCCCAGATATTCGAACTGCATGGCGGCCGAAGTGACGCTGATGCCGCGTTCCTGCTCGATGCTCATCCAGTCCGAGTGGGCCGCCGCGCCGCCCTCCCGGGCCTTCACGGAGCCGGCCCGGTCGATCGCGCCGCCGTAGAGCAGCAGTTTCTCCGTCAGCGTGGTCTTGCCGGCGTCGGGGTGGCTGATGATGGCGAAGGTGCGTCGCCGCTGGATTTCTTCAATGAGACCCATGATTTTCCAGACATGACAAAGCGCGGCGGGAGGCCGCGCTTATCCATTGTCCCGGGACTGGGCCTGGGACTCAACCCCGGGCCGCCATCCGCCGCTGGATCTCGGCTTCGTCCACATCCTCGATGTGGGTGGCGATCCACCAGTTGTTGCCCCAGGGATCCTGCACCCCGGCGTTGCGGTCCCCGTAGAACTGGTCTGCGGGTTCCAGGAGCGAGGCTCCACCTGCCGCCAAGGCAGCGGCGTAGGTGGCGTCAGTGTCGGGCACATAGAGATAGAAGCCAGTAGGCATGGGCTTCCAGGGCTCCCTGGCCTGGGCCACCATCACCATGGAATCGCCGATGCGCACTTCGGCGTTGGCGATGGACCCATCGGGACGGACCGTGCGGCTGCACTCCTCCGCCTGGAACGCGACGCGGAGGAAGCCGAGGAAGCCTTCCCCATCCGCCACGACCAGGTAGGGTGTGACCCTGTGGTAGCCCGGAGGAACCGGTGATACAGCCATGTCCCACCTCCCTTTATATTTACCTCCAAAGGGCGCGAAGGCGCCCTTTGGAGCGATGAACGGCTACTTGGTAATGCCGACCTGCTTGAGCATCCACGCCGTCTCGAAGGCCTTGTCCTTCAGCGCATCGTAGCGGCCGGAGGCGCCGCCATGACCAGCGGGATCCATCTTGATCTTCAGGAGCAGGGGGTTGTCGTCGGTCTTGAGGGTACGGAGCTTGGCCACGTACTTCGCGGGTTCCCAGTACATCACCTGGCTGTCGTTGAAGCTGGTGGTGACGAGGATGGCCGGGTAGGCCTTCTTCCCCAGGTTGTCGTAGGGACTGTAGGCCCGCATGTAGTCGAAGGCAGCCTTCTCATTGGGATTACCCCATTCCAGGTACTCGCCCACCGTCAGCGGCAGGCTGGCGTCCATCATGGTGTTCATCACGTCCACGAAGGGCACGGCGCTGTGAACAGCTTTGAAGAGGTCGGGCCGCAGGTTGGTGACGGCGCCCATGAGCAGGCCGCCGGCGCTGCCGCCCTCGATCACCAGGCGGTCCTTGGCGGTCCACTTCTCCTTCACCAGGAAGTCGGCGGAATCGATGAAGTCGGTGAAGGTGTTCATCTTCTTCATGAGCATGCCGTCGTCGTGCCACGCCTCGCCCATTTCGTTGCCGCCCCGGATGTGGGCGATGACGTAGACCATGCCCCGGTCCAGCAGGCTCAGGCGCGGGATGGAGAAGCTCGCAGGCATGCCGAAGCCGTACGATCCGTAGGCGTAGAGGAACAGGGGCGCGCTGCCGTCCCGTTTCACACCCTTCCGGTACACCACGGAAAGGGGCACCTTCGCACCATCCCGGGCCGTGGCCCAGAGGCGTTCCGTGATGTACTGGGACCGGTCATAGCCGCCCAGAACCTCGGTTTCCTTGAGCAGGGTCTGCTTCCCGGTGGCCATGTCGCAGTCGTAGATGCTCTGGGGCGTGACCATGGACTGGTAGACGAAGCGGAAGGCCTTGGAAGTGTATTCGGGCGTTCCCCCCGGGGAAGCCGCGTAGACGGACTCAGGGAAGGCGACCTTCCTCCAGGATCCCGTCTTGAAGTCGCGGATCCGGAACCGATCCAACCCTTCACGCTTCTCGGCGACCACCAGGAAGTCCCGGAACGGTTCGACCCCTTCGAGCAGCACGTCGGCCCGGTGGGGGATGAGGACCTTCCAGTGCTTCGGATCCGGCGTGGCCGCGGGGGCAGTGACGAGACGGAAATTCTTCGCACCCTTGTTGGTGCGGATGTAGAAGGTCCCATCACGGTGCTCCACATCGTACTTATGGCCTTTCTCCCTGGCGAGCAGGACCTTGAAGGCGCCGGTGGGCTTCGAGGCGGCTAGATACCGGGTTTCCCAGGTGTCCGTGGACTGGCTTTCCATCAGGAGGTACTTGTGATCCTTGGTGCGCCCCACCAGAACCCGGTAGAGTTCGTCCTTCTCCTCGAAAACGAGTTCCGGCGCGCGGCTCGCGAGGTCCAGGCGCCAGAGCTGGTTCGAGCGCTTGGTGACGGAATCCTCGGTGGTGAAGAGCACGTGCCGGCCATCACCGGCCCAAGTATAGGAAGTCACCCGTTCGGCCAGTGGGCCGCTCACCTGGCCCGTGGCCAGGTCCTTGGTGAAGAGCTGATACTGGCGGAATCCCGTCGTGTCCGTGCTGTAGAGCAAGGTGTGATCGTCATCGCTGACGACGAGGGGACCCAGTCCCAGGAAGGTCAGGCCCTTGGCCAGTTCATTCTGGTCCAGCAGGATCTGCTCAGCGGCCTTCTCATCATAGGCCCCGCCCTTCCCAGCCTTTCGACGGCACTGGATGGGGTACTGCTTCCCCTCCTCAGTGCGGGAGTAGTAGTAGAAGCCACCCCGGCGCACGGGCACGCTCAGGTCGGTCTGCTTGATGCGCCCCAGCATCTCCTTGTAGAGGGCCTCCGAGAAGGGCTGGAGATCCTTGGTCATGATCTCGGTATAGGCATTCTCGGCGTTGAGGTAGGCCACCACGTCAGGGTTGGCCTTCTCCCTTAGCCAGAACCAGGGGTCACTCACCTTCTCGCCATGCCAGAGGCTTACGTGCGCCTTTTGGGGCGCCGTTGGAGGTGTCTGGGCAGGATCGGCAGCCATGAGACTCACACTGGCGAACAGGGTGGCAGAGAGCAGAAATAATCGGCACATCGTAGAGACCTCACGGCACAAGGTATCACAAGAAGAGGGACCCCGCGGGGTCCTTCTTCTTGTGAGCATCGCCTATGCGGCGAAGGTTGCTACTTCGTTTCCATCACAGGGATGCGCATCCCGTAGAAGGAACGCCACACGAAGACCGTGGAGATCAGGAAGAAGATCAGGGCCCAGATGTGAGCCGTGACCGGGTTGAGCTCGATGGCCAGCTCGACGGCCAGGAGGCCGAAGAGGGTCGTGAACTTGATCACCGGGTTCAGTGCCACCGAAGAGGTGTCCTTGAAGGGGTCGCCCACGGTATCGCCCACGACGCAGGCATCGTGGAGGGGGGTGCCCTTGGCCTTGAGTTCGGTTTCCACGAGCTTCTTCGCGTTGTCCCAGGCGCCACCGGCATTGGCCATGAAGATGGCCTGGTAGAGACCGAAGACGGCGATGGAGATCAGGTAGCCAATGAAGAAGTAGTGGTTCGCACAAGCGAAGGCGAGGGTCGAGAAGAACACCGCCAGGAAGATGTTGAACATGCCCTTCTGGGCGTACTGGGTGCAGATCTCCACGACCTTCTTGGAGTCCTCCACGGAGGCCTTGGTGGCACCCGCGTCAAGGTTGATGTTCTGCTTGATGAACTCCACGGCGCGGTAGGCACCCGTGGCGACGGCCTGGCAGGCCGCACCGGAGAACCAGAAGATGATGGCGCCGCCGGTGATGATGCCAAGGAGGAAGAGGGGATTGATGATGGACAGCCCCTCGACCACCTTCAGGGCACCGAACTTGCCATTCAGCACCTGGATGATGGAGAAGATCAGGGTGGTGGCGCCCACGACCGCGGTGCCGATGAGCACGGGCTTGGCGGTCGCCTTGAAGGTGTTGCCCGCGCCATCGTTCTCTTCCAGGTACATCTTCCCGTTTTCGAAATCAGGCTTGAAGCCGAAATCCTTCTGGATCTCTGCCTCGATGCCGGGAATCTCCTCGATGGTGGAGAGTTCATAGACCGACTGGGCGTTGTCAGTCACAGGACCGTAGGAGTCCACGGCAATGGTGACGGGGCCCATGCCCAGGAAGCCGAAGGCCACCAGGCCGAAGGAGAAGATCGCCGGCGCGGCCATGAAGCCAGCCAGGCCGAAGGTGGACACGAAATAGGCGGCAGCCATCAGGGCGACGATGGTGAGGCCCATCCAGTAGGCGGAGAAGTAGCCCGCCACCAAGCCGGAGATGATGTTGAGCGAGGCGCCGCCTTCCTTGGAGGCGGTCACGACCTCACGCACATGGCCGGAATTGGTGGAAGTGAAGGCCTTCACCAGCTCGGGGATGAGGGCGCCGGCCAGGGTTCCGCAGGTGATGATGGTGGAGAGCTTGCACCAGAGGTGGTCGGGGAGATTCCCGATGAGCACCCAGGACAGGACATAGGTCATCACGATCGAAAGGATCGAGGTCAGCCAGACGAGCGTGGTCAGCGGAGTCTCGAAATTGAACTTGGAGGCGGCACCGTACTTGGCCTTCGCCCAGAGCCCGTTGATCCAGTAGGAGGCAGCGGAGGTCACGATCATGCCGACACGCATGACGAAGATCCACACCAGCAGTGCCACTTGGATGGCGGGCTGGGGAACCGCCAGCAGGATGAAGGTGATGAGCGCGACGCCAGTGACGCCGTAGGTTTCGAAGCCGTCCGCCGTGGGGCCAACGGAGTCGCCAGCGTTGTCACCCACGCAGTCGGCGATGACGCCGGGGTTGCGGGCATCGTCTTCCTTGATCTTGAAGACGATCTTCATGAGGTCGGAGCCGATGTCGGCGATCTTGGTGAAGATGCCGCCCGCGATGCGGAGGGCGGCGGCGCCCAGGGACTCGCCGATGGCGAAGCCGATGAAGCAGGGGCCGGCGGCGTCACCGGGAATGAAGAGCAGGATCGCGAGCATGAGAAACAGCTCGACGGAGATCAGCAGCATGCCGATGGACATGCCGGCCTTGAGGGGAATCTCCATGGTCGGGAAGGGTTTGCCACCCAGGCTGGCGAAGGCCGTGCGGGAGTTGGCAAAGGTATTGATGCGGATGCCGAACCAGGCCACCGACAGGGAACCGAGGATGCCGATGATCGAGAACAGCAGGATCACGATCACCTGGCCCCAGCCCATGGGCGTGTGGGCTAGGAATTTGAAGTAGGCGACGATGATGACCGCGATAAATGCCCAGAGAAGGGAGATGAACTTGATCTGGGTGACGAGATAGGTCTTGCAGGTCTCGTAGATCAGTTCAGAGATTTCCAGCATGGACTTGTGGACTGCGAGCTTCCGGATCTGGGAGTACTGCACCAGACCGAAGGCGATGCCCAGCAGACAGATGAATAGGCCGATGAGCAGCAGATTGTGCCCCGTCGTCCCCATGAACTGCTGGGCAGGGTCCTTCAACGAGGGAATCTTCAGCTCCGCCTCGCCACCGGCAAAGGCCGGAGGGGCGAGAACAAGGGCGAAGAGCGCCGTCATCCCCCACTTGAAGAGTCTGGTCGACGCCAGAGAGTCGAGGAGACGTTTCATCGTCACCATGGTGGTTCCTCCGTTTGGGTTAAGGAGAGGGAGACTGGAGAGTTGAAGCGGCTGGGAATGGAACGGATCATGGCGGCCCGCATGAAAGCAGCACAAGCCCCCATCCGGGGGCGCTCCACCAAAGATCATGTCTAGATCGGGCTTGATTTTAGCGGACGTGGGGTTGCAACCGCAAGACTTCAGGTCCGGGCTACCGCGGGGGTTCCACCCGCGTGGTACCGAAGATGCACATTGTCACAGCTTCCCTTGCCTCAGCATTAGCGCTTGGAATCGACGGGCGTCCGAAGATAATCGGGTCAGATATGGCCTTGTCGTTGAAAGCGGGCCCCGCCGCAGATCGCGGGCGCTCCGATCCATCTCCCCGTTTTTCAAAGGAGTCCCCCTATGTCCGTTGCTGAACAGAGCATCGCGGGCGCGGAAGCACGCGGCCACTGTTTCCTGGCTTCCTCGGTCGGCCGGAAGGTCGTCATGGCAGTCACCGGCGTCATCCTCTTCGGGTTCGTCACCGTCCACATGCTGGGGAACCTCACGTCCTACCTGGGTGCCACGGCGATGAACCACTACGCCGAGTTCCTGCACACCATGATCCATGGCGGAGGCATCTGGATCTTCCGCGCCGTGCTGCTGACCGCCGTGGGCCTCCACATCTGGGCCGCCACGACCCTAACCCTCGACAACATGGCCGCCCGCCCCACGGGCTATCGCGCCCAGCAGAACGTCGCCTCCACCTGGTCTTCCCGGACCATGCGCTGGAGTGGCGTCATCCTCGCCGCCTTCATCATCTACCACCTCTTGCACCTGACCACGGGCACGGTCCACCCGAACTTCGATCCCGCCAATCCATATGCGAACTTCGTCAATGGCTTCAAGGTTCCTGCTGCCGCTGGTTTCTACATCGTGGCCCAGCTCTGCCTCGGCCTGCACATGTGGCACGGCGTGTGGAGTTGCACGCAGAGCCTTGGTCTGGCCCATCCCCGTTACGACAGGCTGCGGCGCAACTTCGCCACCGGCCTGACCGTCCTCGTGGTGGGCGTGAACATCTCCTACCCCATCGCCGTCCTGACCGGCTTCATCCACTGATCCCAGGGAGCGCTCCATGGAACTCAATGCCCGAATCCCAGACGGCCCGATCGACAAGAAGTGGGAAAAGCACCGCTTTGATCTCAAGCTCGTGAATCCGGCCAACAAGCGGAAGTACAAGGTGCTCGTGGTGGGCTCCGGCCTCGCCGGCGGCGCCGCCGCGGCCTCCCTGGCCGAACTCGGCTACGAGGTCGAGTGCTACTGCTACCAGGACAGCCCCCGCCGCGCCCACTCCATCGCGGCCCAGGGTGGCATCAACGCCGCCAAGAACTACCAGAATGACGGCGACAGCGTCTATCGCCTCTTCTACGACACAGTGAAGGGTGGGGACTTCCGGGCCCGCGAAGCCAACGTGCATCGCCTGGCCGAGGTCAGCAACAACATCATCGATCAGTGCGTGGGCCAGGGCGTTCCTTTCGCCCGCGAATACGGCGGCCTGCTGGACAACCGCTCCTTCGGCGGCGCCCAGGTGAGCCGCACCTTCTACGCCCGCGGGCAGACCGGCCAGCAGCTGCTCATCGGCGCCTACCAGGCCCTTGAACGCCAGATCGGCCTTGGCAAGGTGAAGATGTTCCCCCGTCACGAGATGCTGGACTTGATCGTCGTCGACGGCGTGGCCAAGGGCATCGTCACCCGGGACATGGTGACCGGCGAGGTCGAGTCCCACGTCGCCGATGCGGTCTGCCTGGCCACTGGCGGCTACGGCAACGTCTTCTACCTCTCCACCAATGCCAAGGGCTGCAACGGCACTGCCATTTGGCGCGCCTACAAGAAGGGGGCCGCCTTCGCGAACCCCTGCTTCACGCAGATCCACCCCACCTGCATCCCCGTCACCGGCGACCACCAGAGCAAGCTCACGCTCATGTCCGAATCGCTGCGCAACGATGGCCGCATCTGGGTGCCCAAGCGCAAAGAGGACTGCGGCAAGCCCGCCGCCGAGATCCCCGAGGAGGATCGCGACTACTACCTGGAGCGCAAGTACCCCTCTTACGGCAACCTGGCCCCCCGCGACGTCTCCAGCCGCGCCGCCAAGCAGGTGTGCGACGAGGGCCGCGGCGTCGGCCCCACCCGGCTTGGCGTCTACCTCGACTTCAGCGATGCCATCAAGCGCCTGGGTGCCGCCAAGATCGAGGAGAAATACGGCAACCTCTTCGAGATGTATGAGCGCATCACGGACGAGAACCCCTACAAGACGCCCATGCGCATCTTCCCGGCCAGCCACTACACCATGGGCGGCCTGTGGGTGGACTACAACCTCATGAGCACCATCCCCGGCCTCTTCGTGCTCGGCGAAGCCAACTTCTCCGACCACGGCGCCAACCGCCTGGGCGCCTCGGCGCTCATGCAGGGCCTGGCTGACGGCTACTTCGTGATCCCCTACACCATTGGCGGCTACCTGGCCGGCATCAAACCTGGCACCCGCATCAAACCCGAGGATCCGGTCGTGAAGGCGGCTGAACAGACTGTGACCGATCGCATGAGCAAGCTCATGTCCATCGGCGGGAAGGAGACCCCGGACCATTTCCATCGTGAACTGGGCAAGGTCATGTGGGAGCTGTGCGGCATGGGCCGCAACGAGGCCGGGCTCAAGAAGGCCCTGGAATTGATCCCGAAGATCCGCGAGGAATTCTGGACGAACCTCCGCATCCCCGGGAGCAGCGACGACCTGAACCAGTCCCTCGAGATGGCCGGGCGCGTGGCCGACTTCCTGGAGATCGGCGAACTGATGTGCCTGGATGCCCTCGAGCGCCGCGAATCCTGCGGCGGCCACTTCCGCGAGGAATGGCAGACCGCGGAAGGCGAGGCCCTGCGCGACGACGAGAACTTCGCCCACGTGGCCGCCTGGGAGTACAAGGGTGAAGGCCAGGCTCCGGTGCGCCACACCGAGCAGCTCGCCTTCGAGAACGTCCACCTCGCGACCCGCAGCTACAAGTGAGGAACTGAGCCATGTCCAAACACCTCAATCTCACCCTTCACGTGTGGCGGCAGAAGAACGCCAAGTGCGACGGCAAGTTCGTCGAGTACCCCGCCGAGAACATCAGCCCCGACATGTCCTTCCTGGAGATGCTCGACATCGTGAATGAAGGCCTCATCCGCAAGGGAGAGGAGCCCATCACCTTCGACCACGATTGTCGCGAGGGCATCTGCGGCACCTGCAGCATGGTGATCAACGGGCGCCCCCACGGCCCCCGTGAGCGCACGACCACCTGCCAGCTGCACATGCGCAGCTTCAAGGAGATCGC
>CAVPLE010000004.1:0-18223 GCA_963705865.1 uncultured Holophagaceae bacterium | reverse complement strand
AGCACCTTGGCGAACGACACGAACTCGTCACCCGGCAGGTAGATGTTTTCCTGATAGACCTCGTCGGCCAGGATCGTCAGCCCGTGAACCTTGGCGAAGTCGATGATCATTTCGATATTGGCTTCGTCCAGCACCGCGCCCGTGGGGTTGCCGGGGTTGATGACGCAGATGGCCTTCACCTGGGTGCCCTCGGCCTTCGCCTGGGCCAGAGCAGCCTCCAGCATGGGGCGGCTCAGCTTCCAGCCGTTGGCCTCGTCCAGGTAGTAGGGCACCATGCGCCCTTCGTACAGCGTGATGGTGGCCGAGTACAACGGGTACTGGGGGATGGGGATCATGATGCCGTCCCCGGGACCGCTGATCAGCAGGCGCAGGGCGGTCTGCACGCCCTTGCTGGCGCCGTCGGTGAGGAAGATGGCGTCGGGATCCACCCCGATGTGATCGCGCTCCAGGATGAACTCGGCCACGGCCTCGCGGATGAACCGCACGCCCCGGCTTTCGCTGTAGGCGCCCAGGCCGAACTTCGTGCCGGCGAGGACGGCCATCGCGGCCTCGATCACGTCCGGCGGGAAGGCCCCGGGAGCCAGCTCCATGAGGGCCGGATACTCGCAGAGGGCCAGGATCTGCCGGTTCCAGGTGAGGGGCCGCTGCCCCAGGGACTGGGGGTTGCCGATGTTGCAGTAGATGATCTCGCGGCCCTGCTTCTCCAGTTCCGCGGCCCGGGCCACGATGGGGCCCCGGACGGCGTATTCGGCATCGAGTACGGTCTTGCCAAGATCGGTCAATCGGATGGTCATGGATGCTCCAACCCTTGAGTTTAACCCGAGCTCACGATGTGACCGCCGTCATCCTACTTCGCGTCAGGGCCTCCGGCCTTGGGCGGGAACGGGCGGGCAGATAGACTGATCTTTCCGGATTCTTCCAGCCACGTCACCTCCCCTTCCTTTTCCATAGAGGTACTCATGCTCGGTTTCTCCCTTTCCCCTGAACAACAGGCCGAAAAAGATCGCGCCCACACGTTCGCTGAAAAAATCATGCGGCCCGTGGCCCGCAAGTACGACGAGACCGGCGAGTGGGCCGTGGATGTCTACAAGGCGGCCTGGGACCAGGGCTACCTCCAGGCCCTGGTGCCGGAGGACTGCGGTGGCCCCGGCGCCAAGCAGGTCGAGGAAGCCATCGTCTGTGAGGAACTGGCCTGGGGCTGCGCGGGCCTCTATACCTCCATCATGGCCAACGGCCTCGCCATGACGCCCATGCTCATCGCCGGCAGCCCCGAGCAGAAGAAGAAGTGGCTGGGCATGCTCGCGGAGGAACCCAAGTTCGCGGCCTTCTCCCTGTCCGAGCCCAACGCCGGCTCCGATGCCGGTGGCATGAGCTGCCGCGCCGAGAAGAAGGGTGACAAGTACATCATCAACGGCACCAAGTGCTACTGCACCAACGGCGGCTACGCCGACTGGTACGCCCTCTTCTGCAGCACCGATCCCAGCAAGGGCGCCCGCGGCACCAGCTGCATCGTGGTGCCGCGCGACACGCCGGGCCTGGTGGTGGGCAAGGCCCTGGACAAGATGGGCCAGCGTGCTTCCAACCAGGTGGAGCTCTACTTCAACGATGCCGAAGTGCCCGCGGAGAACATCCTGGGCAAGGAGGGCATGGGCTTCGTCATCGCCATGAAGACCCTGGACCAGACCCGCGCCGCCGTGGCCGCCGGGGGCGTGGGCGTGGCCCGGGCCGCCTACGAGATCGCCCTGGACTATGCCAAAACCCGCATCCAGTTCGGCCAGCCCATCTTCGCCAACCAGGCCATCAGCTTCATGCTGGCGGACATGGCGAAGAAAATCGAGGCCAGCCGCCTGCTCACCTGGCAGGCCGCCTGGATGACCGACAACGGCATCAAGAACTCCAAGCAGAGCGCCATCGCCAAGACCTTCGCCACCGACACCGCCATGGAGGTCACCACCGACGCCGTGCAGATCCTCGGAGGCAACGGCTACAGCCGCGACTACCTCGTCGAGAAGTGCATGCGCGACGCCAAGCTGCTGCAGATTTACGAGGGAACGAACCAGATCCAGCGCCTGGTGATCGCGAAAGAGATCCAGCAGGGCAACTAACGGGGCACCCCCCCAAAAACGCAGAAGGCGGCCCCTGGCCGCCTTCTGCGTTTTTGGGTCTTGAAGACCGCAACACCCGACCCTAGAATCCCTCTCAACCATCCATCTTTACCAGATCAACAGCCGTGAAAGTGTGGGAGGGACTCCCGCCGGGGATCCCGGTTTCACTCGGGCGCAAGCCCCCGCGAACCGCATGCCTGGTGCGTGTCGCGCGATCAACCTCCAGGCGTGAGGGGCCAGGTCCCCGGGAAGAAAGTCATGTCCGAAGGCAGCGTCAAGTGGTTCAACGCCGAAAAGGGGTTCGGGTTCATCACCCCCGATGAGGGTGGGGCCGATATCTTCGTCCACTACTCGGCCGTTCAGGCCAAGGGGTTCCGAACCCTGGAGGAAAAGCAGCGCGTCACTTTCGAGGTGGTGCAAGGGCCCAAGGGCCCCCAGGCTGCCAACGTCAACAAGGCCTGAGCGTCCCTATTCCCCTTGCCCCGGTTCCGGCCGTGGATCGTCGCGTACCCTGGAGCCATGAAGAAGGTTTCCCTGCGTCTGGCCCTGGGCACCCTGCTGATCCTCCTGGTGGTCCTCCTGTCGGTGGAAGGATTCCGCCGCGATCCCACCTTCGGATGGGTGCTCCCTGTCGCCGCGGTGGCGGGGGCTTGGCTGGGCTGGGCGCTTCGCCAGACGTGGGTCTACCCCGCGCGGCTGAGCCAGGCGGAAGCGCTGTGGGCCGCGGGCGGTCCCGCCTCAGCCGTGGCAGAGCGCCTGGCCCAGGCACCCCTCGCCACGGGAGAATTGGGCTATCGGATCCGCCTCCTGCGGAGCTCGGCGAACCAAGCCTTGGGCTACCGGGATCGGGCCTGGCTGGATGCCCTGGATGCCCACCTTTCCCGTCTTCCCCTCTGGAAGCGCCTGGTGGTGTCCCAGATCTTCCGCCGGATTCCTGGCACGCCATCGACCCGGCGTCTGGCCTGGGGCGAACGCCTGATTCGCCTGGCTCCGCGCATGGCCCGGCTGCGCCACCTGCAGGGGATCCTCCTGCTGCGCTCGGGCCGCGAGGAGGCTCTGCACGAAGCCTGGGTCCACTTCGAAGCCGCCCTGCCCCTGGCCTGGGACGATCCCCTGGTGCTTGAGGACCTGATGCTGGCCGGCCTCCAGCATGGACGGGAGGACGTGGCCGAAGGCGCCCTGGCCGTACTGGCTTCCCGTCACGGCGATCCCCGCCTGCCCTGGGACCGGGGCGCCGCCGGCATGTACCTGCTGCGGAACGGCCGACCGGCCGAAGCCCTCGCACTCGTACAGTTACTCCCCCGCGACCATCGCCGTGACCGGCCCCTGCTCTGGCTCACGGAGAGCGTGTCCCGGCGGCGCCTGGGGGATCTGGCCGGTGCCTGGCGGGTGGCGGAGGCCGCGGTCAGCCACCTGCCTGATGCCTTCCGGCTCTGGATGGAGCGGTACCAGATCGCCCTTGAACTGCACGAGGTCGAACAGGCCCTTGGCAGTCTGGAGCGGGCCTGGCGAACCCTCCCCACCGGACTCGAAGGGGAGTCCCTGCGCCAGGAGTGGCAGCTCCGCCGGGCTGAATTCGCGTTCTGGTGGGAGGACGACCCGACCTCCGCCAAGGAGCTGCTGGCGAAACTGCCGCCCGAAGGCCAGGGTGACCACCATCCGCCGATCCTCCTGCAGGTCGAGGTGGCCCTGGGGCAGTACGAGACCGCCTACGGTGAGGTGGCCGCCCTGCTCCGGGACGCGCCTGACGACACGGACCTCCTGCTGCTCCAGGCCGACTGCCTCGCCGGCATGGACGCCTGGGAGGCGTTGCTGCCCTACCTGAACGGCCTGAGTGAGGCCTGCCGGGGACACGCCGAGTTCTGGCACCTGCGGGGGCTCGCCCAAGCCAACCTGGGTGAACAGGTCCCCGCCCGCCTGGACCTGGAACGCGCGGTGCGCATGGACCCTCGGAACCCCCGGTTCCTGCTGGACGCGGGTCACGGCTGCGCCGAACTCGGCGACTGGGATCGCGCCGAGAGCCACTGGCGGCAGGTGCTCCAGGTGGACGGCCAATCCGAGGAAGCCCTGCTCCACCTTGCGGAGGCCAGACGGGAGCTGGAGGATCTGGCCGGCGCCCGTCGCTACCTGCGGGAGTGCTTGCTGCACCACCCCGACAGCGAAGCCGCCCAGACCGCGTTGGCGGAACTGGAGGCCAACTGACGTCCTCGGGCCTCACTCCTGCTTGATGTTACGGAGCAGGCTGAGCTTGCTGTCGTAGCGGGCCTGCGCTTCTGGCTGGGCCCACTTCCGGGCCTTTTCCAGGGCCTTGATGGCATCCTTCGTCCGCCCCTGGGCCAGGGCCACCCGAGCCTGGATCAAGTAGAACTCGGGCTCCATGGAGAGAAGCCTGATGGCCCGCTTGATGCGCCGGCCCGCCTCATCCCACTGCTGCTCTCCAAGGGCCTCCTCGGCCAGGAAGGCATTGAAGAACGGATCGCGCTTGCGGATCTCCAGACCGCGCTCCCGGTAGGCCTGGGCCTCTTCCAGCCGACCCTGGGCCCGAAGGAGATTTTCCAGATTCCCGCAGGGGGCGCCATCCTTGGGATCCACCGCCAGGGACTTGCGGAAAGAGGCCTCGGCGTCGGCGTCCAACCCCTGGGCCCGTTGGACTACGCCCAGGATGTTCCAGCCCACGCCCGAGCCTGGGTCCACCTCAAGCGACCGGTGAGCCGACGCCATGGCCTCCTCCATGCGGGATTCCGCCATCAGTTCCACGGCGCGGTTGCTGTAGAAGAGCGCCCGCACCCGGTTGGGTTCCAACGGCGCGATGAGCAGGGTGTCTCGGCGTACCTCGGGCAGGAAGTCGGCCACCAGTTCCTGGCCAGGGGTTCCACCCTGCACCACCGCCACGACGTGGCGTTCGAACCGCACGGTCGCTCCCACCCGCCGCCACCGGCTGATTCGCAGCGGTTCGCCGTACCGCGCCGGAAGGCCGATGGATTTGCAGGCCACCACGTAGAGTACCGTGAGGCCGAGGCAGTTGGCCTTGCGGTCACGCCAGACCTCCTTGGGAGTCCGGGTGTAGGCGTTGTCATACACGATTCCAAGGCCGCCCTCCTCGGGGGGGGTGAAGAAGGCCTTGAGCAGGGCTGAAACCTTGGCGGGAACGCCCTCGCGGATGTTCGTGTGCTCGCGGGCGAAGGCCCGCAGCTCCGGCGGCGCCTCGAAAGGATCCTCGCCCGCCATCATCAACACAGCGCCGAGCAAGAGGGGCAGGACACGCAGGCGCATGGGGCGACTCCCTGGCACAACATAGGGCTACGGGCGGGAAGGTCAACGGATTATGAGATGCTGACAAAGGAGGAACCATGCCGAGCCCGACCGCCGTGGTATGTGCCTATTCCAGCGTGGGGACCGCGGCCCTGGAGGGGCTGCTGGAGGCCGGGGTCGAGGTGAAGGCCCTGTACACCTACGCCCAGGGCGCGGACGAGCGCTGGTTCACACCCCCCGCTGTCGTGGCCGAGGCGCATGGCATCCCGGTCCACTTGGCGCCATCCTTCAATTCGGATGAGGTCTTCGAGACGATCCGTGCGCACCAGCCAGACTTCCTGTTCAGCTTCTACTTCCGGGAGATGATCCAGGCGCGGTTCCTGGCGATCCCCCGGCTCGGCGCGTACAACCTGCACGGGAGCCTGTTGCCGAAATATCGCGGCCGGGCGCCCATCAATTGGGTGCTGGTCAACGGCGAAACCGAAACCGGCGTCACCCTGCATGCCATGACGCCCAAACCCGATGACGGCCATATTCTGGCGCAGGCGCGGCTGTCCATCGACTGGGATGAGACGGCCTTGAGCCTCACCCTCAAGGCCGCGGACGCGGGCCGTGGCCTGGTTCGCGAAGCTGTGCCGGGACTCGTGGACGGAAGCCTCCCGCGCCTCGACCAGAAGACCCTCGGCCCTTCCACCTACTTCGGTGGCCGGAAGCCCGCCGACTCCCGCCTCGACTTCACCATGACCGTTGGCGAGGCGTTCAACCAGATCCGCGCCGTGGCCGACCCCTGGCCCAATGCGTTCGTCGAAACCGCGGAAGGGACGCTCAAGGTGGCCTGGGCCCTCCCCACCGAACTGCCCTGCCCCGTAGGGTGTTTCCAGACCTCGCGGGAGGGGGTGCTGCTGGGCTTCGCCGATGGCGCGCTGCGGATCCACAGCCTGAGAACCGAGGGAGCGCGCCTTGAGCGCCCCACCGAGCAGGCCACCGCCCTCCGGCTCCTGGGTGTGCCCGAGCGCTGAGAAAACCCGTCAACACCCCCCTTTCGCCGCGGCAGGGGTTTTGGTCAGGCACTTCAAATCCGGATATGCTGACGCGCTCCCGTCCTCCCGAAAGGCGTTCCATGCAAAGTGTCATCACTGGAAGCGGCGTTGGCTTGCCTCCGCATATCGTCACCAACGAGGCGCTGTCGCGGCTCATGGACACCTCGGATGAATGGATCCGCGTGCGCAGTGGCATCCAGGAGCGGCGCTACGCGGAATCGGGGCAGGGCTCCACGGATCTCGGGGTCATCGCCGCCAGGGCCGCCATCGCCAAGGCCGGCCTCGACATGGCGGACATCGACGCGGCCATCTTCGCCACCATGACGCCGGACCATGTGCTTCCCGGCAACGGGCCGCTGCTCCAGGCGGCCCTGGGTCTGCGCACGGACCTGCCCACCTTCGATCTGCGGCAGCAGTGCAGTGGATTCCTGTACGGCCTGGAACTGGCGGACCTCCTCATCCAGAGCGGCCGCTACCGGCGCGTTCTGCTGGTGGGGGCCGAGGTGCACACCGGCTTCATGCCCTGGCACCTGGGCTGGGATACCCTCATCGGCCAGTCCACCCGGGCGATCACCGAAGCCGAGCGGGCCGAGAACACCCTGAGTCGCGACCGGACCGTGCTGTTCGGCGATGGCGCTGGGGCCATGGTGATCGAAGCGCGGGAAGGAGCGGCAGGCCTGCTGAAGACTCGCCTCTTCACCGATGGTTCCGGCGCGGGCGTGCTGACCATGCCGGGCGTCAGCTTCAAGCGGAGGCCCTTCGTGACGGTGGAGCAGATCCAGGCCGGCGAGACCCTCCCCGTCATGTCCGGCAAGGAAGTCTTCAAGTCCGCCGTGACCCTCATGCCCCAGGCGGTGCGTGAAGTCTGTGCCGAAGCCGGCGTGGCCGTGGAGGCTCTGGACCTGGTGCTGGTCCACCAGGCCAATCTCCGCATCATCGAAGGGGTGCAGAAAGCCCTGGGTCTGCCGCCGGAGAAGGTGCCCCACAACATCGAGCGCTACGGCAACACCACGGCCGCCACGCTGCCCATCCTCTTCCACGAATGCCTGGCGGACGGACGGATCCAGCCCGGCATGCTCGTGGCCTTCACCGCGCTCGGCTCCGGCCTGCACTGGGGCGCCGCGCTCTACCGGGCCTGATTGCAGATCGGAACGGCACTGGACTAGAATCCTGGTACAACCCGGAGTCACCATGCGTTCCTTGACCCTCGGCGCCGCCTTGGCGCTCGTCCCTGCCCTTGTCCTGTCCGCTGGATCCACCAAGCCGCGCCGGCACCAGAAGGCCGGGCCCCTCAACTCCGCCAAGGAAGCCAAGGCCATCGCCGAACAGGAAACGGGCGGCCATGCCGTCAGCGCCCGGCGCATTCCCCTGAATGGCGCTTCGGGTGGCTGGGAAGTGGATCTGCGGGTGCCGAACGAGGAGCGCGGCTGGCGCTGCATCATCGACTCGGACACCCACATGGTCCACAGCAAGGCGCGCATCGACCAGCCGGGTGCCAAAAGCAAGGCCGACGGCCCGGTGCGCATGGTCAAGGGAAGCCGCTGACGTCCACTGTCCGGCGGGCGCCGACCGTTCGCCGGTTTTTCCCAGCATGCGGCCTGTCCGGCTTGACAGCCCGGCCTAGAATCGTACCTGCGGCCAGTGCCGCAAGGAGAACGACACATGGGTCTGATGGACTGGGGCAAAGCCCAATTCCTCGACATCCTCGAATGGCTGGATGACTCCAATGACACCCTCGCCTGGCGCTTCCCCATGCGCGGGCAGGAGATCCAGAACGGCGGCAAGCTCGTCGTCCGGGAAAGCCAGGAGGCCGTCTTCGTCAATGAAGGCCAGCTGGCGGACGTGTTCAAGCCCGGCACCCACAACCTCACCACCCAGAACCTGCCCATCCTCGCCACGCTGAAGGGCTGGAAGTACGGCTTCGAGAGCCCTTTCAAGAGCGATGTCTACTTCATCTCCACCAAGCTCTACAACGACCTGAAGTGGGGCACCTCGAACCCCATCATGCTGCGCGACGCCGACTTCGGCATGCTGCGCATCCGGGCCTTCGGCATCTACTCCATCAAGGTGGTGGACAGCGGCACCTTCCTCAAGCAGCTTGTCGGCACCAACGGCGTCTACACCGTGCCCGATATCTCCGAGCAGCTGCGCAAGACCATCATGAGCCGCTTCACGGACAGCCTGGGCGAGGCCAAGATTCCCGCCCTCGACCTGGCTGCCAAGTACGACGAGATCTCGGACCTGGTGAAGCAGAAGCTCCAGGACGAGTTCAAGACCATGGGCCTGGAGCTGTCCAAGTTCTTCGTGGAGAACATCAGCCTCCCCGAGGAAGTGGAAGCCATGATGGACAAGCGGACCGGCGTGGGCATGATGGCCCCCGTCATGGGCGCCTACACGCAGATGCAGGTGGCCGACAGCATCCCCCTCGCCGCCCAGAACCCCGGCGGGGTGGCCGGCATGGGCATGGGCGTGGGCCTGGGCTTCGGCATGGGCAACATGATGGGCCAGCAGATGACCGGCGCCGCCCAGCAGATGGGCCAGCAGGGCTTCCCCGCCGGCAACGCGCCCGCGACCGCACCCACGAAGTCCCTGAAAGAGGAACTCACCGACCTCAAGGAGCTCTTCGACGGCCAGCTCATCACACAAGCCGAGTACGACACCCAGCGCGCCACCATCATGAAGAAGCACGGAATGGGCAACTGAGTTCCGTCCTTCTCATCTGCAAAATCAAGGGCGGCCCCGGCCGCCCTTGATTTTGCAGCATATGAAACGCCGACTAATGGTGATGATCTGCTTCCACATCATGCTGGTGGATGAACCGGTGGTGGTGGTGGTCCGCCATCTCCCGGGTCTCGAAGTGGATGGTCAGGTGACGGACGCCGTGGCGCTCCCATAGCAGGCGCTCAATGCACTCCAGGTGGGCTTCGGTGTCCCCCAGCCTGTCGGCCTCGACGATGATGTGGGCCGTGGCGATGGTCAGGTGGCTGCACATCTTCCAGCTGCGGAAGTCCTCCACTCCTAGAATGCCTGGAAGGGCCAGGAGTTCCGCCTTCACGGCCTCGTGCTCGAAGGCGGCGCGGTGCATGAGGATGCCCACGGCGTCGCGGAGCAGCAACACGGCCCCCCGCAGGATGACCACCAGGATCACGAGGGCGATGGCCGGGTCCACCCAGCGCCAGCCAGTGAGCCGGATGAGGATCATACTCGCCACCAGCGAGACGCTGGTGAGGCTGTCGGCAAAGGCGTGCAGATAGGCGGCCCGCAGGTTGGCATCCCGTTCCAGCAGGCTGCGGTCCCGGGGTACCAGCACCACGGTGGCGGCGATGTTCAGGAGCAGGCCGATGCCGGAGAACACCAGCACCCAACCCGTCTGGATGGGCACGGGATGGCGGAACCGGGCCAGGGCCTCCCAGCCCACGGCCCCGGCGAGGAACAAGAGGAAACCCACGCCCACGAGGCTATTGAACACTTCCAGGCGGTGCCAGCCGAAGGTCCAGCGGTCGTCGGGATCCCGCCGGTTGGCCAGCCACAGGCTCAGGATGCCCAGGCTGTTCACCAGCACGTCGTTCAGGTTCTCCAGGCTGTCGCTGACCAGGCCGATGGAGCCCGTCCAGAGGCCACCGAGCCCCTGGAGGATGAAGCTGACGAAGAAGATCCCGGCGCTCCAGGCCAGGCGCCCCGTAGTACTGGGGCCGTGGGGGGCGTGATCGGACATCATTCGCCCCGGTACTGCGGTTTCCGTTTTTCCCGGAAGGCAGCCAACCCCTCCAGGCGGTCCTTGGTGGGGATCACCTGCGCGTAGCAGGCCTGCTCGAAGGCGAGCCCCGAGTTCCGGCTCAGCTGAAGCCCCCGGTTCACCGCCTGCTTGGCCATGCGCAGGGCCACCGGCCCGTTGGGAAGGATCTCCCGAGCCAGGGCCAGGGCCGCGTCCAGGACTCCGCCGGCGGCCACCACCCGGTCCACGAGGCCCAACCGCTCGGCCTCGGCCGCGCCGATGCGCCGGGCGGTGAAGATCAGTTCTTTGGCCCGGGAGGCCCCGATGAGCCTCGGCAGCCGCTGGGTGCCCCCGGCCCCGGGGATGATGGCGAGGGCCGTTTCCACCAGGCCCATGCTCGCGTCACCGCCCGCCACACGGAGGTCCGCCGCCAGGGCCAGTTCCAGGCCGCCCCCGAAAGCCGCGCCATCGATGGCGGCGATCACGGGCATGGGCAGATCCTCCAGCTCGGTGAAGGCGGCTCGAAGGCCCTGGACGAAAGCCGACGCTTCCACCTGGCTCATGCCAGCGCGCTCCTTCAGATCGGCCCCGGCGCAGAACACGCCGGGCACGAGGCTGTGCACCACCACCACCCGGACGGCGGGATCAGAGCGCAGATCGGTCAGGGCTTGGCGGAACTCAGCCATGAGCTGGCGGCCCAGGGCGTTCTTCGCGGCAGGGCGATCCAGGCCCAACAGGATGATGCCTGCATCATTTCCCTCCAGGCGTTCGAGCCGGAGTTCCATCACCCCAGCTCGACGATGGAATCCCCTTCGTTCAGGAACTGGTCCGGGGTCACGAAGACCTTCTTGACCGTCCCCTCCTCGGGGCTGCCCACGGGAATCTGCATCTTCATGCTCTCGATGATGACCAGGTCCTGGTCCTCGCCCACGGCATCGCCTTCGGCGACGCAAACCTCCAAAACCTTCCCAGCCATCTCGGCACGGACCAACGCCATCGAGCACCTCATCAGGACAATGGCTCCAGTCTAGCCGTGAGCGGGGCTATTCGTCCTTGTCGGAGTCGCCGATCACCACCAGGTCGTCGTCCTCGTAGGCGAAGTCGCCCTCTTCCATGAGGATCTCCCGGACCTTCCCGCATTCGGGGGCATTGATGTAGAAGGCGGTGCGGGAGGAATCCGTGCCCTCGAGGATCATCAGGGGCTCATCCTCTTCCACCTCCTGGCCAGGGCGGACGAGGACGTCCACCACATACCCCGGCCATTCCGCCCGCACGATCATGCTGCCTCCCTTGGCCCATCTGTGACCTTGGCCGGGAGAGTATGGCGCCCGGCGCCCCCGCGCAAGTCCCGGAAGCCGTTCTTTTCGTCACATGTCCGGTACGTGATACTGGAAGGCTTGGAGGATTGCATGGCCGTCGCCTGTGGCATCGTGGGCTTGCCCAATGTGGGAAAGTCCACCCTTTTCAACGCCCTCACGCGTGCGGGCGCGGCTTCGGCCAACTATCCCTTCTGCACCATCGAGCCCAATACGGGCGTGGTGGATGTGCCGGATCCGCGCCTGGCCGCCCTGGCGGACATCGTGAAACCCCAGCGCATCCTGCCGGCCGCCCAGGAATTCGTGGATATCGCTGGCCTGGTGCGGGGCGCCAGCAAGGGCGAGGGCCTGGGCAACGCCTTCCTGGGCCACATCCGGGAGACGGATGCCATCGTGCAGGTGGTCCGCTGCTTCGAGGACACGAACGTCACCCATGTGGAGGGCGGGGTGAACCCCGAGCGGGATCTGGGGATCATCGAGACTGAACTGGTCATCAAAGACCTCGACGCCGTGGAAAAGGGGCTGGAGCGCCACCGCAAGGTCGCCAAGACCGGCAACAAGGAGTCGCTGGCCATGGTCGCGGTCCTGGAACGGGTCTTCGCCGCCTTGGACGACGGCAAGTGGGCGAGTACCGCCGGCCTTTCGCCTGAGGACAAGGCCCTCATCAAGTCCTACGGCCTCCTCACCCTGAAGCCCACCCTGTTCGTGGGCAACATCGGGGAAGAGGACATCCGGAACCCCGAAGGTAACGCCCACTACCTCAAGCTCCAGGAGCTGGCCGCGTCGCGCCAGGCCCCCTGCATCCCCATCTGCTCCAAGCTGGAGGCGGAGATCCAGGATCTGCCGGAGGAGGATCGTCCCCTGTTCCTGGAGGAGGCGGGTCTCTCCGAGCCGGGCCTGAACGTGCTCATCCACGCCAGCTACGACCTGCTGGGTCTCCAGACCTACTTCACCGCTGGCGTGAAGGAAGTCCGCGCCTGGACCATCCACAAGGGCGATTCGGCCCCCCAGGCCGCCGGCGTCATCCACACGGACTTCGAGAAGGGCTTCATCCGCGCCCAGGTCATCGCCTACGAGGACTTCATCCAGTACCGCGGCGAGCAGGGCGCCAAGGATGCCGGCAAGATGCGCACGGAAGGCAAGGACTACGTCGTGAAGGACGGCGACCTGATGAACTTCCTCTTCAACGTCTGATGTCAGCAGAGCTTCACCACGGAGGCACGGAATCCGCGGAGATGGCGCGGAGACCTCCGTGCCCCTCCATCATGGGCCGGCCGTAGGCCGCTTCCGGCCATGCCGGAAGGCACGGGAGGCGCCGGGCCCGGATACCCCATGAAGGATCCGGGCCCGGCGCCTCCCGTGTGCCCATGCTCCGTGCCTCCGTGGTGGTTCCTCCATCGCTGAAGGTCTACCGCACCTCGATGGGCATGCGCCGCAGCCGCTCCACCCGGACCTCCATGGGAGGATGGGTGGAGAAGAGGCTCATGAGGCCGCCCCCGCTCAGGGGGTTCACGATCATCATGTGCGCCGTGGCGGGCTGGGCGGACTGCATGGGCAGCTGCTGGTTGTAGCTCTGCAGGCGCTCGAGGGCGGAGGCCAGCATGTCCGGGCGGCCCGTGAGGTGGGCGCTGTAGTCGTCCGCCAGGTACTCCCGGGACCGGCTCACGGCCATCTGGAGCATGATGGCCGCCAGGGGGCCGAGGATCATGATGGCGATGCCCGCCAGTGGGTTGGAGCGGCCCTCCTCGTCCCGGGGACTCACCCACAGGGCCATGCGGGACAGGAACATGATGGCCTGCGCCAGCACCGCCGCCAGGCTGCCGATGAGGATGTCCCGGTGCTTCACGTGGCCCAGCTCGTGGCCGATGACGGCTTCCAGCTCGGGCCGGCTGAGGATCCGCATGATGCCTTCGGTGACGGCCACCACGGCGTGCTCGGGGTTCCGGCCCGTGGCGAAGGCGTTCGGGGTGTCGTCGGGGATGATGGCGATGCGGGGCATGGGCAGGCCGGCCCGCTGAGTCAGGTTCGCCACGATGGCGTAGAGCTCGGGGGCTTCGGCCTGCGTCACCACCTTCGCCCCGTAGCTGGCCAGCACGATCTTGTCCGAGAAAAAGTAGCTCACCCCGTTCATCACGAGGCCGATGGCGAGGGCCAGCACCATGCCGGATTGGCCTCCGAAATAACCGCCGATCCACACCAGCAGCCCGGTCATGGCCACGATGATGAGAAGGGTTTTCGCCTGGTTCATGAAGCTTCCTCCAGGTACCAGGATACGAAGGGGATCAAGCACCCATCCGCTTGACGACCACGAGGGTCACGTCGTCCCGGAAGCGGCCCTCCTCCAGGTGCCGGAAGGCCTCCACCAGCAGGGCCTCGAACAGTTCATCCGCGCCGGCCTGAGGGCGCCTCAGGATGACGTCGGCCAGTCGGCCGTCACCCAGTTCCTCGCCCGCGGTGTTCTCGGCCTCGACGAGCCCGTCGGTGAAGATCACCAGCACATCTCCCGGCCCCATGGCCGCGCGGCCTTCCGTGAAGGCGGCACCGGGCAGCAGGCCCACCATGGGGCCCGTGGGGTCCAGCCGGACCACTTCGCCGCCGGCCCGGATGAGCAGCGGCGGATTGTGGCCCCCGTTCACGAACCGGAAATCGCCGTTGAGGGGATTGAGACTCGCGGCGAACAAGGTGGTGTAGCGGTTGCCATCCCGGACGTCGTTCATGCGACGGTTCAACCGCTCCGCCAGCTTGCCCCAATCCGACACCCGCCGCCCTCCCAGGGCCCGGAGGAAGGCGGAGAGCTGGGTCATCATCAGGGAAGCGGGCAGGCCCTTGCCGGAAATATCGCCCACCGCCATGTGGAGCCGCTCGCCCAGTTCCTCGTCCCGAGCCATCCAGAGGTCATAGAGATCGCCACCCACGGCCTGGTAGGGCAGATTCGCCGCGGCGCATTGCCAGCCACTGGGCTCCGGCAGCGTCTTGGGCAGCAGGCTGCGCTGGATGTCCCGGGCCAGGTCCAGATCCTTCTCCATGCGCTCGGCCTGGATGCGGGCTTCGCGGAACTCCAGGCTGGACAGCTGGGAGGAGGTGAGGTTCAGGAGGGTGTGCAGGAAGACTTCATCATCCTCGGACAGCTTCCCCACGGCTGGATCAGCGGCGTAGGCAAAGCCGTGACTGTGGTTCTGGTCCAGCAGTTCGACGGCGTGGACCAGACCCTTCGCCTCCACCAGCTCATGCAGGCTGTCCCCTTCCAGGACCGCGGGGACCTGCCCGAGTCCCTTCGCGTGCAGGACGCCGCCCTGGGCATCCACCACCAGGAGGCGCATGATCCGGAATTCGCCCATGAGCGTGTTGGCCATGAGCCGCACGAGATCCTGCCGAGTCTCCACCTGGCCCAGGTTGCGGGTGAGCTCGAAGACCGTGTTCAGGCGGGACAGCTGCAGGGCCAAGGCCTGGTTCTGGGAACTGCGCACCGCCTCGGCCCGGCGCCAGGCCAGCAGAGGCGCGCTGATGGAAAGCAGCAGCGGCACCGCACTCGGCAGGCCCTCCGCCCGGAGGACCAGGTGGCCGTAGATCTCCTCACCGTAGGCCCAAGGCAGGACCTGCCAGCCCTCGCCGGGGTGGGTGGGAAAGGCTGGCGCCGCCCCCCGGAGGAACAACCACTTGCCGCCATCCCACAGGCCGCCCTGGCCCGTCCTGGCGATGCCCATGACGGTGACTCCCACCAGATGGACGAGGTCCTCTTCCGTGCCCTGCTCCGGGAAGGTCTCCAGGAAGTCGATGAGCGGAAGCAGCTCCTGGGCCCCTTCCGGGATCTTCAGCGCCAGTCGGCGGAGGCGGTCGAAGGGATTGGTCGGCATGGCGGACGGGCCCAGGGCTTCAGTCCAGCTTCTTGATCAGGCAGCACTCGTTCCGGCCAGAGGCCTCATCCGCCTTGAACCGCACTTCATCCATGAACCGGCTCATGAGCAGTAGGCCAAGGCCGCCCTTTCGGGGGTGTTTGATGTATTCCTTCGGATCCGGCAGCACGACCTGGTCGCCGCGGAGCCCTTGGCCGGAATGGAGGATGTGGATCTCGAGCGCTTCCTCCGTGAAGCGCAGCTCCAGCTCGACGCTGTGTTCGCCCTCGCCGTGGTAGGCGTGGAGGATCACGTTGGTCACCGCCTCGTCCACGGCGATGCTCACTTTGGCGGCCGTGGCGTCGTCGAGGCCGGCCACCAGGGAGGCCCGCTTGGCCAGCCCCGTCACCAGATTCAGGTAACGGGTCTGACTCGGGATCACGAGTCGGAACTCGGCTGGTTCCATGGTGGCGGCCACGTTCACCTTTTCCGCTCCGGCGTGACCGCGGCCAGCGCCTGGTCCTCATCGCCGAAAACCCGGTAGAGCTGGGTGAACCCCAGAGTGTCGAAGATGGCGAACACGTTCGGTTGGAGGTCGGACAGGAGAATATCGCCCTGGTGATCCCGAACCGTCTCGATGAGGCCCATGATGGCGCCCAGGCCAGCGGAACTTATGTAATTGAGATTCTTGCAGTTGAGAAGAATGGTGTAGCGTCCGTCCCGGACCAGCCCCTCCAGGGCCTCCTCGAACTCGCGGACAGTGTGGGCGTTGATGAAGCCTACCGGCAGCAGTACCGCCACCTCACCAGCCTGCCTCACCGCAATGGAAAGATCCGCCATCCGCCATCTCCAATGAACCTGGGCCATCCTATCGGTTCCCCGGGCCAATTGCCAGCAGACGGGGTTCCGCCCCGAACTGGGATACCCTGGATCCGAACCTTTCGCACGAGCCCCCAATGAGCGCCCCCCGCCCTGAGGACCAGCCCACCCACGACGCCCTACGCGGGCCTCTGGAAACGTGGCTGAATCAGAAGAACCAGAGTCTGCTCGAGGAAGTGATCGCCACCTGGCAGCTGGCCATGGAGCGCTTCCACCCTGATGAGGCGCTCCTGGAGCGACTGCGCCAGGCCCTCCCCGCCCAGGCTCCCACCGAGCCTGGAACCAGCAGCAACATGATGGCCTTCGCGGGAGCTCTCGACCTCATCGAAGGGGCCCCATCCCAGAGCGATCTGCTCAAGCGCCTGCTTGATGGCCTGCAGCCGCTCGTCGAGCGCAGTGCCCTCTTCATCCTCAAACAGGGGCTGGCTTCCTTTTACGCCCAGCGCGGCTTCGAGGCGAATGCCCCTCTGAAACCCGGGGCCGTGGTGCCACCTCCGGATCTGGAGGCGATCATCCAGGGCCTGGGCCGGTCCCTGCGGAAGAAGGGCGCCGGCTACTCGGCCCTGCTCTCCGTGCTCAGCCCCTACGAGGCCGCCGACCTGGTCATCCTCCCCATCCGCCACAAGCGGAAGACCGTGGCCCTGCTGCTGGTGGACAGCGGCCTCCGCCAGAACCTGGACCATCCGGAACTGGTGCGCGCCCTCGTGCTGGCAGCCTCCGCCGCCCTGGGCGGCTTGGCCGCGACGAAGGACGAACCAACCCCTCCTCAGCCGCCTTCCCTCCCGCCCCAGCCCAGCGCCCAGTCGAGCGCGCCCACGCAGATGGTGCCCGAAACCATCGATGCCCCTCCCGCGGCGGACCTGGATCCCAAGACCCGCGCCGCCGCCGAACGGCTGGCCCGCGTCCTGGTGGGCGACGTGGAGCTGTACTTCCCGGGAAAGGTCGCCCAGGCCCGCACCCAGGGCAACCTGTATGGCTTGCTCCGGGACGAGCTCGAACGCAGCCGTGCCACCTTCGTAGAACGTTTCGGCGAGGATGTCGAGGTTCGACACCGGATTTTCACCAGCACCCTCGTCCACCAGTTATGCGATGACGATGCCGCCAAGCTGGGAAGAGTCCCCTGGCCCTGAACCCCTCTCATCAGAAAGGGTGACAACCGCAGCCGACTCTGGTAGAACCTTGTTCCTTTGGGCATGGGCGAGGAACAAGTCAATGGCAGATCTCGGCAAAAAGTTTACGTGTTTCCAATGCGCGACGAAGTTCTATGACTTCGGGAAGCCGGAGGCATTGTGTCCCAAGTGCGGCGCGAACCAGAAGGCGGCCCCCGCCAAACCCCGCGTCGTGAAGAAGGAGAAGAGCGTCCACGTCATCGAAGACGACTTCACTCCCGAGCCTGAAGCCGAGAATCTCGAGGAGGCTTTCAGCGAAAGCGGCGTGCCTCTCGAACGGGGCCGCGGTGAAGGCTTCGACCCCGGCGACCTCCGCATGGACGACTACGACGAGTAGCGAGTGGGCTGCGCTCATTCGCTGTGAGGAAGAAGGCCATCTGGGAGGGGCCGGGATGAGCGACCCGTCGATCTGCCCGCTCATCGACCGCCACACCCACCTTGAGGGCTCCCTCGATCCAGCGTGGGTCCGGAGTGAGGCCGAGCGTCGTGCGCTGATCCTTCCCGGGCCCCTTGAAGCCCTGTGGGCCGGCGCCTGCGTGCCCTTCGAAGGCTTCATCGAGGCCTTCCTCTTCGGGGCCGCCCTGCTGGACAGCCGCGAGGCCGTGCGCGAAGCGGTGCGGGCCGTGGCGCAGCGCACGCGGCTGGCAGGTGGCGTGGGCTTCGATCTCTGGGCCTCACCCCATTTCCTGGTGGTCCATCGCGGTCAGATCACCCTCGATGCCTTCTGGCGCGGCCTGGAGGAAGGGCTGGCCGAGGCGTGGGCGGAGGGCGTCCGAGGCTGCGTGGTGGTGGATGCCGTGAACCACTTCGGCCCCAGGCATGGCCACGCGGTCCTCGACCTGGTGCTGCCGGATCTGCCGCCCTTCGTGACGGGTTTCTCCACCGGTGGGCTGGAAGGCTCCCCCTTCCGCGAC
>CAVPLE010000003.1:0-3045 GCA_963705865.1 uncultured Holophagaceae bacterium | reverse complement strand
CACCCCATGCTGGAAGACCGCCCACCGGTGGCATCCGAGGCCCTCCATGACCACCCGCATTGACGAAATCGCCGATGGGATCTTCCGCATCAGCACAGGTGTTCCCATTCCCGCCATCCCGGGCGGTTTCACCTTCAACCAGATCCTCATCCGGGACGAGGCGCCCCTGTTGTTCCACACGGGCCTGCGCAGCCTTCGAGGCCACCCGCACCGCCATCGAGCGGGTGTTGCCGGTGTCCTCGCTGCGCTACCTGAGTTACTCCCACTTCGAGGCCGACGAGTGCGGAGCCATGAATGACTTCCTCGCGCACGCACCGACCGCCGTCCCCTTGTGCAGCCGGGTGAGCGCCCTGGTCTCCATGGGCGACGTGGCCGACCGGCCGCCGCACGCCCTGGGTGATGGCGAGGAGCTGGACCTGGGGCGCCATCGGATCCAGTGGCTGGACACACCCCATGTGCCCCACGGGTGGGACGCGGGGCTGATCTGGGTACCCACCGCCCGCACGCTCTTCTGCGGCGACCTGTTCACTCAGCCCGGCGCGGAGGTCCCGCCGATCACCGAAGGGGACATCCTCGGTCCCAGCGAGGCCATGCTCGCGGGCATGGACTACTACGCCTGCCGGGACAAGGCCCGGGCCACCCTCGCCCGCCTGGCGGACCTGCGACCCCACACCCTCGCCACCATGCACGGCAGTTCCTTCCGCGGCGACGGAGCGGCCCTGCTGCAGGCCCTTTCGGTGACTCTGGCGGAACCCACGGGCGTCCGCTGAGCCCGAGCCCGGCCTGCGCCTCAATCCACCCGCTGGAACAGCAGGGCGTCCTCGCCGTTGGTGTAGTACCGGTGCCGCCGCCCGCACAGTTCCCAGCCGCAGGCTTCGTAGAGGCGGAGGGCCGAATCGTTGGTGGGCCGCACTTCCAGAAAGAGGTGGACCAGGCCTTCCGCCGCCAGGTCGCGCTGGCAGGCCTCCAGCAGGACGCGGCCCAGGCCCTGGCCCTGCGCCTCGGGGGCCACGGCGATGCGCAGCAGCTCGGCCTCCCCCGCGGCGGGCACCCGCGACCAGCGGGCGAAGGCCACCTCGGGAATCACCCACAGGGCCTCCTGGGAGGACAGGCCATCCCAGGCCTCCCCGAAGACCAGCCGGTCCAGGCGCGCGACCCACTCCGGCAGCGGCTCGCCCTCCGCCAGCCGATGGACCTCACCCTCCGGCCGCCAGTTGCCGGACTCCCGCCGCAGCTTCATCGCGCCACACCTTTCCGCAACGCCTCGGATAGATGAGCGGCGGCATGGGGGAAGTTCACCTCGGCGTCGGTCTCCCGCAGGTAGAAGGGCGTCAGGGGGGATTCCGGGGCGCCTTGCGTCACGCGCCGGGCCAGGGCCACCAGACCCGCCAAGGTGGCGGCGCCCTCATCGGCCAGGGGGATGCGCCCGGCAGGCAGCACAGCCGCCACCCGGGGCGCGAAAGCCTCCGGCGCCCACCAGGGGTCGTCGCCCAGGCGTTCGGGCAGGGTGGCCAGGGGCTGCTTGGCGGCGGCTTCCGTGGGGCCATCTTCTTCCCAACGCTGCAGGAAGGCCTCGCTGCGCTGGCCGTCCAGCAGAACCCAGCAGGGCCCCGCCACGCCCGCGTGGCCCTTGACTTGGCGCAGCGCCTCGGCCCGCAGGGCGAAGGCCGAAAAGCCCCAGGTGGGCAGGCCCGTGACGCCGAAACCCTCGGCCGTGGCCACGCCGATGCGCAGGCTGGTGAAGCCCCCGGGCCCCAGGCAGACCGCCACGCCGGACAGGTCCCGCGGCACCGCCCCGGCCTCGGCCATGAGCTCATCCAGGGTGGGGATCAGCCGCTCGCTGTGCCCCCGGCCCACACCCGACAGCACTCGCCGCGCCCACACCCGCTCGCCCCGGATCAGGACCAGGTGCAGGATTTCCGTGGTGGTGTCGAGGGCGAGGAGCATGAGGTCAGTGTACAGGTGGGCAGGCTGGAGGCTGGAGGTTGGAGGCTGGAGGCTGGAGGCTGGAGGCTGGAGGCTGGAGGCTGGAGGCTGGAGGCTGGAGGCTGGAGGCTGGAGGCTGGAGGTTGGAGGCTGGAGGCTGGAGGTTGGAGGCTGGAGGCTGGAGGCTGGAGGTTGGAGGCTGGAGGCTGGAGGCTGGAGGCTGGAGGCTGGAGGCTGGAGGCTGGAGGCTGGAGGCTGGAGGCTGGAGGCTGGAGGCTGGAGGCTGGAGGCTGGAGGCTGGAGGCTGGAGGCTGGAGGCTGGAGGCTGGAGGCTGGAGGCTGGAGGCTGGAGGCTGGAGGCTGGAGGCTGGAGGCTGGAGGCTGGAGGCTGGAGGCTGGAGGCTGGAGGCTGGAGGCTGGAGGCTGGAGGCTGGAGGCTGGAGGCTGGAGGCTGGAGGCTGGAGGCTGGAGGCTGGAGGCTGGAGGCTGGAGGCTGGAGGTACGGCTTTCTGCGGTGGCCCTGCGGGCCACACCCTTATCTACCTTTGGGCCGTGCAGGCCTGGAGCGGCCGATGGTTCCACCGGGGCCAACCTCCTGACTCCTACCGCCAGCCTCGCGAACGCGAAAAGGCGGCCCGTACGGGCCGCCTTTTCGGGGTCGTGCCTGACCCTAGACCGCCTTCAGGACCTTGCCGGCCTGGATGCAGGAGGTGCAGACGCGCAGCCGCTTGGGGGCGCCGCCCACCAGGGCGCGCACGCGCTGGATGTTCGGGTTCCACCGGCGCTTGGTGACGTTGTTCGAGTGGGAGACGTTGTTCCCGAACTGGGGCTTCTTACCGCAGATTTCGCATTGACGGGACATGGGAACCTCACGAACCAAAGATGGAAACAACCAAGAGAACCAGTGTAGCCGTGCGGAGAGGGAAAGCAAGGGGAAAGCCCTTGCGCTCCACCACTTCAGGTGGCAAGGATAGCCTCGATCCCCTTGGAACACCCCATGGACCTCGCCCTCTGGGCCCTCGCCTTCACCGTGCTGGACTGGCCGGAACGCCAGAAGGCCGCGGCCTGGGCGGCCCTCCAGGCGGGAGCCGAGCCCACCCTGACCGCGACCCAGGCTGA
>CAVPLE010000002.1:0-8204 GCA_963705865.1 uncultured Holophagaceae bacterium | reverse complement strand
GGTGTGGGTGTGGATGCGGCGCCTGCGCGACACCCGCGGGTACCAGCCGGTGGCGGCCTTCGCTGTCGCCACCGCGGCATCGGCGGTGATCTTCGGTGCGGTGTTCGCGGTGCTGTCGTGGCTGGCCGGCGTCGGCCTGGGCTGGCTGACCGCACTGGCCGGATCGGTGAAGATCATCAACTGGCTGACGCTGCCCACTGCCGCGGCCAACATGATCAACGCCATCGGAGGGCTGTTCCTGCCGGTCAACTTCTATGCGGTACTGGAAGTCACCCGCATCATCGGGATCGCCATCATCGTCATCTCACTTCCGTTGCTGTGGTGGCGCTTTCGGCACACCGACCGCGACGCCCTGACGGGGATCACGCTGGCGCTCGGAGTGGTGGTGCTGTTCGTGCCCGCCGCGCTGCCCTGGTACTACACCTGGCCGCTCGCCGTGCTGTCGACGCTGTGGCAGAGTCGCGCCGCCATCGCGCTCATCGCAGGGTTCTCGACGTGGATCATGGTGATCTTCAAACCCGACGGCTCGCACGGCATGTATTCGTGGATTCACGTGGCGTTGGCGGCCGCATGCGCCGTGGCGGCCTGGTATTCGCTGTCCCGTGCCCCGGAGGAACCAGCAGTCGCTGCGGTCGGTGGGCCCCGACCGGTGCCACGTCAGTAGGCCATGGCTTGGGCGCGACGCAGCACCTCGCGGGCCTGATGTGAACGCAACGCGTCCACCGGCCTGGCGTTCTCCTGACGTTCGGTGCTGCCGTCCCTGCTGAGCGTCAACGACGAATCCGGGGTGAACAGCCAGCGCATCGACTCGGTGACGTCGAAGCTCCACCAGGAGCTGGGTGGCCCCCTGGATGAGCCGGGCCTTCTGTTCGGCGGTGGCGCCCTCGCGAGTGATGCGGATGTTCACATAGGGCATGGCGGCCTCCCGGGAGGAAGCATAGACGGATTCAGAGAGGGCCGAGGGCCTTCCGTTGCAGGACGGCGCGGCTGTCGGCATCGGCGAAGCGCCAGGGGCGGGCCTGGTCCTCCGGGGTCGCGAAGGCGATGCCCAGGCGGGGGCCCGCGAGGATGACCGCAGGCGGCGTCCCGGGCCGCAATTCGAGCCCGCCGGGGGCCAGCAGTTCGTGGCCGGCGAAGGTGCGGTCCAGGCCCAGGGCCTGGGCCACTTTGCCGGGGCCCGCGCAGAGCTGGGGCGAGGCCTTGGCCGCGCCAAGCCGTGCCAGCACGGTCTCGAGCCCGGAGACCACCTCCGCCCCGCGGATGAGCACGGCACAAGCCTGACCCTCGGGCCCGGTCACCACGTTCAGCATCCAATGCACGCCGTAGCAGAAGTAGAGGTAGGCGTGGCCCGGCGGTCCCCACATGGGCGCGTTGCGGGTGGTGCGGCCGTGGCGCGCGTGGCTGGCACTGTCCTCCGGGCCGCCGTAGGCCTCCACCTCCGTGATGCGGAGGACCACCTCTCCGCGTACCAGCACCATGCCCAGCAGGGTCTGGGCGACGAGATCCACCGGCCCTTCGAGGTTCATCACTGCATCAACTTGCGGACCCGGAGGAAGGCCTCCAGCTCCGCGCAGGCGGCGGCATCCAGCGCCCGTTCGGGCAGGAGCACGGCCCGGGACGGGGCGGTGCGGAAGATCCAGAAGCCGCTCTGGCGCTGGATCTTCGCGAAGTCGGCCCAAGGCAGGCCGCCCTCGCTGGATTCGGTACGCAGGGTCAGCCCCTCGTCGTCGAAGACCACTTCCACGGGAGTGTAGGCATCGGCGCCGCGCCGGCGTCGGGCCAGGCGGAGGACGATCTCTGGCAGCAGCGCGAAGAGCAGGCCGTTCAGGATGAGGAACAAGCCGGGCACGCGCTGCTGGCCCGGGGTGAGGCTGTAGGCGCCCAGCAGCATCAGCCCCACGCCCGCCCCCACGGATACCTGGTACCAGATGCGCTTGAAGGTCCGCGCGCCCCGGAGAGCCTCGCCGGAAGTGAGGGTGTAGGTCGCGGTGATATGCATGGTCGTCCCTGTGGGTCTGGGAAAAGCATTCCATTAAAACGGGCCCGCAGCGCGGGCCCGCTTCACGACTCGAATCGCACAGCGATTCGAGGCTGCCTACACCTCATCAAAGAAGTACGGTTTGAGCACCTGGATGCGCTCCTCGAAGTCCTCGGGGTGGATGAAGCGCAGGGCGGCGGCCACGCTGGAGAGCAGGCTGTTGCCGTCCTGGGGGGTGAAGCAGAAGCCCACCACGCGGTTCTCGTTGGGCATGGTCATGGTGCTGATGGGGATCACGGTCTGGTTGAGGATGCGGCCGTAGTGGCCCTGGTCGCGGCCGAAGGAGAACACGGTGTTGGCGTCCTTCTTCTCGGTGATGGCGATGCGGTCATTGGCCTTGATGCGGGCCTTGAGGGTCTCAAGATCGGTGGGCCGCTTGAGGCGCAGGTCGAACCAGAGGCTGTGCATGTACTGGGTGGAAAGCTTGATGGCGCTGCTGAAGAGGTTCAGCTCCAGACCCCGGGTCTGGAACAGGTGGTAGGCGTCGCGGGCGTGATGGGTGCCGAACTTGCCGTCCTTGTGGGTGCCCACCTGGGGCGCGGGGCAGAAGTCCTTCACCTGGCTGATGTCGTTGGCGCGGCGCATGCAGACGAAGCTGCCTTCGAGCAGGTTGTCCTCGCCTTCGGCCAGGGCCAGGGTGTCGATGATGCAGGAGAGGTTGTGGGTGTTGCAGCTCACCACCTGCACGTACTGCCCGCTCTGTTTGAGCACGTCATCGTTGATGCCCCGCGCGTACATGGTGCCGAAGCCGAACTCGCTGCCCTGGGCGATGAAGCCCTTGGTGTTGTGCTCGTAGTGCGTGTAGAGCTTCTCCTTCATGTCCAGGCCCTTGGGGCTGCAGTCGATGACCACCGTGGCCTCGTTGAGCGCCTGGTCGTGGAGCATGGCGGGTTCGATGCCCCAGGCCTTGAAACCTTCCACCTTGTCGGGATCCACCACGAGCTTGGCGCCGCGGCGCAGCAGGGCTTTCACCTTGGGGCGCTCGCTGACGGTGTTCTTGTGGAACGTCACGTCGTCAATACCCAGTTCCTTTTTGTACTCCGTCAGCAGGCCGATCAGCGGTTCGCCGATGGTGCCCGTGCCGACCACATGGACGACATTCCTCTTGGACATGAATCCTCCTCGGGCCGGTGTCTAGGGACGCCCCGCCAACCCAATAGGCGATTTTCCCAGGCGTCAGAAGGAAAAGCCACCCGCAATAGCCGGGCGGGGCCGTCTTGTGACGGGTGGCCTGTCCGTCACGCAGTTCCTTGGCCTCTCTCACCCGCCGAAGCGCCTGGACCTTGGCACCGGTGCGCCCGGTGCAGCTTCAGGTCCCCCACCACATCCTGGAAGGCTTGCTGCAGGGCCGGCCCAAGCATGGCGCAGCCCCGGTCGCCCGGGGCTGCGGCGGGGGAAAGCAGGTGCTGCTATTGCTTCAGGCTCTTGACGGACACCAGGTAGCGCATGAAGGAGACGCCATAGTTGCCATCCGGCTTCTTGAGGCAGCTGACGGAAAGGATCTTGGTGCCGTCGAAGCCCAGCGTCATGTCCTTCACGATGGTCTGGGAGCCGAACTGCCGGGCCGCCGCGTTGTCCGTGATGCCCATGTGCCGCATCTTGCCCCAAGACTTGGCGGTGAGGCCCTTGGTCAGGCGGTAGATGCCGGCGTTGTAGGCCAACCGGGCTTCTTTCACGGTGTAGTCGGGGAAGTTGACGGGATCAGGTCCCCCCGGCAGCTCGTCGAGCTTGGCTGCCAGCTGCTCGACGCCCAGGCCCTTCAGTTCCTCGGGCGTGAGGGTGAGGCCCAGCGCCTTGGCGTCCATGTGCATCTGGCGGGCCGAAGGGAACACCACGTCGGGCGTGATGGGGGCGATGAGGGCGATGTGTTTGAAGTCCTTGCGTACGGCGAGGTACTGCAGGTGGTAGAGGATATCGGCCGGTTCGGTGGCGGCGGCCGGTGGGGTGGTCGGGATCTCATCACCGCCGCAGCCCACGAATGCGGGCACGAGGAGCAGGCTGGCGAGGGGCAGCATCAGGGTACGTCGCATGAGATAACCTCCGGAACGGGATGGTCGGGATGATTGGATGTTGCAGTCTTCCCGCTGCGCTGCCAAGGGAAATTCATCACAATGGGATCGTGTATCCCATTGGATTGATCGCCTTCGGCCGCTTGCGCCTGGAACCCTGCCGGGGGTTGGAGCGGCACTACCTGGACATGCTTCGCCCCTATGCCCGGATCGAGGTGGCCGAACTGACCGAAGGCAAGGGGAGCCCGGCCCGCCAGCTCAAGGAAGAAGCCGAGCGATTGCGCCCGAGGCTGAAGGCCGTGGCATGCCCCGTCCTGCTCACGCCGGAAGGAAAACTCCGGGATAGTGCGGCGCTGGCGAAGTGGCTGGGCGAGCGCATGGACCGGGGCGAGAGCCTGGCCTTCATCCTGGGCAGCAGCCACGGCTTCGACCCGGTCCTCAAGGCCGAGGTGCGCGAGCAGCTGAGCCTGTCGCCCCTGACCTTCCCGCATGAATTGAGCCGGGTGATGCTCCTGGAGCAGCTGTACCGGGCGTTCACGATCCTGCGGGGCAAGGACTACCACAAATAGGCCATTCGCCCTTTTTCCGCCTTTGGGGGACACTGGACGGATGGCGCATCCCATGGACCGCTTCTTCGCCCCGCCGGAGGGCCGGATCTTCGCGTGCTTTCCGGGCGCCGAGGACCGGCCCGGCCAGCGGCGCATGGCGGAGCTGGTGCATAACACCGTCGTGGAAGGCACCGCCCGCTTCCAGAAGTGGCGCGACGGTGGCGGCGAGTCGGATGCCCGGCCCGAGGCCGTGATCCAGGCCGTGGAGGCGGGAACCGGCACCGGCAAGAGCCTGGGCTACCTGGTCCCGGCTCTGGCGGCGGGACGCCACCCCATTCTTGTGGCCACCCGCACCAAGCAGCTTCAGCGCCAGCTGCTGGAAGAGGACGTCCCCCGGGCCGCCGGCATCTTGGGCCGTCCCGTCAAGGCCGTCCTGGCCAAGGGTCGCGCCAACTACCTTTGCAGAACCGCCTGGGAAGCCGTGTCGTCGGATGCCCACCTGGAATTCTCCCGCGCCGATCAGCAGCTCTGGCTGGCCCTCCAGCGCTGGACCCGCGAGACCCAGGACGGCGACCGCGAGGGCCTGGGTCGCTTTGGCGAGGGCGAATCACCCCTTTGGGACAAGATCAACGCCCGCGCCGAGCGCTGCACGGGCCGCCAGTGCCCCCGCTACGAGGACTGCTACCTCACGAAACTGCGGGCGGAAGTGGCCGAGGCCGATCTCATCATCGTGAACCACGCGCTGCTGCTGGCGGACCGCGTGCTGCGCGAATCCGCCTTCGGCCAGGTGCTGCCGGACGCGCCGGTGCTCATCCTCGACGAGGCCCACGACCTGGAGGAACAGCTCACGGAGAGCTGCGCCGAGGCCTGGTCCAGCCGCGCCATGAACCTGCTCTTCACGGATCTGCGCGACGCCGCCAGGGGCTCGGGCGCGGGCCTCGCGGCCCTGCTGGAGCCCTGGGAGCGGGCCTGGTCCGACATCCTGTCCTGGGTGCCGTTGGAAGGCGGCGTGCTGCCCTTGCTGGCGCCGGGACCGCAGATGAAGGCTCTGGCGGATGCCGTGGGCGCATGGGTAGAGGCGGGCCACCCCCTGTGGATGGAGACGCGCCGCCTCGGTGCCGCCGATCCCGAGAATCCCGCCTGGATGCGCCTCGCCGAGCGCGTGGGCACAGCGTTCTCCCGCATGGAGCAGATCTTCGCCCAGCCCGACGGCTGGGTGTCCACGCTCAACCGCGAAGGCCCGAACCTCGTCCACTTCAAGTCGAACCCTGTGGATGTGCGGCCCTTCTTCCACCAGCACGTCCGCCGCGGCTTTGAGAGTGTGGTGCTGACCAGCGCGACGCTGCGCGATGGCCGCGGTTTCAATGGCCTCGGTCTGCGCCTGGGCCTCACCAAAGTCGAGGTGGAGGCCTCCGAGCACGTGGAGAGCCCCTTCGACTTCGAAGCCCAGGGCCTGCTCTTCGTGCCGCCGGATCTGCCCGAACGCCGCCCAGGCAACGGCGGCGGCGTGGGCGATCCCGCCTGGATCGAGGCGTCGCTCTCGGCCATGGAACGCATGCTGCGGGCCAGCCGGGGCCGGGCCCTGCTGCTCTTCACCAGCCGCAAGATGCTGGCCGCCTTTCGGCCCCGGCTGGAACAAGCCCTGCCGGAGATGACCTTCTTCGTGCAGGGCGATGGCTTGTCGCGCACCCAGCTGCTGGACCGCTTCCGGGCCACGCCCTCCGCCGCCCTGCTGGGTCTCGCCAGCTTCTGGCAAGGCGTGGACCTGCCGGGGGACGCCCTCAGCCTGGTGGTGGTCTCGGCGCTGCCCTTCGCGCCCCCGGACGATCCCGTGCTCCAGGCGCGCATTCGCGAGGCGGACGCCCAGCGCGAGGGGCTCGGCTTCATCGGCATCCAGGTGCCGCAGATGACGCTCAAGCTCAAGCAGGGCATCGGCCGCCTCATCCGCACCCGCGCCGATCGGGGCGTGGTGGCCGTGCTGGACCCGCGCCTCATGCTGCCCAGCGAGGACCGGTTGGGGAAGCGCTACGCGGCGCAGGTGCGGGCGGCGCTCCCGCCTTTTCCCGTGACCCGGGACTGGGAAAGGGTCGAAACCTTTCTACGTCAGCTATGAATGAGGCCCGCGTCGCGGGCCCCTTTCACAGCTGAAGGCAGGAAGATCAGCTGCCGGGTTGTTTTGGCGCGGGAGGGAGTGCCGGCGGGACCGGGGCCGCCTTGGGGGTCGGTGGGGCCTTCGGCGCCTTGGGCGTCGTGCGCGTCGTGGCCATCTGCTTCTGCAACTGATCGAGGCGGGTCTGGAGGGCCTTCAGCTCGGCCTTGATCGCGGCCATCTCCACCTGGGGGTCGCCGCCGGGACCCATCGAGGGCAGGTGGCGGAAACGCATCTTCGGGATGTGGATCGGCGGGATGCGGATCTCTTTGTCCATCCCCTCGACGATCACCTCTTCGCCCTCGGGAGCACCGTCCTGATGCTTGCGAACTTCCACGCTCACCCTGCGGCCCTCGTGCTCCGCCTTGGCGATGAGGGCCTGCATCTCGGGGTTGGCCTTGAGTCGTTCGGCTTCCACTTTCCAGCGTTCCCCTTCGGCCTTCAGGTTCTCGCCTTCGGCCTTCAGTCGATCTGCCTCTGCCTGAAGCTTGGCTCGGTCTTCCGGTGTCATGCCCTGGGCGCGGTGTTCCAGGTCCTTCATTCTGCTTTCCATGTCGCGCGAACGGGCATCCAGCTCCCGCTCCCGGGCTTCCATGTCCTGGGTGCTGTCCTCGATATGCCGAGTGCGAATCTCGATGTGGCGGGCCCTGTCGCGTCCCGCCTGGGCCTTGGCGGCGTCCTTCACGATGCCGCGCAGCCAGGCCTCCCCTTCGGCGTCCAGGGGCTTCTCCTGCCCGTCCACGGTGTAGGTGTGCTGGTCCTTGGTGGCGCTGTAGGTCCGGGCCTTCCCGCCCTTTTTCTCATCGACCCGGAAGCTGCCGGCGCCAGGCACGGTCACGGGCTCTTTCGCCGCGGGATCGAGCTGGACCTCACCCTCCTGGCGCACGTCCACCTGGCGGTCGCCGTCGATCACCTTCATCCGCGTGCGCTGGCCGGTCTTGGGTGCGGGCTCCTTGTCCTTGTCCTGGAAGGCCACGCCCGCGGCGCCCAGGAGGGAGGCGGCCAGCAGGGCCAGGGCGGCCGTACGGGCGCTGCTGGTGGTGGGCGTGGTGGGCTGGAGCAGGTGGCGAATGCGATGCATGAGGGAGCCTCCGTTGGCGGCCAGGGCCAGATGGGTGGAAGAGGGAGAGGTCGGTTCGCGCAGGGTCTCGAGGTCGGTGAGGGCGCGGGCCAGGATCAGGGGATCGCCGCAGAGGGCCGCCGCCACGTCGTCGCAGCAGAGCTCGCGCTCGGCGCGGATGCGGCCGGAGAGCCACCACATGGCGGGGTGGTAGAAGAGCACGACCTCGACCAGGGACTGGAGCAGGTTCACCAGGAAGTCTCCCCGGCGGATGTGGGCCAGCTCATGGGCCAGAATGGCCTCCAGCTGCAGGGGCGCCAGGCCCGTGAGGGCGCAGGCCGGGAGCAGGATGATGGGGCGCAGCCAGCCCAGGGCCGTGGGCACTTCCACGGCGGCGGAC
>CAVPLE010000001.1:0-3583 GCA_963705865.1 uncultured Holophagaceae bacterium | reverse complement strand
TGGCTCTGTTGCTCGACTACGATTACGTATTGCGTGGCATGGATCCCGCGGAGATGGGGAACCGGCTTGACGAGGCGTTCGATATCGCCGTCCGCGTGGGCCTCCATTGCGCCCCGGACGCGCACCGGACCATGGGCACGTTCCCCATGGGCGCCGTGCGCCTAAGCCCCGGCTACTTCAACACCCTCGCCGATGTGGACGCGGCCATCGAGGCGGTGCGCTGCGTCACGAGAGATCACCAGAAGGCCGCCCGGCAGCTCGCGCCCGCATCCTCCTCCGTTGGCTGAAGCGCCATGCCGACGGCGGCCCCGATCTTCGTGTTCCAAAGCACCTACCTGACCTACAAAGCGGAACGGGTGCTGAAGAACGCCGGGATCACCTGCAGACTGGTCACAAAACCGCGCCACATCAGCTCGGACTGCGGCCTGGCCATCCGCCTGGAAGCAGAGGACAGTGCCCAGGCCAGCGCCCTCCTGGCCGAATCGGGTGTGGAACTCCTGGGTGTCTATTAAGCGACAGGGCGTATCGGATCCGGTCGAGGCATCAAAAGGCAGGTGCCGCCCTACCCCTTCTGGATGAAGGGTCGGAAGAGCTCGCTCGGCAGAGGGATGAAGCTGGTGGTGTTGTGCTCGCTGGAGATCTCCACCATGGTCTGGAGGAACCGCAGCTGGAGCGAGATGGGCTGCTCCGCCATCATGGCGGCGGCTTGCACCATCTTCTCCGCGGCCTGGAATTCACCCTCGGCGTTGACGACCTTGGCGCGCCGTTCCCGCTCGGCTTCGGCCTGCTTCGCCATGGCGCGCTTCATCCCATCAGGCAGCACCACGTCGCGCACCTCCACGGTGCTCACCTTCACGCCCCAGGGCGCGGTCTGGCGGTCGATGATCTCCTGCAGCTGGACATTGATCTTTTCGCGATGGGCGAGGAGTTCGTCCAGTTCCGATTGGCCGAGCACCTTGCGCAAGGTGGTCTGGGCGATGAGGGATGAGGCCTTGAGGAAGTTCTCGACCTTGACCACCGCTGACTCGGGATCCACGACGCGGAAATAGACCACGGCATCCACGGTCGCGGGTACGTTGTCACGGGTCATGACCTCCTGCTTGGGCACGTCGATGGTCACCACGCGCAGGTCCATCCGCACCATGCGGTCGATGAAGGGGATCAGGAAGATCAGGCCCGGGCCCTTGGCACCCTTGAGCTTGCCCCAGCGGAAGATCACGCCCCGTTCGTACTCCCGCAGGATGCGCGCCGCCTGGGGCAGGACGATCAGTCCGAGTGCGAGGAGCACGGCGATCCAGGGCCCCAGGTACAACAGGAATTCGTTCATGGCTGGTCCTCCTTGGAAGTCCCCATCGGTTTCACCGTCAAGGTCAGTCCGTGCAAAGCGACGATCTCCACGAGCTGGCCCGCCGCGATGGGCACGGCGCTGACGGCATCCCAGTACTCGCCCTCGAGGAACACCTTCCCGTGGGAGGCAGCGATCGGCGCCGTGGCCACCACGCTCCGGCCCAGCATCATCTCTGCGCCGGTCCTGGCCGGGAGCCGCTGGGCCCGGATGCCTGCCCCGGCCACGAACATGAAGAACAGGGCCGTGACGATGGTGGCGGGCAGCAACCACATCAGCGACAGGCGCAGAAAGGGCTCCCCCCGGTCGAACAGCATGAGCAACCCGAGGAAGAAGGCGATGACGCCGCCGGCCGTGAGCACACCGTGCGTCGGGGCGAAGGCGTCGATGGTGAACAGCAGGATCCCCACGACGATCAGCGCCAGCCCGGTGACGTTCATCGGCAGCACCGAGGAGAGGTACAGCAGCAGCAATAGCGCGATCACGCCCGTCACGCCCGGCAGGATGGCGCCGGGGCTGGTCAACTCCCCGATGATCCCGTACACGACGACCAGCATCAGGATCAGCATCACCTGGGGATGCGCGATCATCTGGAACGCCTTCTCCCTCGCCGACATCGGGATCTCGAGGATGGCGGCCCCCGCGGTCTCCAGGCGCCGCTCACCGACCGCCCTGCCCTGGAGCTGCTTCAGCAGGTCGGGCCTGTCGTTGGCGATGAGATCCACCACGTTCAGCTGGAGGGCCTTGTCGGCGGTGATGGAGGCGCTCTCGCGCACCGAGGCCCTGGCCCACTCGATGTTGCGATGCCGCTTCCCGGCGATGGCCTCGAGGTAGCTGGAGGCGAAATTCTCCAGTTTCTGCTTCATCACCTCGTCCTGCTTCTCGCTGCCAGCGCCGATCCCGACCGGATGGGCCGCCCCGATGCTGGTGGAGGGCGCCATCACCGCCACGTCGGCGGCCATCGTGATGAAACACCCCGCGCTGCCGGCCCAGGCCCCCTGGGGCGACACGTACACGACGATGGGAACCGGCGACCGGAGGAAGCTCTGGATGATCTCCTTCGTCGAGTCGAGGAGCCCGCCCGGCGTGTCGAGTTCGATGATCAGGCACTCGGCCTGCTGGCCCGCGGCCTCCCCGATGGCCCGTGCGAGGTAGCCTGCCGTCGCCGGGCCGATGGTCCCCTGGACCCGGGCGACGCACACCTTCCGCTCGGCGGTCTGGGACCCCCACGCCACATCGGGCACCAGCAGGGCCATCAGGGCGACCCAGGCGACGAGCAGCAGATGGACCGCCGCAGGACCCAGCGGCGCTGAAGGTGCATCGGACCCGAACCTACCGCGACCTGCTCGCATGGAGACCTCGCGGGGACGACATCATTCTACCAAAGGGGAGTACGCCCCCTTTGGCGCCGGCCCGGCCTGATGCGGGAGAATGTCCTCATGCGCTACGACGAGCCCCCCTTCCGCCCGCCCAGCGAGGCCGAATCGTTCATCCTCCAGGCAACCTTGGGCTGTTCGTGGAATGCATGCACCTACTGCGCCATGTACCGGGACAAGCGCTACCGGGTGCGCCCTCTGGAGGAGATTCTGGCCGCCATCGACGCGGCGCTCGCAGGCCAAACCCCGCTGCGGCCGGAGTGGGCGCGGGGGCTATAGGAGTTCGGGGGCCTTCGGCCCCGCCGTGTCAACCGTGCGGCAGGCCGGCCTTGATCCGCTCCGGCGTCATGGGGAGCTGGAACAGCCTCACCCCGACGGCGTCATGGATGGCATTGGCGAGGAGGGCGCCCATGACGGTGATGGCTGGCTCGCCACCGCCCTGGGCCGGGACGTCCGGGTTGTCGATGAGGATGGTCTCGATCTTCGGGAGCCACGAGAACCGTGGGATTCCGTAGGTGTCGAAGTTCTTCTCCAGCACGTCACCGCCCTTGAACCGGACCTCCTCTGAAAGCGCGTAACCCAGCCCCATGGTGATGCAACCCTCCAGCTGCTGGAGGGCCCCATCGGGGTTCACCACGACCCCCATGTCCTGCGCCATGACCACCCGCTTCACCTGCACCTGCCCGGTGGCCTTGTCCACGGCCACCTCGGCCATGGCAGCCACATAGGTGCCGCGGTAGACCGCGCAGGCGAGGCCCATGCCCCGGCCGCTGGGCGCTGGCCTGGGCGCCCAGCGGAACCGCTCGGCGACCTGGTTCAGCACGCGGGTCATCCGGGGATCCGAGAGGTTGTCCAGCCGGAA